>NZ_CP097635.1:2492663-2804246 GCF_023573145.1 Aquincola tertiaricarbonis
ACTCGATCGCGCGCACCAGGGATTCGGCATGCCGCGGTGTCAGGAGCACCGAGTCGTCCATGTAATGCATGTGGAACGCAAGTGTCGAAACGTTGCAGTTTCGTCGCCGAAGATGACCGGCTGTTGCATGCGATGCGCCGTACGGACTAGGCAGCACCCGCAGGCCAGGGGGGTGTCGGCGGCGCATGGTCCGAACGGCCCATGGTCCACGCGCCGGCTTCACGGGGGGCTCAAATGCGCTGCGTAGATTGCGGACCGCATGAGCCATTCAGACCCGTTCCTGCGGCGCATGCGCCTTGTCGTCCAGCGCTCACCAGCGCTGGTGTTGCTGCCCGTGCTGCTGGCGGTCGGCCAGGTGGCTGCCGCCGCCCCTGCGCGCGAGCAGCGCATGGACGTGATGCCGTCCGACGCCCGCTTCGGCCAGCAGTGGTGGCTGCGGGCGGTGGCCGCCGGCAACACCGGCGCTGCCGGACTGGCCACGTCCTGGAGCCGGTCCACCGGCGCGCCGGTGTCGGGCAGCGGGCCGGTGGTGGCGGTGCTCGATTCCGGCATCACCACCCACCCCGAGCTGGACGCGCGCCGCCTGCCCGGCTACGACTTCGTCAGCGATGCGGTGTACGCCGGCGACGGCAACGGCCGCGACAACGACCCCACCGACTCCGGCGATGCCATCACCACCGCCGAGCGGCTGGCCAACCCGTCGGCCTTCAGCGGCTGCCCCGATGCGCCGTTTTCCAGCTGGCACGGCACGGTGATCGCCGGCCAGGTGGCGGCGGTGAGCAACAACGGCGAGGGCGTGGCCGCCGCCAACTGGAACGGCCGCTTTCTGCCGGTGCGGGTGGCCGGCAAGTGCGGCGCGGCGGTGGCCGACATCATCGACGGCCTGCGCTGGGCCGCGGGCCTGCCGGTGGCCGGCGTGCCGGCCAATGCCAACCCGGCCCGCATCATCGTGCTGGGCTATGGCGCGCCCGAAGCCTGCGACGTGACCAGCGGCAATGCCGAGGTGGCCCGCGTGGCGCGCCTTTACACCGACGCGCTGGCCGAGGTGCGCGCCGCCGGTGCGCTGGTGATCGCCGCGGCCGGCAATCTGCGCAGCGGCGTGGCGCGGCCGGCCAGCTGCACCGGGGCCTTTGCCGTCACCTCGCTCAACCGCGAAGGCTACAAGGCCAACTACGCCAACTTCGGCCCGCAGGTGGCGCTGGCCACGACGGGCGGCGACATGGCGGCCGGCAACACCTGCGACGAAGAGCTGGCCGATGCGGGCATCGTCTCCACCGGCAACCTGGGCGAGACCGTGGCCGGTCAGGCCGGCTACGTGGCCGCTTCAGGCAGCAGCTTTGCGGGTCCGGTGGTGGGCGGCACCGCAGCGCTGATGCTGGCGGTGAACCCGACCCTGACGGTGGCCGAACTGACCGACGGCCTGACCCGCAGCGCGCGCCCGCATGTGCAGGTGCCGCTGCTGGGCAGCTGCAGCAGCCGCCTGCCCGGGCGCTGCACCTGCACCACCACCACCTGCGGTGCCGGCGTGCTGGACGCCGACCAGGCGCTGGTGTTCGCGGCCGCGCCGCGCAGCTATGCGGCCCCGGCCCGCAGCGCGCCCACCCTGGACGACGCGCGCCTGCGCACCTGCGCGCAGAAGCTGGGCCTGCCGCTGCCACCGTCGGGCGGCGCCAGCCAGCCCACGCCTGAACCCACGCCGACTCCCACGCCCACGCCGGACAACGGCGGTGGTGGTGGTGGTGGTGGTGCGATGAGCCTCGAAGCCGGCCTCGGCCTGCTGGCCGCCTGCGCGGCCCTGCGTGCGCTGCAGGCTCAGCGCCGCCGGCGCAGGTAGCCGATGGCCGCCAGGCCCATGGCCAGCATCAGGTAGGTGGAAGGTTCGGGCACGGCGGCGATGCTGCCGGGCCCGGTGATGCTGTTGCTGAAGAGGCCGCTGTCTCCCACGCCGGTGGTCACGAAGGTGTAGCGCACGCCCGCCGTCAGCCCCCATGAAAAGCCGGCCTGGCCGACGGTGGTGCCGCCCAGGTCGTCGTTGGCCACCAGCGCGCCGGTCAGCGGCTGGGTCGGGTTGAACGACGGCCCATACAGCAGCACGAAGTTGTCCCAGCCGCCTTGCGCCGTGCTCAGGAAGTTGTAGAAGCCGGTGCTGCCCACGGTGAACTCGAAGGCGCTGTAGGCCGTGTCGGTCATCGTGACGAAGTCCAGCGTTTCCACCGGACGGTTGAAGGTGGCACCGCCGACGGTGGTGCCGCCGTAGTCCAGCGTGGCGGCCAGTGCCGCGGGGCCGGCCAGCAGCAATGCGGCGGCCAGCGCCAGCGTGGAAGGCTTGCAGTTCATGGTGTGTCTCCTGCCTGTGGGGTGTGTGGGCGTGGCGCGCTCAGCGGCCGGCCAGCATCAGCTTGGTCAGTTCGCGCATCGAGGCCACCAGCCGGTCCACGTCCTGCGTGGAATGGAAGAGGTGGGTGGAGATGCGCACCGGGTGGTGGGCGGCGGTGGAGCCCGGCACCGGCACCGCGGTGTTGCGGATGACGATGCCGTACTGCGTGCGCAGCCGCTCAACGAAGGTGCTGGACTGGGCCGATTCGGCCGTGGCTGCGCCGCTGCCCGCCGCCAGCGCCAGCGAAGGCCCGTGGAAGGGGTTGAAGGAGGTGAGCGCCGACACCAGTTCGGGGTCGCCCATCGGTGAGTACAGCTTGGCCGTGCCCCATACCTGCGCGATCTTCTGCTTGAGGTAGGCCGACAGCGCCAGGTCGTGCGCCTCGATGGCGGCGCGGCCGATCTCGTCCCACCAGGTGCAGCATTCGCTCAGCACCTTGAGCATCGGGTAGTTGGGGTTGCCGATGCTCTGCACCCGCGTGCCGATCTGGTAGCTGGCCGCATTGGCATTGGTGCGCGGGCCGGTGAGCGCGGTGTTGTTGGTGTTGGTGGGCCAGAAGTTGAAGAGCGGCCGCGGGTTGAAGCTGCTGACGCGGTTGCGGATGTAGAGGATGCCGGTGCCCCCCGGCCCGCATTGCCACTTGTGGCCCGAGCAGCCCCAGAAGTCGATGCCCGTCTCATGGAACTTGATGTTGAACATGCCGGTGGCGTGGGCGCCATCGACGATGGTCATGATGTTGTTCTGCTGGGCCAGCATCGCCAGCCGCTTGTAGGGCAGCATGGTGCCGGTAAGGAAGGTGGGCGCCGAGAACACGAAGGCCTTGGTCTTGGCGGTGATGGCCGCGGCGAACAGGTTCACGTAGTCCTGCGCGGTCTGGTTGTTGCCCACCGGCAGCTCCACCCGCTTGATGACCACGCCCTTGCGCCAGGCCAGCAGGTTCATCGGGCCGTTGCCGCCTGGGTGCTCGTGGTTGGTGGTGATGATCTCGTCGCCGGCGTTCAGCTCCACGCCGGCCAGGATCTTGTTCATCCCGTCGGTGGTGTTGTAGGTCATCACCAGCTCTTCGGTCTCGCAGCCGAAGCCGGCGGCGATGGCCTGGCGCATCGGCGTGGTGCCGCCCAGCGTCTCGCGCGGGTTGCGTGCCACCTCGCGGTTGTAGTCGTCGAAGGCCTTGAGCAGGTGCACCGGCGTGGAGCCGGTGGTGCCCACGTTCATGTACAGGATGGACGGGTCCAGCGCGAAGGCGGGCTGCGGTTCGCCCATCACATGGTTGGTGGCGGCAAAGGCCTGCGGGCTGACCAGCGGCAGCGTGCCCGCTGCCAGCGTGCCGGCGCCCGCGCCCACCAGCCTGAAGAAGCGGCGCCGCCCGGCCTCGGGCTGCGCGGTGGACATGAGCGGGTCGTGATGCTCTGACATGGGGGCTTCCTTCCGTACTGCTGTGGAGAGAAACGGGCGCAAAGCGGCGCCCGACGCGTGGGAACGCTCGGTCAACCAGTCAAAGAGAACCGAAGGCCGGGGCGGGCCGCATTGCGCGGCGGCCCCGGGGCGCGGTGCGGGCGGCTAGCGGGCCGCCACCGCGGAGATTTCCACCGCCACGTCGCGCGGCAGGCGGGCCACCTGCACCGTCGCACGGGCGGGCGGCTTGTCCTTGAAGTAGGTCGCGTAGACGGCGTTCATCTTCGCGAAGTCGTTCAGGTCCTTCATGAACACGTGGGTCAGCACCACGTCGTCCAGCGTCATGCCGTTGGCGGCCAGCACCGCCTTGAGGTTGTCCAGCACCAGGCGGGTCTGCTCCTCGATGGAGCCGGTGTTCACCTGGTTGGTCTTCGGGTCGATCGGGATCTGGCCCGCCAGGTACAGCGTGCTGCCGTGGCGGATGGCCTGTGAGTAGGGGCCGATGGCGGCCGGGGCGTCCGGGCTGGCGATGACCTGCTTGCCGCCCATCGGGGGCGCGGCGCAGGCCGACAACAGCAGGGTGGCGACACAGGCGAGCGCGCCGGTCGCGGCGCGGTGGAACTGCAGCATGGACCTGTCTCCTGGCTGGGTGCACCGTGTCGGCATCACCCTTGTTGTGTTGGCACCTTCAAGGTGCGAATTCACTCTATCCACGCCCCTGTTGAGTGCAAAGAACGTGTAAACCCGAATGAACAAACGTGAACGTCCGCGCCGGCGTGCACAGCGTTTGTGCATTTGGATACATGCCATCGCCGCAGGGTGATGGCGGCTTCGCGGAAGTGTCACGCTGCCTCTTCCCAATGGGCGAGGCCGCAGCCTCCCCAGCGCCGGATGCGGGCGGGGCGGGCCGCTCCTACGCTGATGGCATCGAAGCATTGCGCCTGCCTTGCCGCGGCGTTCCCGCCATGTCTCACGAAGAGTTGATCGACCGCCTGCGCCGCCAGCTGCTGGCCGGCGGCGCGCTGGCCGCCGCCGGCCTGGCGCTGCCCCTGCAGGCCCAGGCCGCCACCGCATCCCCCACCCCCGCCGCCCGACGCGGCGCATCACCAGGAGAGACCCGCATGGGCACCATCACCACCAAGGACGGCACCGAGATCTTCTTCAAGGACTGGGGCCCGAAAAACGCCCAGCCCATCATGTTCCACCACGGCTGGCCGCTGTCTTCCGACGACTGGGACACGCAGATGCTGTTCTTCGTGCAGCGCGGCTTCCGCGTGGTGGCGCACGACCGCCGCGGCCATGGCCGCAGCGCCCAGGTGCCCGAAGGCCACGACATGGACCATTACGCCGCCGACGCTTTCGCGGTGGCCGAGCACCTGGACCTGCGCAATGCAGTGCACATCGGCCACTCCACCGGTGGCGGCGAAGTGGCCCGCTACGTGGCCAGGCACGGCCAGCCCGCGGGCCGCGTGGCCAAGGCGGTGCTGGTGGCCGCGGTGCCGCCCATCATGCTCAAGACGCCGGCCTATCCCGGTGGCCTGCCGATGGAGGTGTTCGACGGCTTCCGCAAGGGGGTGGCCGACAACCGCGCCCAGATGTTCCTGGACGTGCCGGCCGGCCCGTTCTACGGCTTCAACCGGCCGGGCGCCAAGGTGTACGAGGGCGTGATCCGCAACTGGTGGCGCCAGGGCATGATGGGCAGCGCCAAGGCCCATTACGACGGCATCAAGGCCTTCTCGGAAACCGACCAGACCGAAGACCTGAAGGCCATCACGGTGCCCACGCTGGTGATGCACGGCGAGGACGACCAGATCGTGCCGATCGACAACTCGGCCCGGCTGGCCGTCAAGCTGCTCAAGAACGGCACGCTCAAGACCTACCCCGGCCTGTCGCACGGCATGCTCACCGTCAACGCCGACGTGCTCAACGCCGACCTGTTGGCCTTCATCAAGGGCTGAGCGGCACCGCCGCCGGGAGCGGCGAGCCAGCTCAGGCCGCGGCGGCGGTGGGCACGCTGAGCGTGCTGCCGCGCCGCAGCAGCAGCTCGAAGGCCTCTTCGGGCAACGGCCGGCTGAACAGGTAGCCCTGCTGCAGCTCGCAGCCGCGGGCCAGCAGGAACTGCGACTGCTCGTCCGTCTCCACGCCTTCGGCGACCACCTGCAGGCCCAGCTCGCGGCCCAGTGTGATGATGGCCGTGGCCAGCGCGCTGTCGCGGCCGCCCCGGGCGACGTCGGTGATGAAGGCGCGGTCGATCTTCAGCTCGTTCATCGGCAGCCGTTGCAGGTGGCTCAGCGACGAATAGCCGGTGCCGAAGTCGTCCAGCGACAGACCGAAGCCGCGGTCGCGCAGCCGCGCCAGCACCTGGCTGGTGGCGGGCAGGTCGCGCATCAGCATGGTCTCGGTCAGCTCCAGCATCAGGCTGGCCGGGCTGAGCCGGTGACGTTGCATCAGGCGCTCCAGCTGCTCCAGCAGGCTGGGGTCGGCCAGGCTGGAAGCGGGCAGGTTGACCGACAGCGGCACGGTGCGCAGGCCGCGGTCGGACCAACGGCGCAGGCTGGCGCAGGCGGCTTCCAGCACCCAGTCGGTGAGTGGGCCGATGAGGCCGCATTCTTCGGCCATCGGGATGAAGCGGCCCGGTGGCACCAGGCCGCGCTGCGGATGCTGCCAGCGCACCAGCGCCTCGGCCCCCATCAACGCGCCGTTGCGCGCATCCACCTTGGCTTGGTAGTGCATGCACAGCTGCCCGCCCTGGATGGCTTGGCGCAGCTCGTTTTCCAGCAGCACGCGGTCACGGGCGCCGGCATTGAGTTCGCGATCGAAGAAGAGGTGCTGCGCCCCGCCCGCATCGCGTGCGGCGCGGGCGGCCTGCTCGGCGCAGCGGGTCAGGCCGGCCAGGTCGGTGCCGTCGCCGGGGTACATCGCGATGCCCACGCTGGCCGACAGCATCACCGGCTGCCCGGCCACGATGACCGGTTGCCCCACGGCCGCCAGCAGCCGCTGGGCGATGGCCGAGGCACGCTCCTGCCCCGGCAGGTCGGCCACCAGCACCATGAAGGCGTTGTCGCTGAAGCGGGCCAGCACGCCGGTGTCGCCCGTCTCGCCCGCCGGGGGGCTGGTGACCACCACGTCGGCGCCGCGGATGCAGGCGCGCAGCCGCTGGGCCACCGTGGCCAGCGCCGCATCCACCGGGCCGCGGCCGAAGGCTTCGTTCACGCCGCGCAGGCGGTCCACTTCCACGTGCAGCACCGCGCAGGCCTGGTCCTCGGCCTGGGCGCGCTCCAGCGCGGGGGCGGCCAGCTCGGTGAAGCGGCGGCGGTTGGGCAGGCCGGTCACTTCGTCGTAATGGGCCAGCTGCAGCGCGCGCTGCTCGGCCGCGATGCGCGAATCGTCCAGCGCCACGCGGGCCACGAATTCCTTGCGCAGCACGAACTCGCGCCACCAGCCGATGCCGGCCGCCAGCAGGAACACCGTGACCACGTGGTACGACCAGTAGGCCGCTTCTTCGCCCGACATGCTGGCGTAGCGCCACAGCGCCAGCTCGAACGCGGCGACGATGGCCAGGCCCGCCACCAGCGCATGGCGGAACTGCACGCCCAGGATGACGAAGCAGTAGAACTGCAGGAAGGTGAAGTTGAGCACGCCCACCCAGCTGCGCAGCCCGGCGCCGCCTTCGGCGTCGATCCTTACCAGGATGGTGAACAGGCACATGGCCACGGTGACGATGAAGCCGGCCATCACCGCCTGCCAGTGCCGGCGCGCGACGCTGGTGAAGGAAAAGGCCAGCCCCGCCAGCAGCACCGGCAGCGCCAGCGTCAGCCGCTGCAGGTTGGCCGGACCCGGACCGAAGGCGATGCGGTCGGCCAGGTAGTCGCCGACGATCAGCAGCAGGCCCAGCAGCAAGCTGGCCTGGGCATAGCGCAGGTAGAAGCCGACGTAGTGATCGAGGAAGCGTTGCTCGTAGCCGGCGTCTGAAAAGCGCAGCAGCAGCCGCAATGGCAGCTCTGCCGCCCCCCGGTCGGGTTTTCCACGCGAAGTCTTGACGGCGTGAACGCGCATGGGTCGGGTCACTCGGCACAGCAGAAGTCGGAGCATCGCGCAGCGGCACCGCCCATGCCACCCCTATCGACCCTTGCCTTTGCCTGCTGGAGCCGCCGCCCCAACAGCCGCCGCGGTGCAGCGTGAAACCTGCCACGCGGCGCGTCGTGTTTCGGCTGTCAGCCCGCGCCACCCACCCCCAGCACCTGCACCCCGCAGCCTGCATGCTTGGCCAGGCGCTTGGCAGCAGCGGCGGCGTTGGCCACGCCGTCGCTGCGGCGGTAGTCGCCGGGCCGCACCGGCACCGCGCCTATGCACAGCGTGGTACAGGGGTGAAAGCGCATCACGCCGTGGCGGTCCTCGGCCTGCAGGCCGCCGGCGGCCAGGGCCTCGGCGTCGAACAGGTCGCGGGCGCGCAGGTTGAATTCGTCGACGATGGCCTGGCAGCGCTGCAGCCAGTCGCCGCTCTGGAACACCACGATGAAGTCGTCGCCGCCCACGTGGCCGACGAAGTCGCGCTGCGGGTCGGCGTGGGCGGTGATCACCTGCGCCACCATGCGGATCATCTCGTCGCCGCGCCAGTAGCCGTACTGGTCGTTGAAGGGCTTGAAATGGTTCAGGTCGGCGTAGCAGGCCGCGAACTCGCAGCCGCCGTCCAGCAACCGGTCGATATGGTCGCTGATCGGGATGTTGCCCGGCAGGAAGGTCAGCGGGTTGGCATGCCGCGCGGCCTCGATGCGCGCCTCGGTCACGGCCCGCACCAGCTGGTCGCCGGTGCCCAGGCCTCGGTAGCGCCCGCCCTCGGTGACGATGAAGCCTTCAGTCAGGTAGCGCTGGTCGGCCGAGGTGAGCACCGACGTCAGCTCCGCGATGCCGGTGTGGATGTCCACGCACAGCGGGTTGGTGTTGCCGTGCATGGTGGCCGGGCGGCGCGCATACAGCTCGCGGAAATACGGCTGCGCATAGGCATGGATGAACTGCTGGCGGTTGAGCAGCGCCACCGGCCGTTCATCCTCCACCACCGCGATGGCATGCAGCGCCGGGTCGGCGGTGAAGCGGTTGAACACCTCGTCGTGCGTGATGGCCGAAGACACCGGCGGCAGCGGCCGGCACAGCTTGGCGGCGGTCAGGCCGCCGTGGTTGGCGGCGCGGCGGCGCTGCGGCAGCACCGCCACCTCGCGGCTGGTGAGCACGGCCAGCGCGCCGGGCAGCGGCGCCTGCGCCAGCGCGGCCTGCGGACGCCCCAGGCCGTAACCCTGGCCGAGGCCGAT
Organism: Aquincola tertiaricarbonis; assembly: GCF_023573145.1. Classification (GTDB taxonomy): domain Bacteria; phylum Pseudomonadota; class Gammaproteobacteria; order Burkholderiales; family Burkholderiaceae_C; genus Aquincola; species Aquincola tertiaricarbonis_B. Next base: position 2,501,742 of record NZ_CP097635.1, read on the forward strand.
GCCCAGGTCACGCACCACGCGCAGGTCGTCGTCGGTCTCGATGCCTTCGGCTACCAGGGCCGAGCCGAAGGTCTCGGCGATGTGCATCAGCGCCCGCAGCGTCTGCAGCTTGTCGCCGTTGCGGGCCACTTCACGGGTGAAGTACTTGTCGATCTTGACGATCTCGGGCTTCAGCTCCGACCACAGCCGCAGGCTGGAGCGGCCGTCACCGAAGTCGTCCAGCGCCATGCCCACGCCGTGCCGGCGCAGCCACAGCACCGCATGCTGCAGCCGCTCCACGTCGCGCACGTGTTCATGCTCGGTGATCTCGATGACCAGCGCGCTGGGCGTCACGCCGCGGCTGCGCACCATCTCCATCAGCCGCTGCGGCTCCTGCACTTCCAGCAGCTGGGTGAGGGCGGCCGCGCTGAGGTTGACGAACAGCTTGCCGGTCGGGCGCTGGCGGCTCCAGCTCACCAGCGCGGCGCGCAGGCAGGCCAGCTCCAGTTCGATGCTCAGGCCCTCCTGGCGGGCGGCGGCGAACAAGGCGTCGGGATGGGCCCAGGGGCCGGCGCTGGGGCGCACCAGCGCCTCATGCCCGTGCAGGCTGCCATCGGCCAGCGACACGATGGGCTGGAAATGCATGGCCAGTGCACGCGCCTCGATCAGCGCGGCCACGGTGTCCGGCTCGCGCACGGGTTTGACGAGGGCGGTGCGGGTCATCCGCCGGGGCGGCGCCCGCAGATGGAAGCGGGTCGCTTCATGGCGGAACAACTCAGGAGTTGGCCGCCACTGTCTCCGCCCGCGGTGAAGGTTTCATGACAGGCCGGTCGCACACGGCCTGTCTCGGCTCGCCTCGGTTCTACTCAGCCGGTATCGTCTGGCCAACGAGGCCCTGGGGAACCCAGGCGTTCAGATCGTCCAACCGCGTCACCTCATGTCCCCACCTCCACGTCCCTGGCCCCGCCGTCTCCTGCCCTTCGCCCAGTTCGCGCTCACCCAGGCCGCCTGGTTCGCTTGCGTCCTTGGTGCGGCCCGGGGCCAGCCGGGCTGGGGAATCGCCGTCGCTGCCGTGGTGGTGGTGCTGAACTTCCTGGTGAGCGATCGGCGCCGCGCCGACGCGGCGCTGCTGCTGCTGGCGCTGGCCATCGGCCTGGCCTGGGACACGCTGCTGCTGCGGCTGGAGGTCGTGGTCTACGCCGCGCCGGGCCCGCTGGCCGGCTGGGCGCCGGGCTGGATCCTGGCGCTGTGGGCGCTGTTCGCGGTGCTGGTTCGCCAGCCGATGGCCTGGCTGCATGGCCGGCCGCTGCTGGCGGCGGCGCTGGGGGCCGTGGGCGGGCCGCTGTCGTATGCGAGTGCGGTGGCGCTGGGGGCCGGCACCTTGCCCGACCGGCCGATGGCGCTGGTGGTGCTGGCCGTGGGCTGGGCCGCCATCACGCCGGTGCTGACCGAGGCCGCACGCGCGCTGTCGGCGCGCGCCACGGCGCCTGGCTGACCGCCGGCCAGCCCCGGCTCACCCCAGCCGGAACACCTTCACCGCATCCACCAGCTGCACGGCCTGGCTGCGCAGCGATTCGGAGGCGGCGGCGCTTTGCTCCACCAGCGCGGCGTTCTGCTGCGTGGCATGGTCCAGCTGCTGCACGGCTTCGCTCACCTGGGCCACGCCGGAGCTCTGCTCGCCGCTGGCCGCGCTGATCTCGGTGACGATCTCGCTGACGCGCTGGATGGACGACACCACCTCGGACATCGTGGCGCCGGTCTTGTCCACCAGCAGGCTGCCTTGCTCCACCCGCTCGGTGCTGGCAGAGATCAGCGACTTGATCTCCTTGGCCGCCTCGGCGCTGCGCTGGGCCAGGCTGCGCACTTCACCGGCCACCACGGCAAAGCCGCGGCCCTGTTCGCCCGCACGTGCCGCTTCCACGGCGGCGTTCAAGGCCAGGATGTTGGTCTGGAAGGCGATGCCGTCGATCACGCTGGTGATCTCGGAGATCTTGGTGCTGCTTTCGTTGATGGCCTTCATGGTCTTGACGACCTCGTCCACCACTTCGCCTGCTTCGATGGCCACCTGCGATGCACGGCCCGACAACTGCGTGGCCAGCCGTGCATTGTCGGAATTGAGGCTGGACGCGCTGCCCAGCTGCTCCATCGAGGCGGCGGTCTCCTCCAGCGCCGAGGCCTGCTGCTCGGTGCGCATCGACAGGTCGTTGGTGCCGGCGGAGATCTCGCCCGCCGCGGTGGACACGCTCTCGGCCGATTGCCGCACCTGCTGGATCAGGCCGGCCAGCTGCAGCCGCATGCGATCGAGCTGGAACATCAGGCTCGACTGGTCCGAGGGCTGCGTCTGGAAATGCACGCGCAGGTCGCCGCTGGCGATGACGGTGGCCGCCTGGATGGTGTCCTTCGGGTCGGCGCCCAGCTGCTGCATCACCGAGCGCGTCATGAACAGGCCCAGCGCGCCGCCGATCACGGCGCCCCCCAGCACCATGCCCAGGATCCAGGTGGCGGTGGTGTCCACCAGATGGGTCACGCGTTCGGCACTGGCCTGGGCGTAGGCTTCCTGCAGCTTGCCGGCGTTGATGAACAGCTCACGCACCTTCACGTGCAGCGGGTCGGTGCTGGCCTTGAGCTCCTCCATCGCGCCGTCGTTGTTGCCGGCCTGGCCCAGCGCATACAGCCGGTTGACGGAGGCCATGTAGGTGCCCCAGACCTGCTTGAGTTCATCGCCCGTGCGGCGCATCTCCGGCGTGGGCGATTCGCTCACCAGGTAGCTGATGGCGGCTTCGACCGAGGCTTGCGTCTTCTCGTTTTGCGAAAGCGTCTGTTCCCGGCTCTTGGCATCGGGCTTCAGGATGAAGGGGTACATGCGCCGGAAGTGCACCGCGGCCTGCCGGCCGCCATCGACCACCAGGCGCAGCGGCACCACGGTGCCGGTGTACATCTCGCTTTGCGAGGCGCTGACGCTTCGCAGCTGCGTGATGCCGATGGCACCGACGGTGATCAGCGAGCAGACGAAGAAGGCAATGAGGATCAGCAGCTTCTTTGACAGGGCCAAGCTCTTCAACAGGTTCACGTCATTCCTTTCCATCCGATGAACGACCGGGGCGACAGTCCGCCTGCCGCGGACCCGCCCCTTGTTACGTTTGCGGTATCGGCAGGCGGCCGACGTTCTTGATCAGGGCTTGCTGACTGACGCGGCATGACGTTACATGTGACGAATTGCTCGCCGTATTGCGAGTTTTTGACTGCCATCGGGCTGCCTACGCTGCCGCACCTTTTTTAAGTAGGCAGGTACAGCAGGTGCACTCTTCGTTGAATCACGTCTTCCGCGTTGTCTGGAATGAAGCCCGTGGATGTTGGTTGGCCGTGGCAGAACACTGCCCGGGTCGCGGCAAGTCTTCCAGCAGCAAGGCCGTGGCGGCCGTGGTGCTGGCGGCCGGCGGCGTCGCCGCGCATGGCCAGGTGGCCTTGGTCGATGGACACGGCGGCACCGGCTGCAACGTGATGGTGACGGGCGCCAATTGCAGCCTGCCCAACAGCAACGCGATCTTCACCAACTTCTACACCCAGGGCGGCGCCGGCAGCGGCGGCGGCGCGGGCCTGGGCGGTGTGTTCTTCGTCAACTCGGGCGCCTCGCTGTCGCTGGACAACGTGTCGTTCCAGCGCAATGCGGTCAAGGGCGGCGAGGGCGGCAGCACCCCCGACGTGAACATCAGCGGCGCCACGCTGTCACTGGTGGAGAAGACGGCCGACGTCACCTCCGTCACCGCCTTCCAGGTCAAGCCCACCATCGTCAGCGAGAGCGGGCAGCTCAAGGTCACGGGCGTCACGCTGGGCTCGGCCAACCCGCTGCTCAAGGCTGACGGCCAGGTCTCGCTGGGTGGCAGCGCCGGGGTCATCGACACGGTGTCGGGCACCACCGTCACGTTCAAGGAAAGCGTCGCGATCTCGCCGGACGCGATCAAGACGCTGGGCAGCGCCAACTACGCCAGTGGCGCCACCACCATCAGCAGCGCCAACTTCGCGGGCCTGGCCAACTCCGACATTGCCACCGGCATGACGGTGGTGGGTACGGGCATCGAAGCGGGCACCACCATCACGGCGGTGACGCGCGATGCGAACAATGCGGTGACCTCGATCACGCTGAGCACGGGCACCACCCAGGCCGGCGCCGGCGCGCAACTGAGCCTGGTCAACGTCACCAGCTTCCAGGCTTCGCAATTCACGAAGCCCACGGGCCTGTTGCCCAACCAGCTGAAGATCTCGGCCACCGGCCTGGGCCTGGCCGTGGGCATGACGCTGAGCGGCGACGGCGTGCCTGCGGGCACCCGGGTGGTGGACATCCAGGGTGACGTGGTCACGCTGTCGCAGCCGATCACCGGCCTCAGCTTCACCGGCAGCCTGCCCATCGGCACGGTGGGTGGCAACCAGATCCAGCTGGCCATGGCGGACAGCCGCTTCACCGTGGGCACGGCCATCTCGGGCACGGGCATTCCGGCCGGCACCATCATCACGGCGGTGGACGCGCAGACCGGCAAGCTCACGCTGAGCAGCAACCTGACCGCGATCCCCGACGAGCTGAGCACCAAGAGCATCCTGGCGCAGACCGGCGCCACGCTGGTGCTCAAGAGCGCCAACGGCCTGCAGGTGGGCATGACGCTGGAAGGCGACGGCATCGCCGACGGCACCCGCATCGTCTCGATCAACGGCAACACGGTGACGCTGAGTGCCGCGCCCAGTGCGCCGGTCACCGGCTTCCTGGCCAGCTCGGCCTTCAGCACCGGCGGCTCGATGAACAGCATCGGCACCACCGGCGCCACCGGCCGCAACGGCGGCAACGGCAACAGCGCGCGCAGCAGCGTGGTGTGGATCACCGACGGCGAGGGCCGCAGCGGCAGCAATGGCGGCAATGCCAACTCGGGCGCCACTGGTGGCGTGGGCGGCCGCGGCGGCAATGGCGGCAACGGCAGCGCGGGCGCGCCGTTCAACTACGGCCTGACCTTCGCGATGCTGAACGCCACCAAGACGGCGGTGGCCGACACGGCTGCGGCGGCAGGTGCGCTGGCTACCTTCCCGCCCAATGCCGTGCTGTCGGCCGCGCACGTGATCGCGGCCGGGGTGGCCTATGTGGACCTGGGTGTGTCCATCGCCAACCTGGTCCAGTGGGGCATCGACCTGGGCCAGGGCCTGGCCGGACGTGGCGGTGACGGTGGCGCTGGCGGCCGGGGTGGCAACGGCAGCACCTTTTATGGCGGTGGCGCGGGCGGCAACGGCGGCGCGGGCGGCAACGGCGCGCTGTCGGGCACCGACGGTGGTGCGGGCGGCGACGGCGGCAACGGCGGTGCAGGCGGCTTCGGGGCGGGCGGTGGCTCGGGCGGTGCCGGCGGCAACGGCGGCAGCACCGGCAATGCCACCGACGGCGGTGGCGGCGCGGGCGGCGTGGCCGGCTTCGGCGGTGGCGTGGGCAGCGACGGCGACGGTCTCTACGGCGGCGGTGGCTCAGGCTACGGCGGCGCCATCTTCGTGCGCAATGGCGGCACGCTGCGCATCACCGGCAATGCGCTCTTCAGCGACAACACGGTGCTGGCCGGATCCAGCAACAACGGCGGCGCCTCCGGCCAGGCGGCCGGCTCCGACATCTTCATGATGAAGGGCTCGGACGTGACGCTGGCCCCGGGCGCGGGCAAGACCATCCGCATCGAAGGCCAGATTGCCGACGACAGCGCGGCCAGCATCGGCAGCGGCAGCGCCGCTGCAGGCGCGGGCGCAGACCTGCGCATCGCGGGCGGCGGCCTGGTGCAGCTGGCTGGGCAGAACACCTACTCGGGCAAGACCATCATCGAAGGCGGCACGCTGGAGACCACGCTGGGCCAGGGCATCCACTCGGCCAGCTCGGTGGTGTTCAACGGCCAGGGCCAGATCGGTTCGCTGGCACCGCATGCCAATGCGGGCGTGCTGCTGCTCAGCGAGAACGTGATCCAGCGCGCCGGTGCCAGCGTGCCCGGCCAGTTCATCTGGAGCGGCGCGGGCGGCTTTGCGGCCGGCACCAGCGGCGGCATCACCGTGGAGATGGGCCGCACCGCCGGCAATGCCGCGCAAACGCTGCAGTGGGGCAGCAACTACCTGTCCACGAACTCGACGCTGGTGTTCGGCTCTGAATACGGCCTGGGCTCGGTGTTCTTCAAGAACGACATCAACCTGGCGGGCCAGACCGGCAACGTGGTGGTGTTCGACAGCCAGCAGGTGGTGGACGGCGCTGCGGTGCGCGACGCGGCCTACCTGAAGGGCAAGCTGACCAACGGCTCGCTGCGCGTGGGCAGCGCCGGCTACGACGGCACGCTGTACCTCACGGCGCAGAACGAGCTGAGCGCCATCACCGTCAACAGCGGCGTGGTGAGCACGCTGGCTGACGACGGCAGCGCCCCGGGCCGCGCCCTGCGCAGCAGCGGCGGCAGCATCACGGTCAACGGCGGCACGCTGGTGCTGGCCGGTGCCGAGAAGGCCACCAGCCTGAACGTGGCGGCCGGCGGCCAGCTGGTCACGGCCGGCGCCTTTGAAGCCGCCACGGTGGACAACCGTGGCGTCAGCTCCCTGGCCGGCGCCAACACGCTGGGCAGCGTGGCCAACCGCGCCAATGCGGCGCTGAACCTGCTGGGCGCCACCACGGTGGCCGGCAGCATCCACAACGAAGCCGGTGCCACGCTGAACCAGCTGGAAGCCGTGCAGGCCGGCGCCGTGCTCAACAACGGCACCTGGGCGGTGGACGGCGACCGCAGCCTGACCACCAACACCGTGGCCGGCAACGGCAGCTTCGTGCTGGCGCAGGAAGGCAGCCGCCTCACGCTGAACCTGGGCAGCGACTCGCAGTTCGACGGCACGGTGCAAGGCGCCGGTGCGCTGGTCAAGGCCGGCAACAGCACGCTGTCGCTGAGCGGCGCCAGCACCCACACCGGCGGCACCACGGTGCAGGCCGGCACGCTGGACACCAGCGCGGGCGGCACGCTGGCCGACAACGGCGCCATCACCGTGGCAGCGGGCGCGCGCTTCATCGCGGGCACGGCCGACACCGTAGGCGCCATGACCAACCGGGGCACCGTGGAGCTGAACGCCGCGCACACCGTGGCTTCGCTGACCAATGCCGACGGCGGCACGCTGCAGCAACGCACCGTGCTCACCAGCACCGGCAGCCTGGACAACCAGGCCGGCGGCACGATCAACCAGTCGGCCGACATCAGCGCCGACGTGGTGGCCAACAGCGGCAGCTTGAACGTCAGCGGTGACCGCACCATCAGCACCCGCGGCCTGATCGGCGAAACCACCGGCCGCATCAACGTCGACGCGCGTCTGACGCTGGCGCAGTCCGACAACTCGGTGTATGCCGGTGCCCTCGAAGGCACGGGCGCGCTGGACAAGACCGGCGCCGGCCTGCTGGTGCTGGCCGGCACCAGCGGCCTCACCGGCGCGCTGACGGTGCAGGCCGGCAGCGTGGACGTGACCGGCAGCATCGCCAGCGGCACCGTGCAGGTGGCGCAGGGTGTGGCCATGGGCGTGGGCAGCAACGCGCTGGCCACCACCGCGCAGGTGAGCAACGCCGGCACCTTCGACGTGCGAGGCGACATCCGCGTGGCCTCGGTGGTGAACACCGGCACGCTGAACAACAGCGGCCACCTGCAGGCCGGCAGCCTGGTCAACGAAGCCGTGGTCAACACCAGCGGCGCGGTCACGGCCGACTCGGTCGTCAACAACGGCCAATGGTCGGTGGAAGGCGAGCGCCGCATCACCACGGCTGCGCTCACAGGCCGCGGCAATTTCGACATGACCCAGGGCAGCTCGCAGCTGGTGGTCGACCAGTCGGGCGACTCCACGTTCGAGGGCGTGTTCAGCGGCCAGGGCAGCCTGGCCAAGGCGGGTGCGGGCACGCTGTCCATCAGCGGCGCCAACACCCACACCGGCGGCACCGTGGTGCGTGCCGGCACGCTGCAGACGGTGGCGGGCGGCACGCTGGCCGACATCGGCGCGGTGGTGGTGGATGCGGGTGCGGCCTTCAAGGCCAACACCGCCGACACCATCGGCGCCGTGTCCAACAGCGGCACACTGGAACTCAATGCGGCGCACAGCGTGGCTTCGCTGGCCAATGCCGAAGGCGGCAGCGCCTTCGTCAATGCCGCGCTCAGCAGCACCGGCAACGTGGCCAACCTGGCCGGCGGCACGCTGAACCAGGCGGCCGACGTGGCCGCGGCTGCCGTGGGCAACAGCGGCACCTGGCACGTGCTGGGCCAGCGCAGCATCACCACTGGCGCGCTGGTGGGTGAAGCCAGCGGCCGCCTGGTGCTGGGCACCGCGGCCGACAGCCTGGCGCTGACGCAAAGCGGCAATGCCAGCTATGCCGGTGCCATCGAAGGCGCGGGCACGCTGAACAAGCGTGGTGCCGGCACCCTGGTGCTGGCCGGCAACAGCAGCCACACCGGCGCGCTGAACGTGCAGGCCGGCGCGCTGGAGGTGACGGGCCAAACCGCCGCCAGCAGCGTGCAGGTGTCGCGCGGCGCCAATCTGGCCCTGGCCGGCAATGCGCTGGCCGCCACGGCCACGCTGGGCAACGACGGCACGCTGGACCTGCGCGCCGACAACCGCGTGGGTGCCTTCGTCAACAGCGGCACCGTCAACGGCGCCGGCAAGCTGACGGCCGACACCTATGCGCTGAACGACGGCAGCGTGATCAATGCCAACCTGGGTGCGGGCACGCTCACCACGCAAGGCAAGGTGCTGCTCAACGGCACCAGCGATGCGGCGGTGGTCAACGTGTTGGCCGACAGCCTGCTGACCCTGGGCGGTGTCGATCGCCTGTCTCGCCAGGCGGCGCTGACGGTGGAAGGCAAGCTGCTGCTGGGCAATGGCGACCAGACGGTGCGCACACTGGCCGGCGCGGGCAGCGTCGACATGCAGGCCTACCACCTGGTGGTGACCAACGGCGGCACCTTCACCGGCACGCTGACCAGCTCGGGCGGCAGCTCGCTGTCCACCAACGGCGGTGCGCTCAGCCTCACCGGTGCCAGCTCGGTGCAGACGCAGGCGCTGGACCTCAGCGGCGGCAGTTCGCTGAGCATGGCCGCGGGCTCGGCCCTGAGCACGGGCAATGCCACGGTGGAGGCCGGCAGCATGCTGCGCATGGCCGACAGTGCGACCTTCCAGTACCAGACCCTGAGCGGTCGCGGCACGGTGGAATCTGCGCACTTTGCCAATGCCAACGGCGCCAAGGTGGCGGGTGCGCTCACTTTCACCGGTGACTTTGCCAACCAGGGCCAGCTGGCGCCGGGCTTCTCGCCGGGCACCGTGACCATCCTGGGCAACTACACCGAGTCGGGCACGCTGGACCTGGAACTGGCCGGCACCACCCCGGGCACCGAGCACGACCAGGTGCGCGTGGGCGGCACCGTCACGGCCGCCGCCGGCAGCCGCCTGGTGTTCATGCCCTGGAATGGCGTGGAGCCCAAGCTGGGCCAGGTGTACCAGGTGGTGGCCGATGCCAACGGCAACGGCAAGCGCATCAACGGCGCGTTCGGCCAGGTGCAGTACGACGCCGATGGCGTGGCCGGCAGCGGCACCGCCGCCGACAGTGCCGCCGTGGTGCTGGACGTGGCCACCGGCCGCGCCTTCGCCACCGGCCTGAACCGCGCCGGCAGCCAGATCACCGAACTGGGTGCCACCGACTCGCAACGTGCGGCCGTCGGTGCCTTGTTCGGGGCGGCCACCGCGCAGGTGGGCGTGCAGCAGATCGACACCGCCCTGGCGCTGGGCGCCAACGCGGCCGAGGTGCTGACCACCGCCAGTGGCGTGCGCAAGCTGGTGCCCGAGTTCTATGGGGCGATGGCCGACTACGGCTTCACCGCATCGACCACGCTGTCTCGCCTGTTGGTGCAACGGGCCGGTGCCGAGTTCGGCCTGCGGCCAATACAGCGCGGCGGCTTCTATGCCGCGGTGCAGAGCGACAGCGCCAAGCCGGGCGACGACGCCAAGCTGCGCCGCAGCGAGTTCGTGCTGGGTGGCGACTGGCAGCTGACGCCTTCGTTCGCGCTGGGCGCCGCGCTGGTCTCCAGCCACGGCAGCCTGGACGGTGCCTTCGGCAGCGGCGACGTCAAGGGCGAAGCCTTCCGCCTGTACGCCAAGGGCAACCTGGGCGAGCGCCTGACGGTGCTGGGCGGCATCGGCCACGGCAGCTACCGCTACGAGCTGAGGCGCGCAGCGGTGGTGGGCGAAGCCCGCGGCGACACCGACGGCGGCGGCACCACGGCCAACTTCGGCCTGGTGTATGAAGCCTTCCAGGGCCGCGAAGTGACGGCACGCCCGTACCTGAGCGTGGACTGGGGCAGCTTCGACGTCGACGGCTTTGCCGAGACCGGCTCCAGCCACCGCCTGGTGATGGACGACTACCGCACCCGCCGCACCACGGCCACCGTGGGCAGCATGTTCGAGTGGAAGAGCGCACTGGGCGGCCGGGCGACCACCGTCACCGCCGACGCGGCGCTGCGCACGGTGCTGGGCGAAGGCAACCGCGTGCAGGGCGCGCGGCTGGGCATCGATACCACGGTGCAGTTCCCGGTGACCTACGAGAGCCGCAAGCGCACGCAGGCGGTGGTGGGGCTGGCCGGCAGCATCCGCCTGAGCGATGCGGTGACGGCTGGCGCCGCCATCGACGCCGCGCTGGGCGGCAATGGCGACACCGGCGTCAAGGCGCAGCTGAACGTGGCGTTCTGACGACCCCGCTCTCAGGCTCCGGCGGCCACGGCTTCCACCCGGAAGCCGGCCACCGACTGCGCCAGCTGCTGCGCCTGCTGGCGCAGCCGTTCGGCGGCGGCGGCGCTTTGCTCCACCAGCGCCGCGTTCTGCTGCGTGGCCTCGTCGATCAGGGTGACGGCCTGGCCCACCTGGGCCACGCCACCGCTCTGGTCGCGGTTGGCCACGCTGATCTCGCTGACGATGTGGCTCACGCGGCGGATCGCCTCCACGATCTCCTGCATCGCCGCGCCGGCCCGGTCGGCCTTGGCCGTGCCCGACTCCACGCGCTCGGCGCTGGCCTGTATCAGCTCCTTGATCTGGCGGGCTGCGTCGGCGCTGCGCTGGGCCAGGCCCCGCACTTCACCGGCCACCACCGCAAAGCCGCGGCCCTGCTCGCCGGCCCGCGCCGCCTCCACCGCGGCATTGAGCGCCAGGATGTTGGTCTGGAACGCGATGCCGTCGATGGTGCCGATGATGTCCACGATGCGGCGCGAAGAGTCCTGGATGCCGTGCATCGTCTGCACCACTTCGTTCACCGCCTCGTGCCCGCCCATCGCGGCGGCCTGGGCGCCATGCGCCAGGTCGTCGGCCTGGTGGGCATGGTCCGAGGTCTGGCGCACGGTGGAGCCCAGCTCCTCCATCGACGCTGCCGTTTCCTGCAGCGCCGAGGCCTGCCGCTCGGTGCGTGACGACAGGTCGAGGTTGCCGCTGGCGATCTCCGCCGTGGCGCGGGCCACTTCGTCGGCGCCGCGGCGCACGTCGCCGATCACCTGGCCCAGCGTGGCGCAGGTGGTGTTGAGCGTGCCCAGCAGCGCCGAGACCTCGTCACCCCCGTCGGCCCGCGCCCGCACCGACAGGTCGCCTTCACCGATGCGGCGCGCCAGGTGCTGCGCTTCGCGCAGCGGCCGCGTCATGCTACGCACCAGCCACACCGCCACCCAGACGGTGAAACCCAGCGCCACCAGCGCGGCTGCCGCCATCACCCAGCCCATGCGGGCCAGCAGGCCCAGCACCGTGGCTTCACTTTCAGAGAGGTTGGTGTTCAACCGGTCCGCCAGCTTGTCCAGTGCCGCGAAGAAGGGCGCCATCATTGGCGTCATCTCCTCGTCGGCGGCGAACGAAGCTTCGGCCTGCTTGCCTTCCATCAGCATGCGGCCGATGCGCTGCACACCGGCGGCATAGGTCTTCTGGCGCTTGATCACCTCTTCGGCCAATGCAGCCGTGTCGGGATGGTGGCTGGCCAGCTCACGCTGCAGCTGCGCCAGGCCATCGACGATGCGCGCATTGCGCGCTTCGATGCCCTGCATCAGCTGCTTTTGCTGCGTGGCGCTGGGTGAGACCAGCGCCTGCAGGCTGTCGACTGCGCTTTGCTTGGCCAGTTGCTGAACGGTGCGGGCCAGCTCCATCAGGCTGCGCTCCTGCGCAGCCACCTGGGTGGCCCGGCTCACCTGCCACAGCGCACCGCCCGAGGTGCCGAGTGCGGCCAGCATGGCCAGCGCGCACAGCCCCAGCGCCAGCCACACGCGCACGCCGATGGAGAAACGTTTGAGCGACAACACGGTACAACCTTGAGGTGGTGACCGGTGATGCGGCTCAGCCGCCCAGCTCGCTGACCAGCTCCTGGCAACGCGTGATGCGCTCACGCTGGATGCCGCCCGCCAGCTTGCGGGCCTCGTCCTCACGGCCGGCCAGGATGGCGGGCACCAGGTCCACTTCACGCGTCTTCTTGAAGGCGGCCCAGGTCTCGTTCAATTCCTTGAACTGTGCCTCCTTGCCGGCCGGTGCCTTCATCTTCGCCAGCTTGGCGCTCACCGCATCGGCCGTGTCCTTGACCAGCTTCTGCTGATCGGCGCCGCGCTTGTCCTTGTTGGTGAGCATCGTCACCAGTGACTCACGCGCTGCACTCAACTGACCTCGCAGCTCGCTGAATTCGTTGGCATGGGCAGGCAAGGCAACCGGCAGCACCGCCAGCGCGGCCAGCAAGGAAACAAGGGCACGACGGATCATGAACAACTCCAACAACGGATGAAACGATGGGTCCCGCAAGAGCGGGCTGGGAGTTCTATCGGCGTGGAATTAAGTGACTTGAATTGTTGTTGGGTGACGGTAATTGTCAGTAATGACTAATTGGATGCGGGGCGCGATACGCCTGCGAGGAGCGAAAAAAAACCGCCTCACAGAGACGGTTCTTCAGGATGGAGAGGAGACTGCGGTCAGCCGCGGCCACCGAAGCCGTCCGTTCCATAGCCGACGTCCGAGCGATGGGAGGCGCGGTAGCCTTGGGCACCGTAGCCACCCGGGGCGGCGCGGTCTTCACGGGGACGCGCCAAGCTCACGCTGATGGTGCGACCGTCGACCGACATGCCGTTCAAACCGTCGATCGCGGCCTGGGCAAGCTCGGCCGCTGCCATCTCGACAAAACCGAAGCCTTTGGACTTGTTGGTGTCGCGGTCCATCATGACCTTGGCCGACAACACTTTGCCGAACTCGCCGAAGTTGCTTCTGAGGCTGGCGTCGGTGACGGAAAAGGGCAGGTTACCCACGAAGATCTTGGTGCTCATGATGAGCCTTTCATTGAGTCAGGGCGCATCCATCGCGATGCGTGCGTGCGGACGGGAAGTCCGCGAGGTCAACTCGGTTGGAGAACTGCTGCAGCGAGCAGTCGTCAGCACGACGGGGGGTTCGGCATGCAGGTTTGCAGCCAGCCTTGCGTGACGGCGAACAGTTGGGCCGCATTGCGCGACGAGAACGTCGTGTTCGACCTGAACACACGGCAGTAGCTGCCTTCGCCCTTGGAGCGTTGGACCGAGAAGGAGGCGCTGAAGCGGCCGCAGTCGGTCGAGCGTGTCGTGGGCGAAACGACGTACTGGCCCATGGAAATGGCTTTGCTTGAAATCGTGGTCAATCAGAAATCGCAGGCGGGGAGCCTGCGTGAGCATGGTGGCTCGGTTGGCTGCTGCTCGGCAAGCCAAAAGGTGACGGCGCCAAAGTCGTCCGTCTGGAGGTGGCGCGCCAGGTGTGCAGCGCGCCGTCGTCAGGCGGAATTATACAAGTGCCACCTCGAGCAGCTGCCGCGACGAAGGTCCTGCCTGGCCAGGTCTGCCCGACCCTGGCCCCTCAAACCTGCAGATCCCGATCCCGCAGACAGTCCACGAACGCCATCAACGCGGCCGACGGATGGCGGCGGCTGGCGTAGTAGAGGAACAGGCCCGGCTTGGTGACGGTCCAGTCGGCCATCACCGGCACCAGGCGGCCCGCGGCCAAGGCCTCGTCCACCTGCGCGTGGTCGAAGGCGTACAGCAAGCCCAGGCCTTGCAGCGCGGCGGCCACCCCCAGGCTGGCGTCGTTGGTCACCAGCGGGCCTTCGGTGGCCACTTCCAGCCGCTTGCCGCGCTTGTGCAGTTCCCAGCGGTACACGCGGCCGTCCTGCTGCAGCCGCCAGTTGATGCAGGCATGGTGGGCCAGGTCGGCCGGCGTGGTCGGCGCTCCGTGCCGGGCCAGGTAGTCGGGTGCAGAAACGATCTTCATCCGCACGTCGGGCGTCAGCCGCACGGCGATCATGTCCTTCTCGATGCGCCCGCCCGCCCGGATGCCGGCATCGAATCTGCCCTCTACGATGTCGCTCAGCGCGTCGTCCACCACGATGTCCAGCACCACGCCCGGATGCGCGCGGTGAAAGCGGCCCAGCCGTGGCGCGATGAACTGCCGCGCGGCCATGCCCAGCGTGTTGATGCGCAGCGTGCCCACCGGCTGGCCCGCCACCGCGCCGGCCTCGGCCACGGCGTCGTCCAGGTCCGCGAAGAGTGGGGCGATGCGCTGGTGCAGCCGCGCGCCCGCTTCGGTGGTGGACACGCTGCGTGTGGTGCGGTTGAGCAGGCGCACGCCCAGGCGGGCCTCCAGCTGGCGGATGGTCTGGCTCAGGGCCGAAGGCGACAGGCCCAGGTGCTCCGCCGCGCGGGCAAAGCTCGATCGATCGGCCACGGCCGCGAAGGCCTTCAGCTCTGCAAACTCGGACCCGCGCATTATGTTGATTCCGCTACATAACCCATTCGGAGTCTAGAGGATTCACTCAGCAGTCCGGCGCGCGCATCCTGGCGGCTCCACAACCCGTCAGGAGATCCGATGATGAGCAACACCGTCGCGCTGCCCGCGCCCATTGCCGCCTACTTCGAGGCCGACCGCCAGGGTCCGGAGGCGGTGGCCCTGTGCTTCACCCCGCAGGCCGTCGTCACCGATGAAGGCCGCCAGCACCACGGCCGTGCCGCCATCACGGCCTGGAAGCAGGCCGCTTCTCGCGCCTTCGAGTACCAGGTGCAGCCCTTCTCGGTGGTGGAAGAAGGGCGGGGAGAAGAGCACGCCTGGTGCGTGCGCAGCCACGTCACCGGCAACTTCCCGGGCAGCCCTGTGGACCTGCGCTACCACTTCCGCCTTGACGACGGCCTGGTGGCTGCGCTGGAGATCACGGCATGAGTTTCGACCTTCAATTGCAAAGGGGCCGTGCGTTGGTCACTGGTGGCACCAAAGGGGTGGGCGCCGCCGTGGTGCAGGCGCTGCAGCAGGCCGGCATGCAGGTGCTGGCCGTGGCGCGCAGCGTGCCGCCCGAGGCACCCGCGCGGGCAAGTACCGCATCAGTACCCGCGCCTGCTTCACGCCCCTGTCACGCCCCGGGCCTAGCCTGCGCGGCCTTGCAGTTCCTCTCTTTCACACCATGACCACACGACGCAGCTTCCTGCGCGGCGGTGCGCAGGCGGGCCTGGCGGCTGCGGCCGTGGGCGCGTTCCCGCCTTCCATCCAGCGGGCGCTGGCCATTCCGGCGCACAACGCCACCGGCACCATCCAGGACGTGCAGCACGTCGTGATCCTGATGCAGGAGAACCGGGCCTTCGACCACTACTTCGGCACCCTGGCCGGCGTGCGTGGCTTCGGCGATCGCTTTCCCATTCCGCTGCCCGATGGCCGCAACGTGTGGCAGCAGCGCAATGCGTCGGGCCAGGTGATCCTGCCCTTCCACCTCGATGGCTCGGTGGGCAATGCGCAGCGGGCCAATGGCACGCCGCACGACTGGAACGACAGCCAGCAGGCCTGGGACCACGGCCGCATGGACCAGTGGCCGCGCTACAAGAACCAGATCTCTATGGGCTACTTCGAGCAGGCCGAGATCCCGTTCCAGTTCGCGCTGGCCAATGCCTTCACGATCTGCGATGCGTACCACTGCTCGATGCACACGGGCACCGACGCCAACCGCTCGTTCTTCCTCACCGGCACCAACGGCGCCGTGCCCACCGGCACCGCCTTCGTCACCAACGAGTGGGACGCCATCGACGGCCTGCCCGGCGGCGTGGACACCGGCTACACCTGGACCACCTATGCCGAGCGGCTGGAGCAGGCCGGCGTGAGCTGGATCAGCTACCAGAACATGCCCGACGAGTGGGGCGACAACATGCTGGGCGCCTTCCGGCAGTTCAAGCGGGCCAACATCGCCTCGGGCTATCCGGTGTCCAGCGGCGGCTCGCCGGGCCGGCCGTACACCAACACCGGCCAGGCCCTGCCGTACCACGCCTACGACCCCGCCACCGACAACGCGAACAACCCGCTGTACAAGGGTGTGGCCAACACGCTGCCCGGCACCAGCCCCGAGAACTACCTCGACGCCTTCCGCCGCGACATCCGCGAAGGCCGGCTGCCGGCCGTCTCGTGGATGAATGCGCCGTCGATCTACTGCGAGCATCCTGGCCCTTCCAGCCCGGTGCAGGGCGCCTGGTTCCTGCAGGAGGTGCTGGACGCGCTCACCGCCGTGCCCGAGGTGTGGAGCAAGACGGTGCTGATCGTCAACTTCGACGAGAACGACGGTTACTTCGACCACGTGCCTTCGCCTTCGGCCCCTTCGCCCGACGGGAAGGGCGGTTTCGCCGGCAAGACCACGCTGGGCGCGGCGGAGATGGCACCGGAGTACTTCACCCATCCCAAGCCGGCCGGCAGCCGCAGCCAGCCGGCGCCCGACGGCCGCGTGTACGGCCCGGGCCCTCGGGTGCCCCTCTTCGTCATCTCGCCCTGGAGCCGCGGAGGCTGGGTCAACTCGCAGGTGTTCGACCACACCTCGGTGCTGCGCTTCCTGGAGGCGCGCTTCGGCGTGATGGAGCCCAACATCAGCCCCTTCCGCCGCGCGGTGTGCGGCGACCTGACCAGCGCCTTCAACTTCGCCACGCCCAACACCGAAGTGCTGCCGGTGCTGGAAGGCCGCCGCAGCAAGGCCGATGCCGATGCGCTGCGCCGCCAGCAGGAGCGGCTGCAGCAGATCCGCCCGCCGGTGCAACAGCAGTTGCCCTTGCAAGCGGCCGGCACCCGGCCTTCACGCGCGCTGCCCTATGAGCTGGCCACCACCTGCCAGGTGCTGCCCGGCGCCGGCAGCATCGCCAACACGCGGGTGCAGCTGAGCTTCATCAACACCGGGCGCCAGGCGGCGGTGTTCCATGTGTACGACCGGCTCAACCTGGCCGCGCTGCCGCGCCGCTACATGGTGGAAGCGGGCAAGCGCCTGGAAGACACCTGGGTGCCTGCGGGTGGCGGCCTGTACGACCTGTGGGTGCTGGGCCCCAATGGCTACCACCGGCACTTCGGTGGCAGCGCCTACCGCGCGGTGTCGGCGGCGCAGCCGCGGCCCGAGGTGCAGGTGCGTTGCGACGGCCGCACCGGCGAGCTGGTGCTGCTGCTGTCCAACGCCGGCTCGGGCCCATGCAGCCTCACGCTGCAGTCCAACGCTTATGCGGCCTACAGCAGCAGCCACACGCTGGCCCCGCGCAGTGAAACCACGCTGCGGCTGCCGGTGGCGGGCAATGGCCACTGGTACGACCTCAGCGCCCGTGTCAGCGGCCATCCGGAGTACCTGCGCCGCTTGGCCGGCCGGGTGGAAACGGGCCGGCACACGGTCAGCGACCCGGCGCTGGGTGCCTAGAGGTTGGCCATCGCCAGGTAGTCCAGCACCGCCGTGCCGCCCAGCGTGGCAAAGGGCAGCAGCACGGCCTTGAGCAACGGCTGCTGCGAGAACGGCGCGAAGGCACCTTCGCGCAGCGCGTCGATCTCGCGCCGCAGCCACTGCAGCTGCGGCGTGGCCAGGGGCTCCGCGGCCTGGGGCGCGGCCACCCGCAGCAGGGCATGGTCCACCTCGCGCAGCGCCGCCTGCCGCGACTGCTCGACCGAGCGGCGCAGCGCCACCGCGCAGGCCAGCACGATGGCCAGGCTCAGCAGGCCCATGCCGATCAGCAGCCACGGCAGCTCCCAGTCGTCGAAGGCGCGGTGGCGCGCCACCAGCAGCAGCGACAGCACGATGAAGGGGTAGTAGATCAGCCGCGTGACCACCCGCGTGCGCCGGGCGGCGAACTGCAGGTCGATCCAGTGGTCCAGCAGCCGCGGCGGCAGCGGCCCCATCTGCGCACGGAAGTGGTTGAGTGTGCGCTGCGGCCAGTTGGCGCCATGCAGCCGCAGCTGCTGCACGAAGCGCACGCAGAACCAGGTGGCGTCCACCACGCCGAAGACCAGGAAGGTCATGGCCACGACGGCGGTCAAGGCCAGCCAGAAGTGCACCTGGGCCGACAGCGCACCGCGCACCGGAATGCCAGGGTCTTGAACCAGCAGCCAGCGCAGCAGCAGGCCCAGGCCCACCAGCAGCACGGTGCACACGCTGGTGCGCAGCAGCCGCGCCGGCATGCGGTTCTGGGCGATGTAGCGCTTCCAGAACACCTCGGCGCCCGGCGTCATCGCCGGGTCGATGCGGCTGCCGTTGACCGTGTAGGTGGCGTGGGGGTCGAAGAGCCGCGCCAGGCGCTGCAGGGGGCCGAGCCCGGCTTCTTCCTGTGCCAGCTCCGCATGCAGGCGCCGCCGCGTCTTGCCCAGGTGCAGCGCCAGCGCGATGTCGTCGAGGTTGCGCGACAGCGAAGTCCAGCCGCGGAACAGCAGGTGCAGGCACAGCAGCAGCGTGAACACGTGGATGGCCTGCGTGGGCCACAGGCTGATGCCTTCGGTCAGGCTCATCGGCTTGCCGTTGGCCGTGAGCCAGTCGGCGAAGGCCGGCCATTGCCGCGCCGCCGCCCAGGGGAGGGCCACGTGCAGCAGCAGCAGCGCCGCCAGCAAGAGGGCGCGTCGGTGCCAGGCGGAGCGGCCCGCCACCAGCAGCCCGCGGCGCAGCCGCCTGCGCAGCGCGCGGCTGACGGCCACCGCCGGCATCCAGACGGCCGCCAGCAGCGCGCTGAACAGCAGGGCGAGCACGGCCGGCCTGGTGGGCGGGTGCGGTTGGCTGTGGGGCGGATGGATCTGGTCGCAGGTCAGCAACTGGGTGCGGCAGTCGGCGTCGGCCCCGGGTGCGGCCGGTGCCGGCGGCGCCGGCTCCGCCGCCAGCTGGAAGTCGAAGGCCTGGGTGCGGCCGATCTCGAACAGGCGCGGCGGTTGCAGCCAGCCGTCGATGCGCGCCTGCAGCTGCGCGGGTTCGGTCAGTGGTCGGGCGGGCGTGGTGGCCCGCGTCAGGGCCAGCCGGGTGGTGAAGAACACGGCCGTCTGGTAGGTGTCGCGAAAGGGCGGCGTGCCGGCCTGCAGGCGGTCGGCCAGCTGCAGGCCGAAGTTGGAAGCCACGATCAGGTTGCGCGCCCAGGCCTGCTCGCTGGGGTGCAGCAGGCGTGCATCCAGGTCGGTGGTGAAGAACACCGCATTCGGAAACTCCGGCTGCAGCGCCTTCAGCAGCAACAGCTTGTCGTGCACGTCGTTGCCCAGCACACCGATGGCGCGTATGCCGTCCGCACCGGCCGCGCGCAGCGCCGCATCACGCTCATGCAGCCGCGCCGCCAGCCGGCGCAGGTAGTCGAACTGGCTCTGGCCCTCGGCCCGCTCGATGAAGCTCACGTCCTTGCGGCGCTCTTCCTTGTCGGCCGCCGAACGTGGTGCGCCACCTTCGGCCTGCGCGCCGCTGCGCTCGGGCAGCTGGCCGTCCAGCCCACGCACGTAGCTGAAGCGCTGCACGCAAAAGCCGGGGCCTTGCCCATCCATCATGAATTGCCGGCGCAGGCTGCGGCCGTAGAGCGTGTCCCACTCGGCCACCACGGCGATGTGCTGCGGCGCGTCGGGCTGCGTGGGCGCCGTGAGCGAGCACAGCTTGCGGCGGTAGGCCTGCAGTGCCTCGCCGGTGATGTCCGGTGGTGTGCTGGCGGGCCGCAGGCCGCGCAGGCTCAGCTCATCGACCAGCGCTCGCGCCAGCCGCGTGTCATCACCGCTGGTGCGCAGCAGGCGGATGCCACGCGCCTGCATGAAGGCCGCCAGCGTCATGCCCGTGGGCGCGTTGTGCGGCGCCAGCAGCAGCCGGTCGGCCACCGTGGCCATCGGCGACAGGAACTCGATATCCAGTCCCTTGAACATGGCGCGGTCAAAGCCCTCGCTGGCCGCTTCTTCGACCATCGCACGCAAACCGCCGGAGCTCACCGGGCCGACGACCTGCCAGCGCAGGCGGTCGCGCAGCGCTTCGGCGCCCAGGCCCCTCATCAGCCGCTTCATGCGGCCGAAGGGGTTGAGGCTGAAGGCATCGTCGTCCAGCCACAGCACCAGCACCCGGCACTTGTCGCAGGCGGGCGTGCCGTCCGGCGCCGGTTCGAACCATTCATAGGGCACCGTCTGCGGCAGGTGGCGCGGCACAGCCTTGTTGTCGTCGGGGCTGAAGTAGCCCAGGTGCTCGCCGTTGAAAGGGACGAACCCACCCGTGTTCAGGCCCGACAGCACCGCATAGCGCAGCCGCCGCCGGCCTTCCACCGCTTCGGCATACGGGCCGCCCGGCAGCATCACTGGCAGCACCGTGATCTGTTGAAGCGCCTGCTTCCCGCCCGGCTTCAGCCGCCACGTGATCTCGCCGACCAGGATCTTTCGGCGCCGCTCGTCCTCGGCGGCCAGCTGTTGCGGTTTCATCACGCGGGCCGCCTGCTCGCGCTGTCGGGCCACGGCGCCGAAGGGGTCCTGCCACAGGCGGGCGTCCACGTCCTGCGGCTCGTAGCGCTGCTCGGTGCGCGGCTCATTGGCCGCGGGCCGGGTGCTTTGCAAGGACACCTCGTTGAGCACGAAGGCCCCGGTGGCCAGCACCAGCAGGGCCACCAGCCCGTTGCCCGACCAGCCGGCAAACCCGGCGTTCCCCTGTCCACTCATGACGACTGCCCCCGTTGGCCAGAAGGTAGGCGGTCATCTGCGGGATGGCCTCCTTCTCTTGGGGGAGCTCAGGCGAGGGGGCCAGCGCTGCAGGCGCCTACGATCCACCTTCCATGAAGCGCGTGCCGCGCAGCATGCCGCGGCCCTCGGCATTGCGCAGCTCCAGCAGGCCGTCGGGCCGCACACGGGCGGTGCGCGCCGCTTCCAGCGCGGTGAGGATGCGGTCTTCCTGCTCCATCGCCATCGGGCCGCAGGCGCGTCGGGTGGTCACCACCGGGCCCACGGCCAGGCGGTCGCCTTGCAGGGTGTAGGACGCACTCAGGCTGTTGCAGCTGGTGTGGCCCACCAGCGTGCCATCGGGCCGAAAGTCCAGCCGTGCCTGGCTGCGGTCGATCAGCGGCTCGGTCATGGCCTGGTCCACCCGCCACAGGCCCGCCACGCTGAGCGTGGGCGATGTGGGCGATGTGGGCGGCGTGCCGGCGCAGCCGGCCAGCAGCAGCAACGCGAAGGGGAGGGCGCGGGAAGCGATCGGCATGCAAGGTCTCCTGCGGCGGCACGGCATGGGCGCCGCTTGTGGGCCGGTTTATAGCCGGATACTGCGCGCACCGCGCCGCCGGCGTGGGCAAGGAGCCTGGGCTTTGGAACTGCGTCAGCTGCGTTACTTCGTGCGTGTGGTGGAACTGGGCAGCATGGGGCGGGCCGCGCAGGAGATGGGCGTGGTGACCTCGGCGCTCAGCCAGCAGATCAGCCGGCTGGAAGGTGAGCTGGCCACGCGGCTGTTGCAGCGCGACGCCCGCGGCGCTCGCGCCACCGATGCAGGCATGGCCTTCTACCAGCAGGCGCAGCTGGCGCTTCGCCATGCCGACGATGCGGTGCGGGCCGCGCAGCAGGCCCGCTTGTCGGGCCATGTGAGCGTGGGGCTGGCGCCTTCCACCTCGGCGGTGCTGGCGCTGCCCTTCATGCAGGCCATGCGCGCGCGCTACCCCGATGTGCGGCTGCGCATGGTCGAGAGCCTGTCGGGCCATCTGGCCGGCATGCTCACCGCCCGACAGCTGGACCTGGCGGTGCTGTTTGATGCTGGCGAGTCCGGTGGCCATGCCAGCGTGCCGCTGCTGGAAGAGCGTCTCTTCGTGCTGGGCCTGCGTGGCCTGACGGGCCTGCCCACCGCCGCGCGGGTGCGGCTGGCCGAGCTGCGCCACTTGCCGCTGCTGCTGCCCAGCCACCGGCACGGCCTGCGTGCCACGGTGGACGCGGCCTTCCGCCGCTCACGCGGCCAGCCCAACCTGGTGCTGGAAGTGGACGGCCTGGCGGTGTTGATGGATGCGGTGTGCGCCGGCCTGGCCGCCACCATCCAGCCCGGCGCCGCCACCGCCCGGCTGGCGGGCAGCGACATCGTGCGCGCGGAGATCACCGACCGCGGTGCCCGCCGCATCAACCGCCTGGCCGCGCTGCCCGAAGACGAGCTGTCGCCGGCCGCGCTGGCGGCGCGGGTGGTGCTGCGCGATGTGGCGCGGGCGCTGGTGCAGGGTGGGCAATGGCCTGGCGTCACCCTTCACGAAGCGTGAACACCTGTTGCTCGCGGGCCGTCTAGCGGCGGGGCAGGGCGGCTCCTAGAGTGCCGCCCATGCCTTCAACGCAGACCCCGGACATCCCCGACGTGCTCGTCATCGGCGGCGGCAATGCCGCGCTGTGCGCCGCGCTGATGGCGCGCGAAGCCGGTGCCAGCGTGCAGCTGCTCGAAGCCTCGCCGCGCGAATGGCGCGGCGGCAACTCGCAGCATGTGCGCAACCTGCGCTGCATGCACGATGCGCCGCAGGACGTGCTGGTGGAGGCCTACACCGAAGAGGAGTTCTGGCAGGACCTGCTCAAGGTGACGGGCGGCCGCACCGACGAGGCGCTGGCCCGGCTGGTGATCCGCGCCAGCGCCACCTGCCGGCCCTGGATGCGCCGGCACGGGGTGCACTTCCAGCCATCGCTGTCGGGGGCGTTGCACACCGCGCGCACCAATGCGTTTTTCATGGGCGGCGGCAAGGCGCTGGTCAATGCCTACTACCGCAGTGCCGAACGGCTGGGCGTGCAGGTGCGCTACGACACGCCGGTGGACCGGCTGGAGCTGCAGGACGGCCGCTTCGTGGCGGCCTGGTCGGGCGGCCAGCGCTTTGCGGCGCGCGCCTGCGTGCTGGCCTGCGGTGGCTTCGAGAGCAACCGCGACTGGCTGCGTGAAGCCTGGGGCACCAATGCGCGTGGCGAGCACCCGGCCGACAACTTCCTGATCCGCGGCACCCGCTTCAACACCGGCACGCTGCTGCGCTTCATGATGGCCGCGGGCGCCGATACCATCGGCGACCCCACGCAGGCCCACATGGTGGCCATCGACGCGCGGGCGCCGCTGTACGACGGCGGCATCTGCACCCGCATCGACTGCGTGTCGCTGGGCGTGGTGCTCAACCGCGAGGCCGAGCGCTTCTACGACGAGGGCGAGGACTTCTGGCCCAAGCGCTATGCCATCTGGGGCCGTCTGGTGGCGCAGCAACCGGGGCAGGTGGCCTGGTCGGTGATCGACGCCAAGGCGGTGGGCCGCTTCATGCCGCCGGTGTTTCCGGGCGTGCGGGCCGACAGCCTGCCCGCGCTGGCCCGCGGCCTGGGCCTGGACGAGGCCCGCTTCATGCACACGCTGCAGGCCTACAACGCAGCCTGCCGGCCCGGCAGCTTCGACCACACCCGGCTGGACGACTGCCGCACCGAAGGCCTGAGCCCGGCCAAGACCCACTGGGCGCGGCCGATCGACACGCCGCCGTTCTTCGGTTATGCGCTGCGCCCGGGCGTCACCTTCACCTACCTGGGCCTGAAGGTGGACCACACCGCCGCCGTGCGCTTTGGCGGGCGGCCCAGCCCCAACCTGTTCGTGGCCGGCGAGATGATGGCCGGCAACGTGCTGGGCCAGGGCTACACCGCCGGCGTGGGCATGAGCATCGGCACCGCCTTCGGTCGCATCGCGGGCACGCAGGCCGCGGCCGCCTGCGGCCACGCTCACCCGCACCTGGAGCAAGACCATGTCGCCGCTTGACACCCTGGTGCGCGAAGCCACCGACCTGGCCGAGGCACGGCCGCCGCGGGTGATCCCGATCCAGCCGATGACGGGCAGCGAGCAGGAGGTGGCCCGCGTGATGGCCATCTGCAATGCCTGCCGCTATTGCGAAGGCTTTTGCGCGGTGTTTCCGGCCATGACGCGGCGGCTGGACTTCCACAAGCAGGACGTGAACCTGCTGGCCAACCTGTGCCACAACTGCGGCGCCTGCCTGCATGCCTGCCAGTACGCGCCGCCGCACGAATTCGCGGTGAACGTGCCGCGCGCCATGGCCGAGGTGCGGCTGGGCACCTACACCGAGTTTGCGTGGCCACCGGCGCTTGGCCGGCTGTACCAGCGCAACGGCCTCACGCTGGCGCTGGCACTGGCCGGCGGGCTGGCGCTGTTCATGATGCTGGCCGCCGGCCTGCACGGCAGCCTGTGGGGCGGCGCGCCGCAGGGCAACTTCTATGCGGTGTTCCCGCACAACCTGATGGTGGCGCTGTTCGCGCCGGTGTTCCTGTTCGCGGCGCTGGCCCTGGGCATCGGCGTGCGCCGCTTTTGGCGCAGCGAGCGCCCGGGGCCGGCCAGCGGCGCGGCGGTGGCCGAGGCCACGCACGACGTGCTGCGGCTCAAGTACCTGGACGGCGGCCATGGCGAAGGCTGCAACAACGCGGACGACCGCTTCACCCAGGCAAGGCGGCGTTTCCACCACCTCACGTTCTACGGCTTCATGCTGTGCTTCGCGGCCACCAGCGTGGCCACGCTGTACCACTACCTGCTGGGCTGGCAGGCGCCGTACGGCTATGCCAGCTTGCCCAAGCTGCTGGGCACCAGCGGCGGCGTGATGCTGGTGCTGGGCACCGCGGGGCTCTTCATGCTCAACCTGCGCCGGCATGCGCTGCAGCAGGACCTGCGGCAGCGGCCGATGGACCGTGGCTTCATCGCGCTGCTGTTCCTCACGGCCGCCAGCGGCCTGGTGCTGATGTTGTTCAAGGGCACGCCCGCGCTGGCACTGCTGCTGTCGGCGCACCTGGGCGCGGTGATGGCCCTGTTCGCCACCATGCCCTACGGCAAGTTCGCCCACGGCATCTACCGCAGCGCCGCCCTGCTGAAGTGGGCGATCGAGAAGCGACAGCCGAGCCGATTGCAGCTCGGCGATGACTGATTCCAACTGCCACCGCCAGGAGACCGCCATGCGCCCCAGCCTCACCACCCGCCGCCGTTGCTTCCCCTTGCTGGCCTTGGCGCTGGCGCTGGCCGCGGGCCATGCCCATGCCCAGGAGCTGCCCAGGAAGCCGATCACCCTGGTGGTGGGCTTTGCCGCCGGTGGCGCGGCCGATGCGGCGGCGCGGATGATCGCCAAGAAGCTGCAGGCCAACATCGGCCAGACCGTGGTGGTGGACAACCGGGCCGGGGCCGGCGGCAACATCGCCCACCAGTTCGTGGCCAAGGCCGAGCCGGACGGCTCGGTGATCCTGCTGGGCTCCATCGGCCCGCTGACCATCGCGCCGCACCTGATGAAGGTGGGCTACGAACCGCAGAAGGACCTGGCGCCGCTGACCATGGGCGTGAGCTTTCCCAACGTGCTGGTGGTGCACCAGGGCGTGGGCGTGAAGACGCTGGCCGAGTTCGTGGCCAGGGCGAAGGCGCAACCGGGCAAGCTGGACTTCGCTTCCACCGGCGCGGGCTCCGCCTCTCACCTGGCGGGCGAACTGCTGAACCAGCGCGCCGGCATCGACACGGTGCACATCCCGTACAAGGGCGGGGCGCCTGCGCTGCAGGACCTGCTGGGGGGCCGCGTGGCGGCCTACTACTCCACGCCCGCCACCGCGGCACCGCACATCGAATCGGGCAAGCTGGTGCCGCTGGCCACCACCGGCCTGCAGCGCTCGGAGTTCATGCCCAAGGTGCCCACGGTGGCCGAATCGGGCTACCCCGGCTTTGCCGCCACCAACTGGTATGCCTTCATGGCGCCGGGCAAGACGCCGGTGCCGGTGCTGGAGCGCTGGAACCAGGAGCTGGTCAAGGCCCTGCGCGACCCCGAGGTGAAGGCCGAGCTGGACCACCATGGCCTGACCCCCGCCCCGGGCACCCGCCAGCAGCTGGCCGACTACATCACCAGCGAATCGCGCACCTGGGGCCAGCTGGTGCGTGAGCGCGGCATCAAGGCCGACTGAAACGGCCGCGGCGCGCCGCCCCGCCTGGCCGCCTCTGGCCGTCCGCATCAAAAGATGCGACGGTCGCCGTGTCATGCACGGATACTCGGCGCTGGCTTCACCCAGCAGTTCTGAGCCTCGCTTCCGTGCAAACCGCCGCCTTCGTCAGTACCTCCCACGACCCCCTGCTCGTCGCGGCCTCCCTGGTGGTGGCCGTTTTCGCCTCCTACGTCGCGCTGGATCTCACGCGGCGCGTGCAGGCCGCCACCGGCTCGCTGCGGCTGGCCTGGTGGGCGGGCGGCTCGCTGGTGCTGGGCACCGGCATCTGGTCGATGCACTTCGTGGGCATGCTGGGCTTCGAGGCCGGCATGCCGCTGGGCTACCGCTGGTGGCCCACCGCGGCCAGCTGGCTGGCCGCCGTCTCGGCCGCCAGCGTGGCCCTGGCCGCCGCCACCCGTGATGGGTTGACGACACCGGTGCTGGCAGGCGGCAGCGTGACCATGGCCATCGCGGTGTGCGCGATGCACTACCTCGGCATGGGTGCGCTGGACATGGCTCCGGGCCTGCAGTGGCACTGGCCGCTGGTGCTGCTCTCGGGCGCCGTCGCCTTGGGCGCTTCGGCGGTGGCGCTGTTCATCTTCTTCGCGCTGCGCCAGCGCCATGGGCTGCAGCGGGTGGGCCTGCAGATGCTGGCCGCGGTGGTGATGGGCCTGGCCATCGGCGGCATGCACTACACCGGCATGGCGGCGGTCAAGCTGCCGGTGGGCGCGCTGTGCCTCAGTGCCGGCGAGCTGGGTGGCCAGTCGCTGGCAGTGCTGGTGACGCTGACCACGCTGCTGGTGCTGGGCGGCGCGCTGCTGCTGTCGATCAACGATGCGCTGGCCCATGCCCGCGAGCTGGCGCTCAGCGATTCGCTGCAGCAGGCCAACCTGAGCCTGCGCGAAGCCAACGAACAGCTGCAGCGCCGCGCCTTCGAAGACCCGCTGAGCGGCCTGCCCAACCGCGCGCTCTTCCACGACCGTCTGCAGCATGCCATCCACCGGCTCGGCCGGCGCGACCGCCTGGCCGGCCTGCCCGAGGACCGGCTGGCGGTGCTGTTTCTCGACATCGACGGCTTCAAGCCGATCAACGACACGCTGGGCCACCACGCCGGCGACGAGGTGCTGCGCGAAGTGGGCCGGCGGCTGCATTCGGCTGCCCGCAGCAGCGACACCCTGGCCCGGCTGGGCGGTGATGAGTTCGCGGTGCTCATCGAATCGCGCGATGCGGCCAACGAGGCCATGCCGCTGGCCCGCCGTATGATCGAGGTGCTGCACCGGCCCTTCACGGTGGCGGCGCAGCGGGTGTCGCTTTCCTGCTCGGTGGGTGTGGCGCTGTACCCGGACCATGACGATTCGGGCCATCGCCTGATCGCCTGCGCCGACGCGGCGATGTATGCCGCCAAGCGCGCCGGCGGCAGCACCTGCGTGGTCTACCACCCCAGCATGGAGGGTGATGCCGGCGAGCAGCTCGCCCTGCAGCAGGAGCTGCGCGATGCCATCGACCATGGCGAGCTGCGGCTTTACTACCAGCCCAAGGTGTGCAGCCGCAATGGCCGCGTGCACGGCTGGGAGGCGCTGGTCCGCTGGCAGCATCCACGGCGCGGGCTGCTGGGCCCGGCGGTGTTCATCCCGCTGGCCGAGCGCTTCGGCTTCATCGGCAGCCTGGGCCAGTGGGTGGTGGACGAGGCCTGCGCGCAGCTCGCTCGCTGGCGCGAGGCCGGGCTCGACTGCCGCATTGCGGTCAACGTGTCGCCGCAGCAGCTGCGCCAGGCCGACCTGGCTCTGCGCATCGAGGCGGCCCTGCAGCGGCATGCGTTGGCGCCGGCGAATCTGGTGTGCGAGATCACTGAAAGCGCGGTGATGGAGAACACCGAGCAGGAGCGCGGCATGCTGGACCGGATCGCTGCGCTGGGCGTGCGGCTGTCCATCGACGATTTCGGCACCGGTTATTCGTCACTCGCCCACCTGCGCAAGATCCCGGCGCGCCAGCTCAAGATCGACCGCAGCTTCGTCACCGACCTCGCCACCAGCACCGAGGCCCATGCGGTGCTGGACGCCATCGTGCGCCTGGCCCATGCGCTGAAGATGGAGGTGGTGGCCGAAGGCGTGGAAACCCAGGCGCAGCTGGACGCCCTGACGCGGCTGGACTGCGACATCCTGCAGGGCTACTTCATCGCACGGCCGATGCCGGCCGAGCAGGTGCCCGCCTGGGTGGCCGGCCGCGGCCCGCGCCTGCCCGGCGCCGAGCCTGCGTTTACGATGGCGCGATGAAGTCACCGCACCTTCACCCCCACGCCGCCCTGCCCACTGCCGACAGCCGCCGCCCCCGGGCCTGAGCCGCCGTGCGCATCCTCATCGTCGAAGACGACTTCCTGCTGGGTGAAGCCCAGTCCACCGGGCTGCGCCAGGCCGGCCATGCGGTGGACTGGTTCCAGTCGGGGGCGCAGGCCGATGGCGCCATGGCCGGTGCCGACTACGACGTGGTGCTGCTGGACCTGGGGCTGCCGGGCAACGACGGCATGCACTGGCTGTCGCAGTGGCGCGCGCGTGGCATCCAGGTGCCCATCATGATCCTGACCGCTCGCGACGCGGTGGAGCAGCGCATCGCCGGGCTGGACGCGGGCGCCGACGACTACCTGGTCAAGCCGGTGGGCGTGGACGAGCTGGCCGCGCGGCTGCGGGCGCTGCTGCGCCGTACGGCCGGGCGCGCCCAGCCGGTGTGGCAGCACGGCGCGCTGGCCTACGATCCGTCGTCCAAGCGGGTGCAGTGGCAGGGCCGGCCGGTGGAACTCACGGCGCGTGAGCTGGCGCTGCTGGAGGCCTTGATGACCGACCCCGACCGCATCCTGTCCAAGGCGGTGCTGCTGGAAAAGCTCTACGACTGGAACGGCAACGAACCCGAGAGCAACGCGCTGGAAGTGCACGTGTACCACCTGCGCCGCAAGATCCACGCGGGCGTGGTGCGCACCGTGCGCGGCGTGGGCTATTCGCTGGGGCCGGCGCAGTCATGAGCACACCCATGCCCGCTGCCCCCCGCCGCAGCATCAGCCTGCAGCGGCGGCTGCTGCTGTCGGTGCTGGTGTGTGCGCCCCTGGTGTGGGCGGTGGCGGTGGTGGCTTCGGTGAACCACGCGCGGCACGAGGTCAACGAGCTCTACGACTCCGAGCTGATCCGCCTGGCGCGCGAGGTGCAGTCCACGCTGGTGATGGCCGGCGACACCGAGGCCGAGCTGCCCGCCGGCCACGGCCAGAGCAGCGGCCGCGACGGTGTGGCCGACCTGGCCGACCTGGCCATCGCGGTGTGGGACCGCCAGGGCCACCGGCTGCTGAACGACCGCGAAGGCGCGATGCTGGAGTACCGGCCCGATGCGGTGGGCTTCGTCGACCAGACCATCGACGGCCGCGAGTGGCGCGTGTACTACCTGCAGTCGGGCAACGGCAACCGGCTGGTGGCCGCCGGCCAGCGCGAACATGAGCGCGACGAGGTGGTGTGGGGCCTGACGCTGAGCCAGCTGGTGCCCTGGCTGCTGACGCTGCCGGTGCTGCTGCTGGTGCTGGCCTGGGCGGTGCGCCGCGCGCTGGCCCCGGCCCATGCGCTGGCCGACCAGCTGAAGAACCGCGCCGCCGACGACCTGGCTCCTTTGGCCGAGCCGCAGGCCGTGCCGGTGGAGCTCGCTCCACTGGTGATGGCGATCAACGGTTCCTTCTCGCGCACCGCCGAACTGCTGCTGCGCGAGCGGCGCTTCGTGGCCGACGCCGCGCATGAGCTGCGCACGCCGCTGGCCACGCTGCGTGCGCAATGGGAGGTGGTGCGCCGCTCGCGCGACGAGGCCGAGCGCGACCACGCCCAGCGCCGGCTGGACGCCGGTCTGGACCGCATGGACCGGCTGGTGACGCAGCTGCTGGCGCTGTCACGCGCCGACAGTGCCGATGCTTCGCTGTTGACCACGCCGATCGATTGGGCCGAGGTGGTGGAACGGGCGATGAACGACTGCCTGGCGCTGGCGGGGCGGCGGCAGATCGAGCTGGGCTGCGACTGGCCCGAGGATGGCCGGCCGCCGCTGCCGCTGCGCGGTGACCCGCAGCTGATGACGGTGGTGCTGCGCAACCTGCTGGACAACGCGGTGCGTTATGCGCCCGAGGGCACGGCGGTGACGCTGAGCCTGCTGCCGACGCACCTGCAACTGGACAACGCCGGCCCGCCGCTGACCGACGAGCAGATGCGCACGCTGGGCCAGCGCTTCCACCGCGCCGATGGGCAGCGCGAGACGGGCAGCGGCCTGGGCATCTCCATCGTGCAGCGCATCGCGCAGCTGCACGGCCTGGTGCTGCAGGTGGGCGCCGGTGAAGGCGGCCAGGGTGTGCGGGTGGTGCTGCGGCCGGCTCCGGGCTGGGCCGCCGGCAGCGGCCGTTGAAGCTGCGGCCCGCTCAGCGGCTCAGCGCGGCTTGACCTTGGCCAGCAGCTGCCGCACCTCTTCGCGGCGGCCGCTGTCGGCGATCTGGCGGCCCGGCCGCGGCGGTGCCTGCAGCGCCTTCTCCAGGTAGGGCACGGCCTTGTCGGGCTGCTGCGTTTCCACCAGGTAGTCGGCGTAGAAGTAGTTGGGGTCGATGCCGTTGGGGTTGATGGCCAGCGCCTTCTGCAGCAGCTCGCCGGCCTTGGCCTTGTCGCCGAAGCCCAGCGGCCAGCCCGGCACCTTGTAGTACAGCACCCCCAGGCTGTTGTAGGCCGAGCCGTCCAGCGCATTGCCGTCGATCTGGATGGCCTTCTCGTACAAGGCCTTGGCCTGCTTGGCCAGGTTCAGCGCGCCCAGGCCGCCCTTGGCGCCCGCCCAGGAGCTGACGATGATGCCTTCCCACACCAGGGGCTCGCTGGCGTTGGGGTGGCTTTCGCTGAACTGATGGGCCTTGGCGGCCAGCGACTCGAACTGCTTTTCGCGGGCCGGCGGCGGCGATTGGTACTGGATCACCTCCCATTCACGCTGCAGCTGCAACAGGCCGTCGTCCAGCGGCGCGGCACGGCTGGCCAGCGGCCAGGCAGCGGCCACGGTGGCGCACAGCAGCAGGCCGGCGAACTGGCGGCGAAGGGGAGAGGCGGGAAGGGCTTGGACGTTCATCGGCATGGTCAGGCTCGCGGGGCGTGTGCGGATAAGGAGGGCTGGGCGGACAGGTGCTTGCGGTGGCTGGCGAAGGCGCCGTCCAGCAACGTGGAGGCCAGGCCGTTGAGGCGCACGGCCACCTGCTCGGCGGTGCCCAGGAAGCGCTCGGCCGCTTCGCTGCGCAGCAGCTGCAGCAGCGCTTCGGCCACCACCTCGGGTGAATCGGTGGCGGTATGGGTGGCCTGCGCATGGGCCTGCGCGGCGGCCGAGTTGAAGCCGGTGCGGGTGCTGCGCGGGCCCAGGTACTGCACCTTCACCGGCCCGCCGGCCAGCTCGCGCCGCAGCGCCTGCGCAAAGCCGCGCAGGCCGGCCTTGCTGGCGCCGTACACGCTGTAGCCTGGCAGGCCCAGCGCGCCCAGCACCGAGCCCACGCAGATCACCTGCGCCTGCGGCTGGCTGCGCAGGTAGGCCAGCAGCGCCTGCGTCAGCACCATCGGGGCCAGCAGGTTCACTTGCAGAAGCCGCTGCATCTCGGCCGGGTCGATGCTTTCCAGCGGGCCGAAGGCCGGCAGGCCGGCGCCGTGCACCACCACGTTGCAGCCCCAGTCGGCCGCGGTGCGGGCCAGTGAAGCGATGTCGGTGGTGTCGGCCATGTCGGCCGCATGCCAGTGCACACGGTCGGGCGCCTGCAGCGCCTGGCATTGCGCGGCCAGTGCGGCCGGTGAGCGGCCGGCCAGCAGCACCGAGGCGCCGGCCTTCACCAGGGCGCGGGCCATGGCCTGGCCGATGCCGCCGGTGGCCCCGGTCAGCAGCACGCGGGCATGTTCGGGCCTCATGCCGCCACCCGTTCGGTCAGCGGCATCGGCAGGCTGCGGAACACGTCGCCATACAGCCGGTAGAACACCTGTGCCGCGTGCACGATGTCGGCCTGGTCGGCCGGATCGTCGATCGCGTCCATCAACTGCTGGAAGTGGGCCACGTGTTCCTGGTCCAGCGTGCCGTGCGAGCGCAGGTAGCTGAAGGCGCGGTCGGGCAGGGCCAGGTGGTCCTGGATCTGCTGCGCGGCCTGCAGCGCCAGGGCCACGCTGGTGCCTTCCAGCACATGCACCATGCCGAAGAAGCCCAGCGGGTTGCGCCGCATGATCTGGTCGTAGGCATAGGCCACCATCACCTCGGTGGCCACGCCGGGT
Source organism: Aquincola tertiaricarbonis (assembly GCF_023573145.1). Classification (GTDB taxonomy): domain Bacteria; phylum Pseudomonadota; class Gammaproteobacteria; order Burkholderiales; family Burkholderiaceae_C; genus Aquincola; species Aquincola tertiaricarbonis_B. Next base: position 2,534,216 of record NZ_CP097635.1, read on the forward strand.
CGGCCGTGGCGCACGGCTTGCGCATCGGCGCCGCAGGCCCGCAGGTCGTCCAGGATCCACTCGTCGTGGCCCTTTTCTTCCTCGATGTATTCGTCCAGCGCGCCGTCCAGCCACTCACGCCCGGCCGGGACGCGCGCACGGAAGGCCTGCAGCAGCGGCACGGTGTGGCGCACGTGGTGGTAGGCCTCGGTCAGGAAGGCCACATAGCTGGGCAGCGACACCTCGCCGCGCAGCAGGCAGCCCTGGATGATGGGCGCGCTGAGCATGCCGCCGCGGGCGGTCTGGGTGTCTCGCACAAGTCGTTGGTAGAAGCTCATGATGGGTCGGTCCGTGTGGGTCAGGGCGCCAGCGCCGCGCCTGCGGGCTGCAGGGCTTCGGCATGCGCCTGGTAGATGGCCGCGCGCTGCGGCCGGCCGTTGGCGGTGGCCAGGCCGCTGGCGGCGTTGAAGGGCGCCACGCCGCGCACCCAGCGGGCGACGCGGGCGTAGTCGGGCAGCGTGGCATTGGCGGTATCCACCGCCCGCTGCAACTGGGCGTCGCCGGCGCCCGGCATCGGCCACAGCACCGCGCTTAGCGCCGGCTGGCCGTCGCCGAACACGGCGGCGGCCAGCAGCGCGGGGTCGTTCAGCAGCGCCGTCTCCACCCACTCGGGCGAGACGTTGCGGCCGAAGGCGGTGATCAGCACGTTCTTGCGGCGGCCCTGCACATGCACGTAGCCGTCGTCGTCGATGCGGCCCAGGTCGCCGGTGGGCCACCAGTCGGCCGGGGGCGTGGCATCGCCCAGGTAACCCAGCATCAGGCTGCCGCCGATCTCGATCTCGCCGCTGGCCGAGACACGCAGCCGCGCATGCGGCAGCGCGCGGCCGGCGCTGTGCGGGCGGTCGGCGCCGGGCAGGTTGAGCGTCTGCACCGAGACGCCTTCCGACAGGCCATAGCCTTCATAGGCGGGGATGCCCAGCGCGCGGGCCGCAGCCAACAGCCGCTCGCCCACCGCCGCGCCGCCCACCGCCACCAGCCGCAGCGAGGCGGGCGCCCGCTGGCCGGTGTGGGCCAGGAAGGCCACCCAGGCCGTCAGCATCTGCGGCAGCAGGATCAGGCTGTGCGGCGCATGCTGCACCACCGCCTGGTGGAACTGCGCCGGATCGAAGCCCGACGAGCCGGCCAGGCCCACCTGCTGCAGTGGCAGCACCCGGCATTCGGCACCAGCGGCCAGCGGCGCCAGCAGGCCGGCGATGTTTTCCAGCAGCACCGCCAGCGGCAGCGCGCACAGGTGGCGCTCGATGTTCAACGGCGCCAGCGCCTGCACCAGCCCGTCCACCACCGACTGGATGGCCGCGCCACCCAGGCACACGCCCTTGGGCGTGCCGGTGGAACCGGAGGTGAAGGTGATCTTGGCGGTGCCGGCCGGCATCGCCACCGGCGGCAGGCCGGTGCGCACCAGGCTCAGCGGCTGGCCGGCCACGATGCAGGGCTGCTGCGGCGCGCCGACGAAGCGCTGGGCCGCGGCCTGCGGCGGCATCAGCAGCGCATCCACCCCGGCGGCCTGCAACGCATGGCCCACCTGCGCGGCGGTGAAGAAGAGGGGCAGCGGGATGTGCACCACGCCGGCCTGTGCGGCCGCCAGGTCGGCCACCACCCAGGCGGGCGAGTTGTCCATCAAGGTGGCCAGCACCCGCACGCGGGCAGCTTGCAGCTGCTGCGCCAGCGCCTGCACCTCGGCGTCCAGGGCCTCGCGGCTGAAGGCTTGCCGGCCGTCGCTCAGCGCCGTCATGCGGGCACCCCCGTGGCGGCGGAGTAGCGCGCGATGTGCCGCATCGCCCTGGGCAGGTGGCCGGCCAGCACCACCGGGGCATGGTCGTAGTAGCTGCCCCAGTCGGCGGCCGCCTCGCCCAGCAGGGCCGGATCGGCCGCGCCCAGCGTGAGCGGCGCGATGCCGATGCGCACGAACAGCTGCCGCAGCTCGGCGGTGAGCGTGCTCACCACCCATTCGCCACCGCGGGCCAGCAGGTGGTCGGCCAGCATCAGCACCAGGCGGCGGCCGTCGCCGGCACGGCCGGCGGCCAGGTGGCCGACTTCCACGATGCGGGCGCGTTCGGGCGGCGTGCCGCTGTGCGGGGCCAGCAGGTGCTCGGCCGGGGCCGGCAGGTAACGTTCCAGAAACAGCGGGCCGGCCTGGCCGAAACGGTAGCCGGCCGCGGCGGTGATCTGATCACCTTCCCACAGGGCCACCAGCGTGGGCGTGAAGTGGTGCACCCGGGCGCCGTAGCGCTGGTGGTAGACGGCCTGGATGAAGGCCTCCACCTGCGGGCGGCGGGTGTCGGATGTGTCATGCACGTGCAGTGCGGGTGGCAGCGCTTGCGGCATGGGCCGGGGTTCTGCCAGGGGCGTCGTGCTCGCCGTCGTCAATGCCATCTCCTGCACCCACGACCAAGGAGTGGGGCCGATGAATGCTGCGCCGCGGTGATGAAGGCAAGCTGAAGCCGCGCCGGCACCACGGCCGGGCGTGAAGCACTGCACGCCCGGTCGCTTCAGCCGGCGTTCATCTTGGGTGCGCAGCATCGGCGCCGGTCAGCCCATGGCTCATTCATCGAAGCAGGTCGCGATGACGCAACTCAGCTACTTCCTCGACGCGCCGGCGCAAGCCGCGCGCTCCCGCCCCGCAGAAGGCACCGGCCCGCTGCGGCGCATGGCCGCCACGGTCGGCACCTGGCTGCTGGCCATTGCCGCGATGGCGCTGGTGCTGTCGGCCGACTGGATGCTCTACACCGCTTTGGAGAGCAGCCTGCACCTGTGCTTTCCGCAATGACGCTGCGCGCGCTTACGCAGTAAGGTCGCCCCGGCACGCTTCTAGCTGAAGCTGCCGTGGGAGGACCTTGTCTGTGAACCAAGAAGGCGCAAGCACCGCCCTTGTGCGCCGTTGCCGCTCCGGCGACATCGAAGAGCACACCCGCCAGCTGCAGGACTGGCGACTGGAGTACGACCAGCTCGACCGTGGCCGCTTCGAAGGCGGCTTCGACGACATCCGGCTGCCGGGGCTGCAGCTGTTCCGCGAAAGCACCACCCGCGGCGTGCGCCAGCGCGGCGCGCTGATGTCCCGCAGCATCGGGCTGGCGATGCCGCTGGAAGGCGAGGGCGAGATGAGCTTCGCGGGCCTGCGGGTGCCGCACGGCGCCTTGATGGTGTGTGCGGGCGACAACATCGACCTGTTGACACCGCCGGGCTGCACGCTGGCCGGCGTGGTGGTCGACGTGGAGGCCCTTCACGCATGGCTGGCGCCCATGCCGGTGGACGCCGACCGCCTGCTGAGCACCGGGCTGAGGGTGAGCCCGCCTTCGGCCGCCGTGGCCCGGTGGCGCGACACGCTGTGTGCCACGCTGCAGGCCCTGGCCACGCAGCCCGCACGGCTGATGGACGACGCCGCAGCCCGCACCCGGCTGCAGGCCGACCTGATGGGCGCGGTGGTGGAAGTGCTCACCGCCACGCCGGCTGAAGAGGCGCCGTTGGGCGACGCGGCCCGCAAGCGCCTGGTCGACCGGGCCTGCGACATCCTGCTGGCCGAATCGGACGACCCACCGTCGCTGGCCCAGCTGTGCCAGCGGCTGGGCACCAGCCCACGCAAGCTCAGCTACTGCTTCCAGGAGCTGATCGGCATGAGCCCGGCGCGCTACATCAAGGCACTGCGGCTCAATGCGGTGCGGCGTGCGCTGTCACGCGCGCACGCAGGCACCGACAGCGTGTACGACCTGGCCACGCGCTGGGGCTTCTGGCACTTCGGCCACTTCTCCACCGACTACAAGCGGCAGTTCGCCGAACTGCCGTCCGAGACGCTGCGCCGCGCGCGGGCGCGCTGAGCCTCACTTCGCGGCCGGTCCCCGGCCCAGGGTCGGCGTTTCGTCGAAGAAGTTCCAGGGCTTGAGCAGCACATGCACCCACTCGGTGGGCATGATGGGCCACTCTTCGGCGCGGGCCACGTGGGTGGTGCCGGTGGTCAGCCACACCACGTTGTCGGTGTTCGCTATCGGCTCGTCGTCGGCGGTGAACTGGCCCAGCCCGGTGTCGGTCTTCGAGCGGTTGGGGTAGCGGCCTTCCGGAAAGCGCTCGTCCTCGCGGTAGCGGGTGACCCAGATCTGCTTGTCCATGAAGCTCAGCCGGTGGTAGATCCACTCGTCGGCCCCGAAGTTGGCGCCCTTGGCGATCGGGTGCGTGCCGCCGGCATACGGGATCAGCTGGTACGACACCGGGTTGCCCACCTTGTTGCTGCGCGAAGGGTTGCTCAGCAGCCGCACGGTGGAGGCATCGAACTTCTGCGCCGCCTGGCGTTCGGTCTTCACGTTGCGCTGCACCGTCTGCATGGTGCTGGTGCGCGGGCCGCCGCGGGTGTTGGGCGCCACCACCGGGTCGATCTCGGTCAGCGTGTTGCCTTCGCCGTCCACGTCCAGGTCGAGCCGGAAGTTGTAGATGTGCTGGTGCGTCGTGCCCACGATGTGGTGGTCCAGCAGCGTGCCGTAGCGGGTGTCCTCGGCGGCGGTGGCATCGGCCATGGTGCGGGTCTTGACGGCCTTGACCGCCTCGATGCCGGTGGCGCCGGCATTGATGCCGATGGTGCCGTTCTCGGCGAAGACCCAGTCGAACAGGTAGTCGTAGTTGCCCACGGTGCTGATCCAGCGCACCACCAGCTCGCGGCGTTCCACGCTCACGTTGGGCTTGCCCATCTCCTGGTGCTTGTACTCGGGGCCGGCATAACGCTCGAACACCGCGATGGCACGCGGCACCTGCACCGGCGCGCCGTTGAAGTCGGCCAGCGTGGCGTCCAGCAGCGCGGCATTGGCCGGTGCGTCGCGGCCCGGCTCGATGGGCGAGGTGAGGGTGCCCATGCCGTACTCGCCCGAGTCGAGGTAGGCCTTGAAGTACCAGCCCACGTCGGGGTCGCCGTAGGGCACGATCATGCCGCCCAGCGAGCCTTCGTACATCACCTTGCGTTTGGTGCCGCGGTCGTCGTAGGTGACGGTGGACAGCACCAGGCCCACGCGTGAATCCAGCCGCAGGTGGAACTGCCAGTTCTGCCAGCGCAGGGTGTTGCCGCTGATGGTGAAGTTCTTGCCATCGGGCTCCACGATGTCCAGCGGCTTGGGCGGCGGGCTGGCCATGCGGTCGCGGCCGTCGTAGGGGCGCGGCGTCATCGGCACCGGCACCAGGCCGCCGTCCTCGATGTTGACCACCTGCTTCTTCACCAGGTCCACCACGGCCACCAGGTTCTCGATCGGGTGCGCCCAGTAGTTGCCGTCGCCCACGTCCAGGTAGCTCACCACCTTCAGCAGCCGGTCTTCCTGGCGCAGCGAATCCTTGCCGTCGAAGTAGCCCACCGTCAGCGGCGTGGTCACCACCTTCTTCACGTCGGAGATGCCGCGCTTGGCCAGCGCGGCGGCATAGTCGGCACTGCCTTCGATGGCGGCCTGCACGGCGGCGAAGTCGTCCACCAGCACCATGCCGTGGGCACCGGGCACCGGCTGCCACTGCGTCACCGCCTTGGCGCCCAGGTCCACCGTGCCTTCGATCACCTGCTTGCCGTCCAGGATCACGAAGCCGGCGCTGCGCGGCGCCGTCACCGGTTGGCCCTGCAGCGCGAAGGCCCACACCTGCTCCTTGGGCGGCGCCTTGAGGCTGATCTCGGCAAAGCGCAGGCCGTCGCGCCAGCGGCCGGCCGACTTCAGCGCGGCCACGGTGGCCTCGATCTCGACGGCGGTGAGCGGGTTCAGCGGGCTGGGCGTGCGCTCGACCACGAAGGTCTTGTCCAGGCCCGACTGGAACACCTCGTTGATGAAGTCGGTGCTGATGAAGGCGCCGCCCTTGCGCTGCACGATGGGCACGGCCAGTTTCAGCGGCTGTCCGTTGACCAGCACGGTGCGGGCCCCCGGCCTGGCGCGCACCACGGTGCTGCTGCGGGTGATGGTCCACACCTGGGCATAAGCGTCCCAGCGCACGCTGGCGCCGAAGTCTTCCAGCGTCTTCTTCAGCGGCACCATCGTGGCGGCGCTGCCGTGGGCCTGGGCGGGTGCCGACCAAGGGCCCAGCAGGGCCAGGCAGGCCGCGGCCACGGCGGCCGTGCGGGACAAGGACAAGGGCAGGCGGCGGAACAAGGGGGCAGACATGGGACCGAGGGCTCCTGGCTAGGCGAATTCGCGCAAAGCTTAGGAGCGCAGGTGCCAGGGGCGTTATCCGATTTCTGCACCCATGCGCTCAGCCGGTGACGACGCCATGCTGGATGGCCAGGCGCACCAGCTCGATGGGCGTGGTCACGCCCAGCTTCTGCTTGATCAGCGTCTGGTGGTTGGCCACGGTCTTGCTGCTCAGGTACAGGCGCGCGGCGATGGCGTCCAGCGCATGGCCTTCGGCCAGCAGGCGGAAGATCTCGAACTCGCGGCTGCTGAGCTGGGTGGCCGGGTCGGCGGCCGGCAGGCTGCGGCTGCTGGCCATGCGCTGGGCGATGGCCGCGCTGACGAACACCCGGCCCTGCGCCGCCTGCCGCACCGCCTCGATCAGCTCGTCGGCCACCGCCGATTTGGCCACGTAGCCCAGCGCCCCGGCCCGCAGCGCCTGCGTGGCGAAGGTGGCGCTTTCGTGCATCGAGAGGATGACCACCCGCGCGCCGGCCTCGCGCTGGCGCACGCGGCGCAGCGCCTCGATGCCGCCCATGCCCGGCATGGACAGGTCCATCACCAGCACCTGCGGTTGCAGCTCGGCATGCAGCCGGCAGGCTTGCTCGCCGGTCTCGGCCTCGCCCACCACCCGCGCGCCCGCCGATTCGAACAGTCGCCGCAGACCGGCGCGCAGGACCGCATGGTCGTCGGCCAGCAGGATGCGCAGGCCCCCCTCCAGCGTCATACCGGCACCTCGACCCGGCAAGGCAGGGCCACCCGCACCGTGGTGCCGGCGCCGGGGGCGCTGTCCACCCGCACCTGGCCGCCCAGGCCGTGCACCCGCTCGCGCATGCCGGCCAGGCCGTAGCCGCTGCCGGCGGCGGGCAGGTCGAAGCCCTGGCCGTCGTCGCGCACCACCAGTTCCACCTGCTCGGCGTCCGGGCCCAGCCGCCCCAGCCTCATCACCACGAAGCCGGGCCTGGCATGGCGCAGCGCATTGGTCAGGCACTCCTGCGCCGCGCGGTACAGCGTCATCGCCACCTCCTCGTCCAGCTCGCCGAGTTCGTCGTCCTCGATGGCGGTGGCAAACACGATGTGCGGATTGCGGCTGCGCCACTGCTCGGCCAAGTCGCGCAGCGCGGCGGGCAGGCCCAGCTGGTCCAGCGCATCGGGCCGCAGCCGGTGCAGCATGTCGCGCACCAGCGCCATGGTCTGGCGGCACACCGCCGCGATGGCGCTGCCGCCGTGGCGCGCGCTGGCCAGGTCGCCAGCGCGTTCGATGGCGGCGGCCTCCACGCTCATCGCGGTGAGCGACTGGCCGATCTCGTCGTGCAGGTCGCGCGCCAGCGCCTTGCGCTCGTCCTCCTGCAGCCGCACGATGCGCTGCGTGAGGCGGCGGTTGTCGGTGATGGTCTGCTGCAGCTGGTCGGCCATGGTGTTGAAGTGATGGCCGATGCGGGCCAGCTCCGGCAGGTCGAAGGCCGGCAGCCGGGTGGCCAGGCTGCCTTGTTCCAGCCGCACCAGCGCCTGCAGGATCTGCCGCACCGGCGCCAGCGCGCGGCCCACGGCCCAGTACACCGCGCCGTTGATCAGCACGAACAGCCCGGCGATCAGCGCCAGCTGGCCGGCGGCATCGGACCAGATCTCGGCAATCTCGGCCGTGGGGTCGGGCGTGATGCGCAGCCAGCCCACCGCCTGCCCGCTGAAGAACACCGGCCGCGACACCTGCGCCGCCGCCTCGTTGGCGCCCAGCAAGCGCTCGAACCAGGCCGGTGCCCGCTCGGGTGGTGCCTCGTCGGCGCGGCGGTTGCTGTCGATCAGCCGGCCCTGCGGATCGACGAACTCGATGCGCAGGTGCCGCAGGTTGCCCAGGTTGTGCAGGTTGAAGACCGAGCGGCGTGCATGCCGCTCCACCCGCAGCGGGGCGTAGTGGTCGCGGTAGTAGGCCAGCTCGGCATCGATCATGTGCAGGGCCAGGCTGGCGGCCGAGGCCACCTCGGCCTGCACGTCACTGCGGGCGTTGTGCACCGTGATCAGCGCACTGGTGCCCAGCACGCCGGTCAGCAGGGCCGAGATCAGCAGGCTGAGCCGCAGTTGCAGGCTCAGGCGCGACAGCCACACCGCCGCACCTGGCAGGAAGAAAAGTCACGGTGGCCGCATGGGCGGCGGCCACCGTGGAAAGTGTCAGTGCAGCCATGGCGCACAGACATCGATGAACCGGAAGGCACCTGGGGTGCGCTGCGATGGGGGATCGCCATGGCCCATGCTGGCAGGTTGGGCGGCACTTGCACACGGAATATTTCCCGGCGTGAAAGTGATCCGCCCACCCCCGGCCTGCCGGCCGCCTCGCACGGGCAGCCGCGGCAGCGGACTGCCGCAGCTGGGGCAGTGGTCGACCAATGAACTGACGACCTGGGTGCAGTGATGGCAACGGCGCAGTCCCATGACAGCTCTCCTGACGGGGTTTGTTCATGCTCTCAGGGGCCGAACGGCGCGATGAAGCCGCCGGCCAGGCCCACGGTGCGGTCCGCCGGCAGGCCGGCGGTGCCCTGTTCGCGCAGCGTGGTGGCGCTGAACTGCACCGTGCGTTCACCATTGGCATCGGGCATGCCCACCGTGATGCCGCTGCAGGCGCTGCCGCTGCAGGCGTAGCGCGGGCCGTTGAAGGCATCGAAAAAGGCATAGGCCACCGTGCCACCGGGCGTCAGCGCCACCACCACGCTGTTGCCGCTGGCGAACGAGCCGGCGCCATCGCTCAGCAGGCCGGCGGCGCTGAACACCAGGTTGCCGTCGGCATCCAGCGAAGTGGAGCGCAGCTGGAAGCCCTGCGCATCGTCAGGGTCGCACACCGTCACCGGCGTGGCCGATTCGCTGGTGGTGGCCGTGGTCACCGGGGCGCCGGCGGCACAGGCCACCGGCAGCAGCGGCAGCGCCGAAGGGTCGCTGACGTGGTAGCCGGTGAAGCTGCCATCCACGGTGATGGACGCGGTGGTCGACAGGCTGCCGTCGGCCAGCACCGCCGGCAGCACCGCCCGCTCCAGGCGGATGGGCCGCAGCACCACCGGCACGCCCAGGCTGGTGTCGGTGGTGGCCGGGCCCACGGTGATGCGGCTGCAGCCGCCGTCACGGCATTGGTAGCGGGCCACCGGCAGGCCGGTGTCCGGGTCGGTGGTGTAGACCAGCGCGCGCAGCACCGTGTCGCCCTGCAGCACCAGCTCAATCGAGGGACCGCCCGCGCCGTCGCTGAAGGTATAGGTGCGCCGGGTGCTGCCGCTGGCCTGGCTGAAGCCCGAGGCGCCAAGGCCGAACTCGTCGGGCGAGGTGCACCAGCCGGCCGCGGTGAGCGCGGCTTCGTCGATCAGGTAGAAGCGGTTGGTGGTGCAGGCCAGCGCCGGCAGCTCGATGCCGGGGATGGCGGTGCGCAGGCTGCCGCTGAGCGTGAGCGTGCCGCTGCCGGCGCTGAGCACGGTGCCGGCCAGGCCGATGTCCTGCGTTCGGTCGCCGGCCGGCGTGCCCACGGTGACGCCGTTGCACGCGCTGCCGCTGCAACGGGCCACGCTGCCTTCGGCCGTGGCCAGCTGCAGGTCCACCACCACGGCGCCGCGCAGCCGCAGCGTCAGTACGTCGCCATGGCGGTTGGTGAAGCCCAGTGCCCGCACGCCGGCATCGTCGGCATCGGCCGCGTTCACCTTGGTGAGCGGGCAGAACTCGTCTTCCACGCTGCCGCTGCGCACCAGCACACGCTCGCCGCGGCAGCGCGCGGCCTCCTGCGCCAGCGCGCTGACGACCGCCGCCACGCTGCCCTGCGTGCCGATGCGGGCCACCAGGGCCTGCAGCGTATCGAACATCGGATCGCCCGCCGTGCGGTTGAAGGGCGTGGTGATGAAGTCGCCCAGCGTGGCCGGCAGCTCGAAGCCGTATTCGCGCTGCAGCCATCGCCGCACCCGCTGCTGGGCGGTGGCCACGCTGGCCGCATCGGCCGCCTCGAAGCCGCCGCGGCTGCCCAGCGCCGCGAAATAGGGCTGCGGCTCGGTGGCCAGCAGCTGCGCCACCACCAGCGTGGTGAGCGGCGTGAGGTTGGCGGTGCCCGCGGCCAGGGCCACCGAGTACAGGCCGCCCGGCTCGGAAGAGGCCGCGCTGTCGCTCAGCAGGTAAGGGCCGCTGAGCTGGTCCAGGCTGGCCAGGTAGTCGCTGCCATCCACCGGGGCCAGCCGGCCTTCGGCAGTGCGCGCGGTGCCCACCCGGCCCTTGACCGTGATCTGCAGGCTGCCCACCGCGGTGGGCGTGGCGCCGTTGCTCACCCGGCCCTGCAGGCTGGGCAATGCCGCCGCGGGCGGGGGCGCCTCGGCATCGCCTTCACTGCCACCGCCGCAGGCCTGCAGCCCGGCCAGCAGCAGTGCGCAGGCGCCGGCGGCCAGCCGGTGTCGCCAGAGGCGCTGGGGCCGTGCGGGGGCTCGTGGCGCGGTGGGTGGCACGGTGGTGCAGGGTTCGACAGGGCGGGCAGGGGTCATGGCGCGGTGGGTCCAGGTCTGTTCGGAAGGGGCTGCACGGCGGGCCTCACTGCGCCGGCATGTGCAGGCTGCCGTCCAGCACCAGCGTGGCCTGGCCGTCGGCGCCGGCCAGCACGGTGCGGCCGAAGAAGAAGCTGCGTTCGGCCAGCGGGTCGGGCGTCGTGTCGGGGCTGCTGGTGCTCGTGGGGGTGCTGACGGAGACGCCGCTGCAGGCGCTGCCGCGGCAGGCGGCGCCGGGCCACTCCACCGCCACCACGCGCTGCGCGGTGTCCACGCTCACGCGCAGCGTGCGGCCTTCGTGGTCGTGGAAGCGGTAGTGCCAGGTGCCGTCGTCGGCGATTTCCACGCCCGCGCCGCCCTGGCCGCAGAAGCGGCGCTGCGTGCCGTCGGCACTGCCGAGGGTGAGCGCCGGGCCGCTGCAGCCCAGGCCGGGCAGCTGGTCGTCGGCCGGCAGCCGCAGCTGCCCGTGCAGCAGCACCGGGCCGCCGGGGCCGGCCAGCCGCAGGCCTTGCAGCTCCAGCGTGCCGGCACCACCGGTGGGCCGGCTGCGCAACTGCACCTGCCCGCCGCAATCGTCGGCCTGGCAGCCCAGCTGGCGGCCGTCGCGCGCTTGCAGCAGCACCTGGTGCAGCGCACGCTCCACCGTGTCCACCCGCAGCTGCCAGCCCTGGCTGTCACCGGCGCGCACCAGGTAGCTGCGCACGCTGCCGTTCTGCTGCACGGCGGTGGCGTCCATGCACACGGTGCGCGGCGCAGCGCCGGGCTCGGTGATGCGCAGCGACTGCAGCGGGCAGGCTGCCGCTGCGGCCAGCTGCGTGGGCGCCGGCATGGCAGGGTTCACCGGCTGCGGCAGCGCCGGTGTGGCAGGCGCTGCGGCAGGTGGCCGGGGCGGTGCCACCATGGGCGGGCTGGCCGGCGGCGCCGCACCGGTGACCGGCGGCGCCGGCCACGCCCACCAGCCCAGTGCGGCGGCCAACGCCAGCGCGCCGGCCACGGCCCAGGCCCACCGGCCCGGGCGGGCCGGCTGCATGCGCACGATGCGGGCCTGCATCCGCCGCTCCGCCTTCAGTTGCAGACGTAGGCCGAGGTGAGGATGGCCTGCGGCGCCTGGCCTTCTTCACCGCCTTGCCACAGCCGTGCCTTCAGCGCCTGCGGCGTGGCGTTGTAGCCGCTGGGGCACACCTGCCGCACCACCAGCCAGGGCGACCATTCGCTGTTGTACGAGTACGGGATGGCCACGTCCGGGTCGTTCTTGTTCACATCCACCCGGAAATCGATCCACGCGTTGTTGGTGGTCTTGGCCGCGTACTGGGCCGAGCCCGAAGGCTCGAACAGGCCTTGCAGGGTGCGGCCCACCACTTCCAGGTCCTTGTAGGAGGAGGCGGTCTCCACGTTGGTGCCCGGTGCCGGCTGCGTGGCCGGGAAGGGCGCCGCGGTGGGCAGCGGGTTGGCCGAGCCGCGGTAGTAGGCCACGTCGGCGGCCACCGCCGCGCGGATGGCGCGGAAGATGTCGTTCAGCTCGAAGCTCTGGCCCGAAGGGTTCCAGGCCGCGGTGTTGAGCTGCACCCGCAGACCCAGCGTGTAGCTGTTGGTGGCATTGCAGGTGCTGCCGCTGCCGGCGCACCACACGCGGTCGTGCAGCGTGCCCACGGTCACGCCGTTGATCACGATGGGCGCGGTGCGGCTGGCCTTGAGGATGGTGCCGGCCGGCAGCGCCGAGGCGATGTCGGCGCCGGTGAGGGTGCCCAGCGTGTTGGCGCGGTCCTGGGTCTCGGTGGGCGTGTCGAGGTTGATCTTCGGGTTGATGGAGACCAGCGGCTGCGTGCCGGCGGCCTGCACCGGCACGGTGACGAAGCCGCCGTGCGCGCTCAGGTGCAGCAGGGTGGCGGCCAGCGCGGCGCCGGCCAGCGGGAGCTTGCGGTTCAGGGTCATGGTCGTTCTCCTGGTGGTGGCTGCGTCAGTCGGGCTGGTAGCCGCTCAGGTACAGCTCGGTGAACTGGGAAGAGTCCGGAAAGTCGGAGCTCAGCAGCCGGATGGCGAAGGGCTGGACCGAATAGCCCGCCGGTGCCTTGGTGCGCACCAGCAGCCAGGGCGAATGCGCGCTGCTGGGGCCCTGCGGTTCGGCCGCGTTGGCATCGATGCGGAAGTCCACCCAGCCGTTGTTGCGCAGCGGCCGGCGCGGGCCGGTGTAGTCGATGGGCTCGTTGCCGGCATCGGCCGCGGCATCCACCGCGGCCACGCCGGCGGCCTGTTCGTCAGCGTCATCGTCATCGTCGTCCACCGGCGGCACTTCGTTCAGGCCTTGCAGCGTGCGGCCGGCTTTTTTGAGCGCCTTGAGCGCGCTGCCGGGGTAGTAGGCGATGGCCACCGCCTTGTCCTCGCGCACCTGGCGGAACACGTCGTTGGCGTTGAAGGACAGCCCCGTCAGGTCGTAGGCGTTGGCATTGAGCTGCAGCTGCAGGCCGAAGATGTGGCTGCCGTCGCTGCTGCGCTTCCACACCCGGTCCAGCAGCTGGCCGATGACCACGTCGTTCTTCACCACCGCGCTGCTGCGCGAGGCCACCAGGGTGTAGCCCGCTTCGCCCGGCAGGCTGGCCACGCGGCAGCGTTGCTGCGCGGCCAGGTTGCGCGGGTTGCAGCGGGTCATCACGCGCTCGCCATCGGCGCTCAGCGTGACGAAGCCGGGCGAGGCGGCCCACGGGGTGCCGGCCGTGGCCGCCAGGGCCAGCGCCACGGCCAGCCGTGCCGGCAGCCTGGGTTTGCGAAGGTTCATGCGGGGTACTCCTGGAAGATGGGCGCTGCCGAGGCGCCCGGGGCAGGACCGTCAGCGGTCCGCGGCGGGGGTGCCCAGATCCCAGCTGAAGCCCACGAACACGCCGCGCGGCGCGCCGGGCGCCACGAGCGAGGTGTTCTGCCATTCGCTGGAGTTGTAGTTCCAGCCGCTGGGCCCGTTGCTGCCGTTGGTGCCTGGCGTGAACGGGTTGACGCCCAGCCGCCCGGCGGTGAAGTACTTGCGGTCGAACAGGTTGGTCACCTGCACGAAGGCGGTGAAGCCGCGGCTCACTTCCACGCTGGCGTCGAAGTTGAAGACCGCGTAGCCCGGCACCTTGCCCGCGTTGCGGAAGCTGCGGCCGGTGCGCACCGGCAGCTGGCTGAAGCCGCTGAAGTCGCAGCCGCCGGCCTGGCTGCAGTAGTAGCGGCCGATCTCCTGGTCGGTGCCGGCGCCCTGGTGCAGGTTGTTCTCGTTGCCGCGCATGTAGGCCATCGACCGGGCCACCATGCCCAGGCCCAGCTTCCAGCCCGGCGCCACCCGCCAGCCCACGTGCAGGTTCAGCGCATGGGCCGGGATGCCGGGCATGCGTGCGCCGGGGTCGATGCGGATCATGCGGTAAGTGCCGTAGCCGCGGTTGAGCGAGGCATTGGGCGTGGGCAGCACGTCCTGGCCGATGACCTGCGTATCGCCCACGTAGGCCGAGTTCTGGTTGAAGTCGGCGGTGCTGTTGTGCGGGCTCAGCGTGTAGAAGCGCGACTGGAAGGTGGCGTCGGTGAACGAGTAGTTCACCCGCAGGTCCAGCGGGCCCATGCGGCCGTTGAGGCCCAGCTCCAGGCCCTGGCGGCGCGTCTTGCCGATGGTGTCGAAGTAGCTGCGGCCATCGCCCACGCCGACGAAGTAGATGTCGTTGCGCAGGTCGGTGCGGAACACGCTGACGTTCCAGTCCCAGTCGGTGGTCAGCCGCTGGCGCAGCCCCAGCTCACCCGAGGTGGCGCGGATCTGCGGCAGGTAGGGATCGGCCGACAAGGCGGTGGGCAGGCTGCAGCCGGGGCCGGTGAGGCTGCGCGGCGCGGTGCCCAGGCTGGGCGTGCCGGGCACCCGTTCCACCGGCGTGGGGTCGAAGGCGCAGCCCAGCTCCACCACCGAGGGCGCGCGGGCGCCCCGGCTCAGGTTGCCGAAGAGGTTGAGGTCTTGCACGGGCCGCCAGTTGATGCCCAGCGAGGGATTGAACGAGCGGTAGGTGAAGCTTTCCTGCGTGCGCGTGCGGCGGAACACCTGGCCGTCGGTGTATTCCGGCGCGCGGAACTCGCGCAGCTCGTGCAGCGGCACCTGGCCGGCACTGCTGCGGGTGAGCAGCGTGTTGTCCACCTTGGTGTGGTTGTAGCGCGCGGCGGCGGTGAGCGTGACCTGCGGCACCGGCGTGAAGGTGTCCTGGAAGAACAGGCTGCGGGTGGTGGAGGTGCCGTCGAAGTTGTTGCCCGGCACGTCGAACTCGGCGGCGTAGTAGTCGGGGTCGATCTGGTCGGGCGCCGCAAACACCCGGTGCGCCGCATCGATCAGCCCCAGCCGCTGGAACATGTCGTAGCGGGTGCGGCTGCGGTCCAGCGAGGCGCCCAGCATCATCGCGTTGCGCTCCTCGTTCCAGTTGAACTGCAGCGACAGGCCGTTGCTGCGCTGTTCCAGGTCGGTGCGCGTGAGCAGGCCGATCGGCGTGCCCTCCACCACGCCGGGGCCGGTGAAGCCGCCGCCGCGGGTGGCGCCGTTGCGGGCCACGCCGTCCGGGCTGATGTCGCGGTCGCCGAAATCGTCGAAGCCGGCGTAGATGTCGCCATTGAGCCCGCGCCGGCGGCTGTCGCGGTGGTACGCCATGGCGGTGATGTTGGCGCGCTCGCTGAGGTCGAACTGGCCACCCACCGAGAACTGCAGCACCCGGTTGCGCGCCTCGTCAGGCGAGGTGAAGACCGACTCGGCCCGTTGTCTATACAAGTCGATGGGGATGAGACCATTGCCCACCAGCCGGTTGTCGGCATACAGCACGCTGGCATAGGCCGAGGCGGCTTCGCCGCGCCAGTCGCCACGGCCGAAGAGCTGGTTCACGCGCGAGGGTGAATCGTCGCGCCAGCCGTCTTCCTGGAAGCGGGTGAGCGCGAAGAAGCCGCCCAGCGTGCCGTCGTTGGCGCCGCCCGACAGCTGCAGCTGCCGCCGGCCCCAGGCGCCGGCCGTCAGCTGGCCCTGCAGCCCCGGTGCGCTGAAGCCCGTCTTGCTGCGCACCGAGATGGCGCCGCCCAGCGTGTTGAGGCCGAACAGCGGGTTGGAGCCCGGGAACAGGTCGAAGCGCTCGATCGCGTTGGTGGGGATCAGGTCCCAGTTGACGACGTCGCCGAAGGGCTCGTTGACGCGGATGCCGTCGAAGAACACCGACAGGCCCTGCGGCGTGCCCACCTGCGGGCTGGCGGTGAAGCCGCGATAGTTGACGTCCAGCTGGAAGGGGTTGCCCTGGTAGTCGTTGACGCTGACGCCCTGCAGCTCCTGGTTCATGTAGTCGCCCAGGTTCAGCGCCCGCGAGGCACGGATCTGCTGGCCCGTGGCCGTCTGCACATTGGCCGGTATCTGGTCGCGGGTGACCATCAGCCCCGGCATCGGCCCCACGTCGATGGGACGCCGGCCCGTCACCGTGACGCGCGGCAGCGGCACGCTGGAGGCGGCGGACTCTTGCGGCTGAAGGGGCTGCGGTGGCGCGGTGGCCGCCCCTGATTGCGCCTGCCCGGCCGTGGCCCAGGCCAGGCCGATGCCGACCGCCAATACCTTGCGCATGGCCGGTGCGCCACCTGCCATGCGCTCGCACGTCAACCGGGCCTGATTGCTTGCCAACGGACGCCTCCTGCTGGACGACCGCTGACGGGCCGCCTCTGTGTATGAGGCGCACCTTATGCAGCCCGGGGCCCTGGGCTCTACGGAGAATCTCCCGGCCTGGCCTGGGACTAACCCAGGCCGTCGCCCCGTTCGCCCGGCACGATGCGGGCCGCGCTGGCCGGCAGCTCGCCGGCGGCCAGGCTTTGCGCCGGCCGCCGCAGCGTGGCGTCGAAGGGGTGGATGCGGGGCGTCAGCGCCGCCGCCTCGCGCTTGAGCAGTTCCACCACCGTGGGCAGGCGTTCGGCGTTCAGGCGGTCGCTGAGCGTGCCCACGCTCAAGGCGGCCACCGCACGGCCTTCACGGTCGAGCACCGGAACCGCCACGCCGGCCATGCCTTCCAGCAGGCCGGTGTTGCGGCCGGCATAGCCCTGGGCGCGGGTGCGCTCCACCTCGGTGCGCAGGTACACCTCGTCGTACACGCCGTACTCCCGCACGCGCGAGAGGTTGAAGCGGATCACCTCCTCGCGCTCGGCCTCGGGCAGGAAGGCCAGGATGGCCAGCGCCCCCTGGCCCACGCCCAGCGCGATGCGGCCGCCCACGTCGCCGGTGAAGCTGCGGATGGGGAAGGGCCCTTCGGCGCGGTCCAGGCACACCGCGTCGAAGCCGCTGCGCGCCAGCAGGAAGATGGTGTCGCCCAGGCTGCCGCACAGCCGCAGCAGCGCCGGCCGGCACAGGCTGCGCAGGCCACCGGGGTTGCCGGCCTGCGCAGCCAGCGCGAAGAAGTCGAGGCTGAGCCGGTAGCGCTTGCTGCGCTCGTCCTGTTCCACCACGCCTTCGGCCACCAGCTGTGCCAGCAAGCGGTGCACGGTGGCCTGCGTCAGCCCCACGCTGCGCGCCAGTTTGGTGACGCGTCCGCCTTCGGCCTGCACCTCGGCCAGCGCGCGGATCAGCGCGAATACCCGAGCAACACCACCGGTGGCTGTTGACACGTCCGACATGCTTCCTCCTGGTGGAATCGAGTTCGGCTGCAGTATTTCATAGATTCCGTTGAACGGAATAAATCAAAGAAATCTTCTGATTAGTGGAATACCTGGGGCGGTCTGGCCTGCACGTTGCAATAGATTGCCCATGTGCAGCCCCCGGCCACCGCAGCCTGCGGCGGGGCGGGCTGCCGGAGATGGCTCATGGCATTCCTCACGCTGTCGGACGTCAGCAAGTACTACGGCGCCACCTGCGCCGTGCAGGGCATGAACCTCGCGATCGAGCAGGGCGAGTTCGTGTCGCTGCTGGGCCCTTCGGGCTGCGGCAAGACCACCACGCTGCAGATGGTGGCCGGCTTCGTGCCGGTGAGCAGTGGCCGCATCACGCTGGCCGGCCGCGACATCACGCACGCGGCGGCCAACACCCGCGGGCTGGGCATCGTGTTCCAGAGCTATGCGCTGTTTCCGCACATGACGGTGGAGGCCAACGTCGGCTTCGGCCTCGAGATGCGCAAGCTGCCCGCCGCCGAACGTCAGCGCAAGGTCAAGCAGGCGCTCGAGCTGGTGCACCTGTCGGCCCATGCCACCCGCTACCCGCGGGAGTTGTCGGGCGGCCAGCGCCAGCGCGTGGCGCTGGCGCGGGCGCTGGTCATCGAGCCGCCGGTGCTGCTGCTCGACGAGCCGCTGAGCAACCTCGACGCCCAGCTGCGCGAAGAGATGCAGTACGAGCTGCGCCGCATCCAGCGCACGCTGGGCACCACCACGCTGATGGTCACGCACGACCAGGACGAGGCGCTGTCCATCAGCGACCGCGTGGTGGTGATGCGCGGCGGCTGCACCGAGCAGATCGGCCATCCGCATGCGGTGTATGAACGGCCGCAGTCGCGCTTCATCGCCGGCTTCGTGGGCAAGGCCAATCTGCTGCGTGGCACGGTGCGCACGGCGGCGGCCGGCGCTGCCCGTGTGGCGTTGGACGGACTGGCCTTCGACCTGCAAGTGGGCGCGCTGGAAGGCGTGGCCGCAGGCCAGCCTGTCGCCCTGAGCCTGCGGCCCGAGAAGCTGCAGCTGCTGCCCGCCGGCCAGGGCCGGCTGGCCGGCACCGTGGCCGAGCGTTACTTCCTGGGCAGCCAGTGGTTCTATGCGCTGGCCACGCCGGCCGGCACCTGGATGGCGCTGGCCCCCAACGACGGCCGCGACGCGCTGGCCGAAGGCCAGGCCGTGGGCATCGACTGGCCCGATGGCGCACTGCGCCTGCTGGCCGAAGCGGCGCAACCGGCGCAAGCAGCGCAAGCTGCGGAACAGGCCTGACGCGATGGCGGCTTCTTCCCAACCCTCGCGCAGCCTGCCCTGGCTGCTCAGCGGCCCGGCGCTGCTGCTGTTCACCGTGATGCTGCTGGTGCCGCTGGCCCTCACCGCGGTGCTGTCCTTCAATGCCTACGACGTGGCCACCGGCGTCAAGCCGGGCGAGTTCACGCTGGCGCATTACGCCCAGGTGGCGGGCGACGACTACTACCGCGGCATCTTCTGGCGCACCTTCTGGATCTCGGCCCTGGTGGCGCTGATCTGCGCCGTGGTGGGCACCGCCGAGGCGGTGGTGCTCAGCCGCATGAGCCAGCCCTGGCGCTCCATCCTGCTGCTGGTGGTGCTGGCGCCGCTGCTGGTCAGCGTGGTGGTGCGGGCCTTCGGCTGGAGCATGCTGCTGGGCCCCGAGGGCGTGGTCAACACGGCTTTGCAGGCGCTGGGCATCGGCCGTGTGCGGCTGCTGTACACCGAATGGGCGGTGGTCATCGCGCTGGTGCACGTGATGCTGCCCTTCATGGTCATCCCGGTGTGGACCTCGCTGCAGAAGCTCGATCCGCAGGTGGAAAGCGCCGCGCTGTCGCTGATGGCCTCGCCTTTCACGGTGCTGCGCCGGGTGGTGCTGCCACAGGTGGTGCCGGGCGTGCTGTCGGGCAGCCTCATCGTCTTCGGCCTGTCGGCCAGCAGCTTCGCCATCCCCGGCCTGCTGGGCGGCCGGCGGCTGAAGATGGTGGCCACCATCGTCTACGACGAATACCTGCATGAGCTGAACTGGCCGCTGGGCGCGGCCGTGGCCCTGGTGCTGCTGGTGGCCAACCTGCTGGTGCTGGTGAGCCTGAACCGCATGGTCGAAGGCCGCTACAAGCGGGCCCTGGGATGAGCGCGAACACCATGAACCCTCGTCGCAACGGGCCGCTGGCCCTGGCCTTCAACGCGCTGGTCATCACCTTCATGCTGGCACCGCTGGTGGTGGTGTGCGCGGTGGCTTTCACGCCCGAAAACACGCTGAGCCTGCCCACCACGCGCTGGAGCCTGCGCTGGTTCGAGGCGGTGTTCCACCACCCTGACTTCGTGCAGAGCTTCTGGAACAGCCTGTCGCTGGCGCTGGCCTCGGCCACGCTGGCCACCGTGCTGGCGGTGCCGGCGGGCCTGGCCATCAGCCGCTACAGCTTCGCGGGGCGCGACCTGCTCAACGGCCTCTTCCTGTCGCCGCTGGTGGTGCCGCACCTGGTGCTGGGCGTGGCGCTGCTGCGCCTCTTCGGCCTGGTGGGCGGCGCCGGCAGCTTCGGCTGGCTGGTGCTGGCCCATGCGCTGGTCATCACGCCGTACGTAATGCGGCTGGTGCTGGCCGCGCTGGTGGGCTTCGACCGCAGCGCCGAGCATGCGGCGCTGTCGCTGGGCGCCAGCCATGCCACGGTGTTCCGCCGCATCACGCTGCCGATGATCCTGCCCGGCGTGTCCGGCGGCTGGCTGCTGGCCTTCATCAACAGCTTCGACGAGGTGACGATGAGCATCTTCGTCACCGCGCCCAGCACCGTGACGCTGCCGGTGCGCATGTACATGTACGCCACCGAATCGATCGACCCGCTGATGGCGGCCGTCTCCGCGCTGATGGTGGCGGTCACCGCGGCGGCCATGGTGCTGCTGGACCGGCTGTACGGCCTGGACCGCGTGCTGGTGGGCAAGGCATGAGCATGCCCAATACCTTGCTGCATCGCGTGGGTGAGCGCGAACGCACCGTCATCCAGCTGCGCATCGACGGCCAGCCCGCGCAGGCGCTGCAGGGCGACACCGTGCTCACCGCCGTGCTCACGCAACGCGGCCGGCTGCGCGTGCATGAACGCAGCGGCGCGCCGCATGCCGGTTTCTGCCTGATGGGCGCCTGCCAGGACTGCTGGGTGCAACTGGCCGATGGCCGGCGCCTGCGCGCCTGCGCCACGCCGGTGCAACCCGGCATGGACGTGCGCACCGATGGAGGCTGGCGATGAGCGCGCCGCTGACCGACCCCAAGCTGCCGCCGGTGGTGGTGGGCGCCGGCCCGGCCGGTGTGCGCGCGGTGCAGGCCCTGGTGGCCCATGGCCTGCGGCCGGTGTGGGTGGACGAGGCCCCGCGTGGCGGCGGCCAGATCTACCGCCAGCCGCCGCCCGGCTTCACCCGGCCTGCCAAGGCCTTGTACGGCTTCGAGGCCGGCCGCGCCCAGGCGCTGCATGCCACGCTGGCCGCGCTGCTGCCGCAGGTGGACCACCGGCCCGACACCCTGGTGTGGCATGCGTTGCCGGCAGCGCCCGGCCAGCCGCAGGCCGGCACGCTGAGCCTGCTGCACGGCCCCGCCCAGCAGCAGCACAGCCTGCCCTTCGGCCAGCTGCTGCTGGCCACCGGCGCCACCGATCGGGTGCTGCCCATGCCCGGCTGGACGCTGCCCGGCGTGTTCAGCCTGGGCGGTGCGCAGGTGGCGCTGAAGTCGCAGGCCTGCGCCATCGGCCAGCGAGTGGTGTTCATCGGCACCGGGCCGCTGCTGTACCTGGTGGCCTGGCAGTACATGAAAGCCGGCGTGCAGGTGGCCGCGGTGCTGGACAACGCGCGCCTGGCCGACCAGGTGGCCGCGCTGCCCGACCTGGCGCTGCAGCCCGTGGTGCTGGCCAAGGGTGCTTGGTTCGTGGCCCAGCTGGCCGCCGCCGGCGTGCCGGTGCACCGCGGCGCCCGTGCGCTGCGGCTGCTGCCCGACGAAGCGGGCGAGCGCCTGCAGGCCGTGGTGTGGACCGACGGCGTGCGGGAGCACACCCTGGCCTGCGACGGTGCCGCACTGGGCCACGGCCTGCGCAGCGAAACCCAGCTGGCCGATTTGCTGGGCTGCGCCTTCGAGTGGCAGCCCTTGCACCGCGCCTGGCTGCCGCGCCGCGACGAAGCCGGCCGCGCCAGCGCCCGCGGCGTGTACCTGGCCGGTGACGGCGCCGGCATCCTGGGTGCCGATGCGGCCGAGTGGGCCGGTGAACGGGCCGCGCTGGCCATGCTGGCCGACCGCGGCATCGCGGTGGACGCGGGCCGGGTGCGGTGGCTGCAAGCCCGCCTGGCCCGCAGCACACGCTTTCGCCAGGGGCTGGAGCGCGCCTTCCCGTTGCCGCCCGACTGGGCCGCGCAGGTGCCCGACGAGACCGTCATCTGCCGCTGCGAGCACCTGACCGCCGGCGAGCTGCGCCGCGTGGCGCAGGACACCGGCGCGGCCGAGCTGAGCCGGCTCAAGGCCCTGTCGCGCCTGGGCATGGGCCGCTGCCAGGGCCGCATGTGCGGCGCCGCGGCCGCCGAGCTGCTGGCCCAGGCCACCCACCAGCCGGTGGAGCGGGTGGGGCGGCTACGGGCGCAGGCGCCGGTCAAACCGATTCCCTTGCTGGCCTTGCCGGTGGCAGCGGCCGAGAGCGGCCCGGCCGAAGCCCACACCGCCGCGGCCGGAGGCCAGGCATGAACGCGCCTGCCCTGCAGACCCCCGCGCGGCGGCTGAAGACCGACGTGGCCATCATCGGCGGTGGCATCGTCGGCGCCTCGGCCGCGCTGGCGCTGCGCCAGCTGGGCCACCGGGTGGTGCTGCTGGAACGCGACCTGTGCGGCTCGCGCTCCAGCGGCGTCAACTACGGTGGCGTGCGCCGGCAGGGCCGCTTGCCGGTGCAGCTGCCGCTGGCGCAGCGCGCGCATCCCATCTGGGCCCGGCTGCCCGAACTCATCGGCACCGATGGCGAGTACCGCCGCAGCGGCCATTTCAAGATCGCGCGCAGCGAGTCCGACATGGCGGCGCTGGAGGCTTATGCCGACCTGAGCCGCGACTTCGACCTCGGCCTGCAGCTGCTCAGCGCCGACCAGGTGCGTGCGCAATGCGGTCCCTGGCTGGGCGGCGCGGCGGTGGGGGGCTCCTTGTGCCCGGAAGACGGGCAGGCCAATCCCCGGCTGGTGTCGCCCGCGTTTGCCCGCGCCGCCGCGCGTGCCGGCGCGCAGGTGCTGGAACGCCATGCGGTGCATGAGGTGGTGCACGACGGCGCGCTGTTCCACCTGCGCGCCGGCGATGGCCTGCAGGTGCAGGCGCCCGTGCTGCTGAATTGCGCCGGGGCCTGGGCCGGTGCGCTGGCCGCGCAGTTCGGCGAGCCGGTGCCGCTGGTCAGCAACCACCCGGCCATGGCCGTGACCGAGCCGCTGCCGGCCTTTTTGCCCTGGAGCCTGGGCGTGGAGGGTGGCGGCATCTACTGCCGGCAGGTGCCCAGCGGCCAGCTGGTGCTGGGCGGTGGCCAGGCCGAGCCGGTGAGCGCCGATGCGCTGCACACCCGCGTGGCCGCGCCCACGCTGGGCACGCTGATGCAGCAGGCGATCGACCTGCTGCCCGAGCTGCGCCATGCGCAGCTCATCCGCACCTGGAGCGGCACCGAAGGTAACCTGCCCGACCGCCAGCCGGTGCTGGGCCCCAGCGCCACCACGCCGGGCCTGTTCCATGGCTTCGGCTTCTGCGGTGCGGGCTTCCAGATCGGCCCCGCCGTGGGCGAGGTGCTGGCCGAGCTGGTGCACAGCGGCCGCAGCAGCACACCGATCGAGGCTTTCGCCATCACCCGTTTCCCGTCCCCCGCCGCCGTTCAAACCCCTCTGCCAGGAGCACACCGATGACACCGCGTCCCACCCTGATCGCCATGGCCGCCGCGGCCACCGCCTTGATGGCCGCCGCCGGCCCCGCCGCCGCGCAAAGCAAGACGCTGTACGTGGGCATGAACGGCGGCACGATGGAGAAGGCGTACACCCAGTACGTGTTCCCTGCCTTCGAGAAGCTGCACAACGTGCGCGTGGTGGTGGTGCCCGGCACCAGCAGCGACATCCTGGCCAAGGCGCAGGCCAACAAGGACAAGCCGCAGCTGCACATCATGTTCCTGGACGACGGCATCATGATGCGCGCCATCGGCATGGGCCTGTGCCAGAAGCAGAAGCCCAGCGCTGCGCTGGCCGACCTGTACCCGGCCGCCCGCTTCAAGGACGACATGGCCAGCGGCGTGAGCCTGGGCATGACCGGCCTGGCCTACAACAAGAAGCTGTTCGACGAGAAGAAGTGGGCGCCGCCCACCTCGCGGATGGACCTGGCCGACCCGAAGTTCAAGGGCAAGGTGGTGTTCCAGAGCCTGTCGTCGTCCACCTTCGGGCTGCATGGCTTTCTGATGTTCAACCGCATCCAGGGCGGCAACGACAAGAACGTGGAGCCGGGCTTCAAGGCCTGGGGCAGCACCATCGGCCCCAACGTGCTGGAGTACATCCCCAGCTCGGCCAAGATCAGCGAGATGGTGCAGACCGGCGAGGCCGCCTTGTTCCCGCTCACGCCCACCGGCGTGGCGGCGCTCAAGGCCAAGGGCATTCCGGTGGAGTACGCCCAGCCCAAGGAAGGCTCGGTGGTGCTGGTCACGGCCCAGTGCGTGCTGGCCAACAACTCCGAGCCCGACCTGGCCCAGAAGCTCAGCGAGTTCCTGCTCAGCCCGCAGGCGCAGGCCAACGTGCTGGAGTTCGGCTCGCAGATCCCCACCAACCCCAAGGCGCCGGTGGTGGGCGACGGCATCGCGCAGACCGCCAACATCAACAAGTGGATGAAGAATGCGGTGACGGTGGACTGGGACAGCATCAACGCCAACCGGCCGGCGTGGAATGCGCGGTGGAACAAGACGGTGGAGCGCTAAGCCTCCGCCGCCGCCTGCGCCACCAGCCAGCGCCTGAAGGCCTGCAGCGGCGGGTGGTGTTCGCGGTCGATCGGCCAGGCCAGGTGGTAGGCGTCGGTGCTGGTCAGCGGGTGGTCGGCGGCCAGCACCAGGTCGCCGCGGGCCAGTTCGCTGTCGATGAGAAAGCGCGGCAGCAGCGCCACGCCCAGGCCGGCCACCGCGGCCTGGGCGGCCAGCGCGAACTGGTCCACCAGCATGCCGGGCAGCGGGCCGAAGGGCACCTGCGCGTCCTGCAGCCAGCGCTCCCAGGCATCGGGCCGGCTGGCCAGGTGCACCAGCGGCGCGCGCAGCAGGTCGGCGGGGCGCTTGAGCCGGTGCTGCCGGCGCAGTGCCGGGCTGCAGGCGGCCACCACGGTTTCGTGCATCAGCAGGTCGAGCCGCGCGCCAGGCCAGTCGGGCGGGCCGAAGTGGATGGCCGCGTCCAGCGGGTCGTTGCGGAAATCGAAAGGCGCCAGCCGCGTGTGCAGGTTGATGGTGATGCCCGGGTGCTCGGCCAGGAAGCCCGGCAGCCGCGGCGCCAGCCAGCGTGTGCCGAAGGTGGGCAGGATGGCCAGGTTCAGCGTGCCGCCCTGCGGGTTGGCGCGCACCGCCAGCGTGGCGGTGGCGATCTGCTGCAGCGCGCGCCGCACTTCCTGCGCATACAGCTCGCCCACCGGGCTCAGCCGCACGGTCTGCCGTTCACGCACGAAGAGCTCGGCGCCCAGCTGCTCTTCCAGCGCGCGGATCTGGCGGCTGACGGCGCTTTGCGTCAGGTGCAACTCGGCCGCCGCGGCGGTGAAGCTCTGCAGCCGGGCGGCGGCCTCCAGGGCGGCCAGGGCCGACATCGGTGGCAGGAAACGGCGGGGTGGGGCGGGTAGGGTCATGCTTGGGAGGAATGATATGGGTCCGGAAAGTCGTTTGTCAGCTGCTGGACCATCCCTTCAGAATCGACCAGGCTCGAACTCCTGCTTGATGCAGCCACCGCATGAACCCCGCCGCCACCCCCTTGCCCACTGACCACGCCCCGCGCGGCCGCCACCTGCCCGCCGAGGCCATCCGCAGCCGCTTCTCGCAGGCCATGTCGCAGCTGTATCGGGCCGAGGTGCCGCAGTACGGCACGCTGCTGTCGCTGGTGGCCGCGGTCAATGCGCAGGTGCTGCGCGAGCAGCCCGATGTGCTGGCCGGCCCGGCCGAGGCCGCGCGGCTGGAGGTGGAGCGCCACGGCGCCATTCGCCTGGGCACCGCCGAAGAGCTGCACACGATGCGCCGCGTGTTCGCGGTGATGGGCATGCAGCCGGTGGGCTACTACGACCTGTCGGTGGCGGGCGTGCCGGTGCATTCCACTGCCTTCCGCCCGGTGGACCCGGCGGCGCTGGCGGCCAACCCGTTCCGGGTGTTCACCTCGCTGCTTCGGCTGGACCTGATCGAGGACCCCGCGCTGCGCCAGCTGGCGCGCGACACGCTGGCCCGCCGCAGGATCTTCACGCCGCAGGCGCTGGCGCTGACCACACGCTGGGAGACCGCGGGCGGCCTGGACGAAGCCGAGGCCGAGGCCTTCGTGCAAGAGGTGCTGAACACCTTCCGCTGGCACCGCAGCGCCACCGTCACGCAGCCCGAGTACCAGCGCCTGAGCGCCGCCCACCGCCTGCTGGCCGACGTGGTGTGCTTCCCCGGCCCGCACATCAACCACCTGACGCCGCGCACGCTGGACATCGACGCCGCGCAGGCCGAGATGCAGCGCCGCGGCCTGCCGGCCAAGGAGGTGATCGAAGGCCCGCCGCGGCGCCAGGTGCCCATCCTGCTGCGGCAGACCAGCTTCAAGGCGCTGAACGAGCCGGTGCGCTTTGCTGGCGACAGCGGCGACGGCGCACACACCGCGCGCTTCGGCGAGATCGAGCAACGCGGCCTGGCGCTCACCCGCGCCGGCCGCGCGTTGTACGACACGCTGCTGCAGCGCGCCCGCCAAGCGGGGCCGGGGGCGCTGGCCCAGGTGTTCACCGAATTCCCCGACGACCTGGATGCACTGCGCCGCGCCGGCCTGGGCTTCTTCCAGTACCGGTTGAAGCCGGGGCTGCCGTCCACGGCCTGGGCCGGCGTCAACCCGGACGCCGAGGTGCACACCCTGGTGGACCAGGGCCTGGTGCAGGCGCTGCCCATCACCTACGAAGACTTCCTGCCGGTCAGTGCCGCGGGCATCTTCCAGTCCAACCTGGCCGGCGACGCCGCGGTGCGCTACGACGCGCAGGCCGCGCAGGCCGAGTTCGAGCAGGCGCTGGGCTGCCCGGTGCACGACGAGTTTGCGCTGTACGAAGCCGAGCAGGCCGCCTCCATCGCCACGCTGCGCGAGCAGCTGCGCCGCGGGGCGGCGGCATGACGGCGAGCAGGCCGGTGGGTTTGGAGGCGCTCTTCACGCCCGCCTTCGCGCAGCCGGCGGGCTCGCCGATCCGCGAGCTGTTTCCGTACCTCGGCCGGCCGGGGATGATCTCGTTCGCGGGCGGTTATCCCTCGCCCTCGCTGTTCGATGTGGCGGGCCTGCAGCAGGCGGCCGCGCAGGCGCTGGGCGATGCCGCCGCGGCGCTGCAATACGGCCCCACCGAAGGTCAGCCGCTGCTGCGCGAAGCCTTGCTGGAGCTGTGCACGCAGCGCGGCCTGGCCGCCCGGCCGGCCGAATTGCTGGTGACCACCGGCTCGCAACAGGCCTTCGACCTGCTGGTGCGGGTGCTGGTGCAGCCCGGCGATACGGTGCTGGTGGAAGCACCGGCCTACCCGGCGGCGCTGCAGGCATTGAGGCTGGCGGGCGCGCGCATCGCCGAGCTGCCGATGGACGGCGACGGCCTGCGCACCGACACGCTGGCCGAGCGGCTGGCGCAATGGGCCACCGAGGGCCGGCGGCCCAAGCTGCTGTACACCGTGCCCAGCTTCTCCAACCCGCGCGGCAGCCTGCTGCCGCTGGAGCGCCGGCGCCAACTGGTGGCGCTGGCACAGGCGTATGGCTTTCTCGTCATCGAGGACGACCCCTACGGCGAGCTGCGCTTTTCCGACGAGGTGTTGCCCACGCTGCACCGCCTGGGCCACGACGCCTTCGGCGCTGACCACCCGGTGGTGTACCTGTCCAGCCTGTCCAAGACCGTCGCGCCCGCGCTGCGCGTGGGCTGGATGCTGGCGCCCGAGGCGCTGGTGCGCCGCTGCGCCATCGCCAAGCAGACGGTGGACCTGTGCACCTCGCCGCTGGCGCAGCTGGTGGCGGCGCACTACCTGCGTTCGGGCCGCTACCCGGCCACCGTGGCCGCCGCCCGCACCGAGTACCGCGCCCGCGCGCTGGCCATGGCCGATGCGCTGTCGGCCCGGCTGGGCGACCGGCTGCAGTGGCAGCGGCCTGCCGGCGGCATGTTCCTGTGGCTGCAGGCCACGGCGGCGGTGGATGCGCAGCGCCTCTTTGCCGCCGCGGTGGCGCAGGGCGTGCTGTTCGTGCCCGGCGCCGCCTTCTTCCAGTCGCCGCCGGCGGACCTGGCCTTGCGCCTGTCCTTCGCGGCGCCCGACCTCGCGCAGATCCAGGAAGGCGTGGCGCGGCTCGCGCGCGCCTTCGAGCTGGCTGCTTCCGCTGAACCCCTTCCTGGCCCCACGGCCGTCACGGCCCCCGCAGCATGACCACCACTTCCATCGCCACCCGACTGCTCGACCACTTCGGCCTGGGCGCCGCCGCACAGACCGGCGACTGGCCGGTGCGCTCCCCCATCGACGGCGCCACGCTGGCGCAGGTGCGCACCCACGGCCTGGCCGATGCCGATGCCGCCATCACCCGCGCGCAGCAGGCCTTCGAGGCCTGGCGCAGCGTGCCCGCACCGCGGCGCGGCGAGCTGATCCGCCTGCTGGGCGAGGCGCTTCGCCAGGACAAGCAGGCGCTGGGCGAGCTGGTGTCGCTGGAGACCGGCAAGATCCTGTCCGAAGGCCTGGGCGAAGTGCAGGAGATGATCGACATCTGCGACTTCGCGGTGGGCCTGTCGCGCCAGCTGCACGGCCTGACGATCGCCAGCGAGCGGCCCGGCCACCGCATGATGGAAACCTGGCATCCGCTGGGCGTGGTGGGCGTGATCAGCGCCTTCAACTTCCCGGCCGCGGTGTGGTCGTGGAACTTCGCGCTGGCCATCGTCTGCGGCAACCCGGTGGTGTGGAAGCCCAGCGAGAAGACGCCGCTGACCGCGTTGGCCTGCCAGGCCTTGTTCGAACGTGCGGCGCAGCGCTTCGGGGATGCGCCCCAAGACCTGTCGCAGCTGCTGGTGGGTGCGCGCGAGCTGGGTGAACGCCTGGTGGACGACCACCGCGTGGCGCTGGTCTCGGCCACCGGCAGCACGCGCATGGGCCGCGAGGTGGCGCCGCGGGTGGCGCAGCGCTTCGGCCGCAGCCTGCTGGAGCTGGGCGGCAACAACGCGGTCATCGTCACGCCCAGCGCCGACCTCGACCTGGCGGTGCGCGGCATCGCCTTCGCGGCGGTGGGCACCTGCGGCCAACGCTGCACCACCACGCGCCGGTTGATCGTGCACGAAGGCGTGCGCGAGGCGCTGGTCGCCCGGCTGAAGAAGGCCTATGCCGGCCTGCCGGTGGGTCATCCGCTGGAGGCGGGCACGCTGGTGGGCCCGTTGATCGACGGCGCCTCGTTCGAGGCGATGCAGGCGGCGCTGCGCTTGGCCGCGGCCGAAGGCGGCCGCGTGACCGGTGGCGAGCGGCTGCTGCAGGCCGAACATCCGCAGGCCTACTACGTGCGCCCCGCCATCGTGGAAATGCCGGCGCAGACCGACACCGTGCGGCGCGAGACCTTCGCGCCCATCCTCTACGTGCTGGGCTACACCGACTTTGATGAAGCGCTGCGCCTGCAGAACGACGTGCCGCAGGGCCTGTCGTCGGCCGTGTTCACCAACGACCTGCGCGAGGCCGAGACCTTCCTGTCGGCCAGCGGCTCGGACTGCGGCATCGCCAACGTCAACATCGGCACCTCGGGCGCCGAGATCGGCGGCGCCTTCGGTGGCGAGAAGGAAACCGGCGGCGGGCGCGAGAGCGGCAGCGACGCCTGGCGCAACTACATGCGCCGGGCGACCAACACCGTCAACTACTCACGCGCGCTGCCGCTGGCCCAGGGCGTCAGGTTCGACGTGTAGCCGCCTCGCGCCGCCGCGACACCGCCACCAGGCCCACCAGGCCGGCGGCCATCAGGCCCAGCGTGGTGGGCTCGGGCACGGCGGTGACCGAGACGGCATCCAGCCACATGCTGCTGGTCGGATCGTTGAAGCTGAAGGACAGCGTCATCGTGTTGCCGGTGGTCAGGCCGCTGTACTGGTACAGCTGGTAGCCGCCGGCAGCCGGCGGGCTTTGCGACAGCAGCGTCTGCCCGCCGAACATCACGGTGAAGCTGCTGTCCGGGATGCCGTCGGCACGGAAGGCGAACGACAGGTTGTAGGTGAGGCCCGCGCCGCCCACGGCGATGGTTTGCGCAATGCTGCTGACCGGCGATGAGCCGAAGAATGCGCTGCAGCTGCCGGCGAAGATCTCGCCGCTGCCGGGTGCGCACAGCACCTCGTCGAACACCGGCTCACCGGTCGGCATCCAGCCATCGAAACTGCCCCGCTCGAAGCCGCCATTGACCACCAGCTCGGTGGCGGCCAGCGCCGGTGCCGAGGTCAGCGCCACCAGGCCGGCCGCAGCCGCCCCCATGATCCAGGAACCGCGAATTGCCACGATCATTTCTCCCTTGGTTGTGTGTTAGGTTGGATCAGGACGCCGTCAGCGTCACCTTGCCGCCCAGGTACGAGATGCGGTAGCTGCGACCGCCCGCCGCCACCACAGCGCCTTCGGGCATGCCGGCGAAGCTGCCCTGGATGCTGGTGGCCTGGATCAGCGTGTAGACGGTGCCCGCATTGGCGGCCGCCGCCACGTCCAGCACCAGGTTGCCGCCCAGCGCCACCGGGCCGGTGGCCACCAGGCGCGAGGACTGGCCCGCCGCCTTGAGCGTGGCCTTGAAGCCGGCGCCCAGGCCCACCTTCACCGCGCTGGCGCGCAGCACGTCGCCGGTGGCGATGGTGACGTTGGGCACCACGCTGCTCACGCCCGCCGATTCGGCGGCGGTGACGCCCGGCGACAGCGTGCCGCCCTTGAGCACGTTGATGGTGCCGGCCACCGTGCCGGTGCCGCCCAGCGTGCCGCCGTTGGCCACCGTCACGCCCGAGCTGTTGCTGCCCACGATGGACAGCTTGCCGCCCGTCACCGTCGACACGCCGGCATAGGTGTTGGTGCCGGCCAGGATCAGCGTGCCGCTGCCGGCCTTGGTCAGCGAGGCGGTGTACTGGCCGCGGTCGATCTTGTCCTGGATGACGGCCGCGCGGGCGTCCATCCATTCCTTGCGCCACTTCACCGCGTCCGCGTAGGCGATCTTGTCGTAGGTCTCGGGGCGGCCGTTGGTGATGGCCTGCACCGCCGGGTCGTTCAGCAGCCCTTGCAGCACGAAGGCCTGCGGGCTCAGCGTGCCGTTGGGGTTGAGCACGTTGGGGCTGAACTCACCGGCCAGCGCGATGCCCTGCTGCCGGTAGCTGGCCAGCCATTGCAGGTCTTCGCGTTCGCGCTGCTTGATGGCCACCTGGCCGATGTTGTTGGTCCACACGTCCAGCGGCGCCTTGGACATGTTGTAGACCATCGGGCTCAGAAACTGGCCGGGGCCGTACATGCCCTTGGCCAGGTCGGGAATGCCCCAGCCCCAGCGCTCGTCGGGCAGGCCGTCCGGCGCCGTCCAGGCGATGGACACGCCCGAAGGCGACACCTGCCCGGTGCCCAGGAAGCGCACCCCGTCGGTCATCTTGTTGTTGGCGGTGGTGAACATCACCTCACGCACCTGCTTGGCGTCCATGTTCGGGTAGCGCGACAGCAGCACGCCCATGGCCGCCGTGGCCACCGGCGTGGCCGGCGAAGTGCCGTTGGAATTGGAGTACACCGCGTCGCCCCCGCTGCTGGTGGTGCGCACCAGGTTCGACGGGGTGGATACCGTCCACCATTTGGCCAGCCCGGCTTCGTTGTAGCCGAATTGCTTGGTGTATTCCGGATTGGCGTCGGTGGGCGGCTGCACGCCGCCGACGGCGACGAACTGGCTTTCCGCGGCCGGGTTGAACAGCGGATAGGCCGGGCGGAAATACGGATTGCTCCAGTCGTTGTTGCCGGCCGAGCGCACATTCACCGTGCCGGTCACCTTGATGGCGTCCCAGATCGCTTCCATGAATGAGCGGCCGGGGAATTGCGGGTTGTATTGGATGCCGGCCGGGGAATAGCTCTTCTTGGTGAAGAAGTACTGGTATTCCAGATCCTTGAAGGTTTCGTTGGGAATGGTGCTGGCCATGCCCACGGGATTGGTGCTGTCCTTGCCCTGCAATTGATAGCCATTGGCCAGATTGCCATTGGTGCCCAGGTCGTTGCCCGAGCCATCGAATTGCGTGCGATTCAGCGTCTGGACGAACGATCCCCAGCTGCTGTTGATCACCTGGGCGCCGGCATCCACCAGCGCCTTGTTGGCGGTGTACCAGTACACGTAGTCGTGGAAGGGGCCGTGCGATTGCGTGTCCGAGCCGCCGGTCTTGGCCACCACCATCTTCGAGCCGAAGGCGATGCCGTGCTGGACCTTGCCGTCGCGGATGCCCGAGGTGACGCCCAGCATGCCGGTGCCGTGCGACCAGTCGCTGGTGCGCGCCTGGTCGCCGTCCACCACGAAGGCCTCGCCCTTGGTGAACGGGTTGCCCGGCGTCGGGGTGTTGCGGTAGCCGAAGCCCGAGCTGCCGTACACGCCCGAGGCGCGCACCGGCGCGATCAGCGAGGTGACGAAGCCTTCGTGGGTGGTGCGGTAGCCCGAATCCATCATGCCCAGGGTGACGCCCTGGCCGTAGTAGCCGAGCGCGTAGGCGGTGGAGGCATTGACCGCGACCAGCTGCCAGGGCGCGGTCACCGCGGTGTTGCCCGCCAGGATGCCGGTGAAGTTGCCGTACTCCGGCGTTTCCCAGCTGGCCTTGGCCGCCGGCAACTCCTGCGCGTTGCGGGCGACAAAGCCCGGGTCACCCGGGTAGGACCAGGCGTTGGCATGGGCCGGCACGCCCATGGCCAGCAGCGACAGCGCCGCCAGCGGGGCCAGCAGAAAAGGCGCTGCCCGGCCCTGATGCCGCTTCGTCACCCTGCCGTCCGCGCGAATTGCTTGATTCATCCTGACCTCCAGTTGATTTTCTGAAACTGCCCGCCGCCAAATTCATCAAAGCCCGCCCGCGGCTTTTGGCCCACCACGTTAACCCCTTGCTTGAGAAACAGGGGCGGGTAGTGACTTTTCGCACGAAGCATGCCAGTGGCCCTGCGGTCTGGATACCCGCACTTTCCTCCCTCGCGGGGTTCTGGCCGCATGCCCACAGGGGTCGGAAAACCGTCCATCCGGGGTCGCCCAACAATGGTTTTCCGTCCGGGCGAGGGGGCACCCTGGACCCCCGCCTTGCCGAATCGGGATGACCGCCTGGCATGGGTCCTGCCTACACTCGGTCTTCGGTCGGGAGCGAGGGCAGGGCGACATGGCATCCGTGGGCATGGTTCTGGACGTCTACCGCTGCGTGGAGCAGCCGCAGCGCTGGCAGGGCTGGCTGGACAGCCTGTGCGAGCAGACCGGCGCCCACTCGGCGGTGCTGCAGCTGATCGAGCTGCAGGCCGATGCGGTGCACATCGTGTGGCAGGCCGGCGATACCCGCACCAGCCGTCTGCAGCACCAGCGGGCGGGCCGGCTCACCGGCGTGGGCAACCCGCGGGTGGACCGCCGCCGCATCCTGCGCCATGCCAACCGGGTGGTGAGCGACGACGACCTGTTCGAGCGGGACGACCCCGGCCGCCAGGCGCTGCAGCAGGCGCTGGCACAGGCGGGGCTGGGGGCCTTCCTGGGCCATCTGGTGGCGCAGGAAGGTGAGCGCTACATCGGCATCGCGCTGCACCGGGAGGCGGGCACCGGCGACGGGTTCGACCACTCGGCGCCGGCCTGCCTGACGGCGCTGGCGCCGCACGTGGGCCAGGCCGCCGGCCTGGGCCAGCGCTGGCAGCACGCGCAGTCGCAGGCCCGGCAGCTGCAGGCCCACCTCGACCTGCTGCGCTGCGCCGCCGTGGTGTGCGACGAGGCGGGCGCGGTGCAGTGGACGAATCGCAGCGCCCGCCAGCTGCTGCAGGCCGGCAGCCCGCTGGGTGTGCAGGCAGGCCTGCTGCGCGGCGCCCAGCCGGCGCAGACGGCGCAGCTGCGCCAGGAGATCGCGGCCGCCGCGCGCGCGGCCGGCATCGCGGACAGCGCGCCGCGCTGGCTGGCGCTGGAGCGCGACGGCCGGTCGCTGCACATCGCGCTGCAGGGCCAGCCCGCTGACGACGGGCCGGCCCGGGTGCTGCTGATGATCACCGACAGCCGCAGCCTGGTGGACACGCCCGCCGACACCTGGTGCCAGCTGCTGGGCGTGACGCCCGCCGAAGCCCGGCTGGTGGCCGCGCTGGCCCAGGGCCGCACGCTGGAAGCCCATGCCGCCCAGCGCGGCGTCTCGCTGGGCACGGTGCGCAACCAGCTCAAGCAGGTGCTGGCCAAGACCGGCACCACGCGCCAGGCCGAGCTGGTGCGGCTGGCGCTGGGTTCGGCCGCCGCCCAGTGGCAGGCGGCGGGCGGCTAGAACACCCAGGCGCTGCGCAGCACCAGCTGCGCGCCCTGCGAGCGGTTGCGCGCATCGAACTCCTTGTACAGGTGCAGCCAGAGCGCCGGCAGGCCGCTGCCCGGCGCAAAGTAGGCCAGCGCCGGCCCCAGCGCACGCACCCGCGAGCGGTTGCCCGTGGTCAGGCCCGGGCCGCGGTCGTCGCTGACCTGCTGGTACAGGTAGCCACCCAGGCCCAGCGTCCACGGCCCCACATGCTGACCCAGCGCAAACTCCTGCTGGTACTCCACGCCCGACCGGTAGTCGGTGTCGCGGTTGCGGCTGTGCATGCTCAGCTGCACGTTGGTGGACAGCTCGAACCCGCTGGCGGTGATGGCGGTGAAGCCCACGCTGGGCGCCAGCGTCCAGTGGTTGGCGCCGGTGTTGATCAACCGGTCCTTGTCGTAGGCGCCGGTGGGCGCCTGCACCCCGAGCTGGAAGTTGCTGAACACGCCGGGTGCCGGCGCCCACTGCAGCAGCAGCGGCATCAGGAACACGTCGCCCACCGTGCGCTTGCGGCCCGACAGGCCCTGCGGCCCGGCCGGCGTGGGCACCTCGATGTCCAGCGACGCATCGAGCACCGGCAGCACCGCGCCGTAGCCGAAGCGCGCGCCGGCCAGCGTGGTGTTGGTCATGCGGATGTAGGCCACCGAGACGCTGTCCACCGCCAGCTGCGGCGACACCGGTACGCGCTGGCCGCGGTCGTCGCGCAGCTGGGTGGCGCGGGTGACGGACATGCGCAGGCCCACGGTGCCGCCTTCGCTGGGCGGCGGCAGCATGCCGGCGCCGAAGTCGTAGACGCCGATCGGCGTGATGGGCGCGCCGCCTTCCACCGCATGGGCGGTCGGCATGGTCAGTCCGGCGACCAGGCCGGCGGTGGCGGTTGCCAGGGTTCGGGTGATGCTCATGGGGCCTCCTTCGTTGGGGTGGGCTGCTGGTACACCAGCCGGCCCTGCAGCCAGGTGCTCAGCACCCGGGTGCGGTGGATGCGCTCCACCGGCACCTTGAACAAGTGCTGGTCCAGCACGATCAGGTCGGCCGAGCGGCCCAGCTCCACGCTGCCGCTCACGCCGCCCAGGCCCATGGCCTCGGCATTGCCGCGGGTGTAGAGGCGCAGCGCGTCTTCCAGGCTCAGCCGCTCGCCGGCGCCCAGCACGCCGGGCACCAGGCCCAGCGGGTGGCGGCGGGTGACCAGGCCTTCGATGCCCACCCAGGGGTCGGGCGTGGGCGTGCCGGCCGGCCAGTCCGAGCCGGCCGCCAGCGGTGCGCCCGCCTTCTGCAAGCTCGCCACCTGGCCGAGTCGGTCCACCCGCGCACGGCCCAGGAAGTGCTCCAGCACCGGCTTCATCGGCGTCGGAAACCACAGCATCGGCGACACCTCGGCGGTGACGTTCAAGGCCTTGAAGCGCGGCAGGTCGCTGCTGGCGATCCAGTTCACGTGCGCAATCTGGTGGCGTGGTCCCTGGTCGCCGTTGAGCCGCCGCACTTCGGCGATGGCATCCAGCGACAGGCGCACCGCGCCGTCACCCACCGCATGCAGCTTCACCGGAATGCCGCGCGCATCCAGCGGCGCGATGGCGGCCACCAGCTGCGGCAGGCTGAAATGCGCCTGGCCGCGAAAGTCGTGGCCGTGCTCGTGGCTGGGCTGGTACGGGTCCAGCATCGCCGAGGTGTAGGCCATCGGCACCCCATCGACGAAGAACTTGACGAAGTCGGGGCGCAGCAGGTCGCTGCGCAGCGCGCGGGCATCGTCGTACAGCGCGGCGCCGCCGGGCTCGGCCTCGGTGCTGCCCTTGTTGCCGGCCAGCGAAGCCACCACCCGCAGCGGCAGGCCCTGCGGCGACTGCACTGCGCGGTGCCAGGTGTCCAGCAGCGTGCGGTCCACCCAGGCGTCCTGGATGCTGGTCAAGCCCATCGCGCTGAGCTGCGCGGCGGCCGTCTGCGCGGCCTGCAGCAGGCGGTCGGGCCGGCGCGGCGGCACCAGCTGCTGCACCTTGTCGAAGGCCGGGAACTCCTTGAGCAGGCCGGTGGGCTCGCCCTGGTCGAACACGTAGAGGCCGCCCGGTGGCGGCGTGGCGCCGGCCTGGATGCCGGCGCGCTTGAGCACCTCGCTGTTGACCCAGCGGTTGTGGAAGGTGTCGTCGCGCAGCACCACCGGCTTGCCGCCGCTGGCGTCGTCCAGCAGGCGCAGCGCCTCGCGCTTTTCCAGGGCCGGGGCCATGCGGCTGGAGTAGGCCGCGCCCACGATCCAGTCGTCCGGCCCCGCACGCTGGGCGCAGGCCTTCACCGCGGCCAGCACTTCGGGCAGGCCGCCTTCGGGCGGCAGCGTGCAGCTGTACAAGGCCTCGTAGGCGCCGTCGATCGGGTGGATGTGCGCGTCGGCCAGGCCCGGCATGGCCATGCGGCCCTGCAGGTCCACCACCTGGGTGGCCGGGCCGATGTACGGCCGCACCTCGGCATCGGTGCCGATGGCCACGTAGCGGCCCGCGCGGATGGCCACCGCCTGGGCCCAGGCGCTGCCGCGTTCAGGCACGCGGTAGATGTGGCCGTGCCGCAGCACCAAGTCGGCCGGCTCGGCCGCGCGTGCGGGCGGCGCCAGCGTTGAAAACATGGCGGCCATGACCACGGCCACCCCACGACCGGCATGCAGCATCGACGATTCCCCCTCCGGCTGTTGGCGGCCAGGGCGTGTTGCCCAGGCCTGCCGCGACCTTAGGGAGCCGGTGCCGGAGGCGCATGTCCCAAATGGGATGGGCGAGGGAAAGTGCGCAGGCGGCTGGCTGCCTCAGGCCGTGGCGGCCTGCCGGTTTGCCAGCTGGCGGATCACGTCGATGAAGGCCTGGGCGGCGGTGCTCGGCGGCTCACCCTGCAGGGTGATGAGGCCGTAGTCGGGCATGCGGTCGGGCAGCTCGCCGGCAATGCGGGTCAGCAGCCCACGCCGCACGTACTTGTCGACCAGCGCGGCCGGCTGCAGCGACAGCATGTGGGTGCTCTGCATCAGCTCGAGCGCGAAGAGGAAGGACGGTGTCTCGACGATGCCGGAGGTGAGGGCCAGGCCGGTGCGGCTGAAGATGTCGTCCGACACCTTGCGCAGCGCCGTGGTGGTCGGGTACAGGATCCACGGCCAGTTGGACAGCTCGGTGAGGCTTGGCGCCTGCACGCCGCGCAGCGGGTGGTGCGTGCCGGCGGTGATCTGCAGGCGCTCGCCGGCCAGCCGCTCGTAGTGGAACTGGTCGCGCTGCGACTCGTCGGTGTAGCGGCCGATCATCAGGTCGATCTTGCGCTCGGCCAGCCACACGATCAGCTGGTCGCTGCTCTGTTCCAGCACCTTGAGCACCAGCAGCGGCCGCAGGCGCTGCAGCTCGGCCACGGCCGCGGTCAGCAGGTGCGCCGCCGACCCCGAGATGGCGCCCACGGTCAGGTGGCCATGCCCCCCTTGCTTGAGCGTGCTGAACTCGTCGACGAACTTGCGGTGGCCGTCCAGCGCCGCATGTGCATAACGCAGCGTGAACAGGCCCAGCTCGTTGGGCCGCATGCCGCGCGGCAGCCGGTCGAAGAGGCGTGACTCCAGCATGTCCTCGATGTCCATCAGCACCTTGGTGGCCGCCGGCTGGGTCATGTGCATCTGCTCGGCGGTCAGCCGCAGGTTGCGCGTTTTGCCCAGGATGTCGAGGAACTGCAGGTGGCGGAAACGCAGCCGCGAGACCTGCGCCAGGGCCAAGGGTTTACCTGCAGGCGGGTCTGAAGTCATCACCATTTGGAATGGATGCTAGCGAAAAAGTCAGTGGACCGGGCCGGGGTGCACCCCTAGCCTTCAGGCCCACGAAGAACAGCCCCGCAGAGGGCCGGCACGTCGCGGCAATGCCGCCGCGCACCGCACATCACCATTCCGGAG
The DNA here is from genome assembly GCF_023573145.1 of Aquincola tertiaricarbonis. Classification (GTDB taxonomy): domain Bacteria; phylum Pseudomonadota; class Gammaproteobacteria; order Burkholderiales; family Burkholderiaceae_C; genus Aquincola; species Aquincola tertiaricarbonis_B. Next base: position 2,572,091 of record NZ_CP097635.1, read on the forward strand.
ACATCATGCAATTCAGATCACTCGCTCTGGCCGCGACCCTGCTGGCCGCCCTGGCCGTTCCCGCTGCCGCGCAGGTCAAGGAACACGTGTTCAAGATCGGCACCGGCCTCAGCGAGGACCATCCGCAGGCCCAGTCGCTCAAGTACTTCGCCGACCAGCTGGCGGCCAAGAGCGGCGGCAAGCTGCAGGCCAAGGTGTATGCCAGCGGTTCGCTGGGCAACGATGTCAGCATGACCTCGGCCCTGCGCGGCGGCACGCTGGAGATGACGATCCCCGACAGCTCCACGCTGGTGACCCTGGTCAAGCCCTTCGGCGTGCTGAACTTTCCGCTCACCTTCAACAACGAGCAGGAAGCCGACGCGGTGCTGGACGGCCCCTTCGGCCAGAAGCTGCTGGCCAAGCTGCCCGAGAAGGGCCTGATCGGCCTGGGCTTCTGGGAGAACGGCTTCCGCCACGTCACCAACTCGCGCCGCCCGGTCAACAAGGCCGATGACCTGAGCGGCCTGAAGCTGCGCGTCATCCAGAGCCCGCTGTTCCTGGACACCTTCACCGCGCTGGGCGCCAACGCCACGCCCATGCCCTTCACCGAGCTGTACACCGCGATGGAACAGGCCGCGGTGGACGGGCAGGAGAACCCGCCGGCCACCATCCTGGCCAGCAAGTTCTACGAGGTGCAGAAGCACCTGGTGCTGTCGCGCCACATGTACAGCGCCTGGGTGCTGCTGATGTCCAAGAAGACCTGGGACGGCCTGTCGGCGGACGAGCAGAAGATCGTGCAGGAAGCGGCGCGCGAAGCCACGCTGTACGAGCGCAAGACCATCCGCGCCTTCTCCGACCGCGCGCTGGCCGACCTGAAGAAGGCCGGCATGCAGATCACCGAGCTGCCGCCGGCCGAGCAGGCCAAGATGCGCAGCAAGCTGCAGCCGGTGCTGGCCAAGTTCAGCAAGGAGTTCGGCGAGGACACCACCGCCGAGATGAACGGCGAGCTGGTCAAGGTGCGCGGCGGCTCCGCGGCCGCCAAGTAAGGCGCTTCGCCCGCAGGCGGCCGACGCCGCCTGCCTTTCCCTTCCACTTTGCAAGCGACCACAGCCATGGACAAGCCGGCTGGTCGGCGCTTTCGCTCGCGCGATTGGTTTGCCGATCCCCATCGTTCCGACATGACGGCGCTCTACCTCGAGCGCTTCATGAACTACGGCCTGACGCCCGAGGAATTGCGCTCGGGCCGGCCCATCATCGGCATCGCGCAGACGGGCAGCGACCTGTCGCCGTGCAACCGCATCCACCTGGAGCTGGCGCGGCGTGTGCGTGATGGCATCCGCGACGCCGGCGGCATTCCGATGGAATTCCCGGTGCACCCCATCTTCGAGAACTGCCGCCGCCCCACCGCGGCGCTGGACCGCAACCTGGCCTACCTGGGCCTGGTGGAGGTGCTGTACGGCTACCCCATCGATGCGGTGGTGCTGACCACCGGCTGCGACAAGACCACGCCGGCCGGCATCATGGCCGCGTGCACCGTCGACATCCCGGCCATCGTGCTGTCGGGCGGGCCGATGCTCGACGGCTGGCATGGCGGCGAGCTGGTGGGCTCGGGCACCGTGATCTGGCGCAGCCGCCGGCAGCTGGCGGCCGGCGAGATCGACGAGGACGAGTTCCTGCAGCGCGCCTGCAGCAGCGCCCCTTCGGCCGGCCACTGCAACACCATGGGCACGGCCTCGACGATGAACGCGGTGGCCGAGGCCCTGGGCCTGTCGCTGCCCGGCTGCGCGGCCATTCCGGCGCCTTACCGCGAACGCGGGCAGATGGCGTATGAGACCGGTCGGCGCATCGTGGGCATGGCGCATGAGGACCTGCGGCCCTCGCGCATCCTCACCCGCGAGAGCTTCCTCAACGCGCTGTCGGTGGTCAGCTGCGCCGGCGGCTCCAGCAATGCGCAGGTGCACATCATGGCCATGGCCCGCCATGCCGGGGTGGAGCTGCGGCCCGCCGACTGGACCGAGCAGGCCTACGACCTGCCGCTGCTGCTGGACATGCAGCCGGCCGGGCGCTTCCTGGGCGAGCGCTTCTTCCGCGCCGGCGGCGTGCCCGCGCTGATGTGGGAGCTGCAGCAGGCCGGCCGGCTCCATGGCGATTGCGCCAGCGTCACCGGCCGCACCGTGGCGCAGAACATCGAAGGCCGCCAGGCCACCGACCGCGAGGTGATCCGGCCCTTCGACCTGCCGTTGATGGAGAAGGCGGGCTTCCTGGTGCTGTCGGGCAACCTGTTCGACTTCGGCATCATGAAGACGTCGGTGATCTCGCCGAACTTCCGTGAGCGCTACCTGAGCCGGCCCGGCCACGAAGGCGTGTTCGAGGCGCGCGCCGTGGTGTTCGACGGTGCCGACGACTACCACGCCCGCATCAACGACCCGGCGCTGGAGATCGACGAGGGCTGCATCCTGGTGATGCGCGGCGCCGGCCCCATCGGCTGGCCCGGCTCGGCCGAGGTGGTGAACATGCAGCCGCCCGATGCGCTGATCCAGCGCGGCGTACGGACGCTGCCCACGCTGGGCGACGGCCGCCAGTCGGGCACGGCCGACAGCCCCTCCATCCTCAACGTGTCGCCCGAAAGCGCCGTCGGCGGCGGCCTCAGCTGGCTGCAGACGGGCGACCTGATCCGCATCGACCTCAACGCCGGCCGCTGCGATGCGCTGGTGCCGGCCGAAGAGATCGCACGCCGCCAGCGCGAGCTGCCGCCGCCACCGGTGCCGGCCAGCCAGTCGCCGTGGGAGGAGATCTACCGCAGCCACACCGGCCAGCTGGTGGACGGCGCCACGCTGGACATGGCCCTGAAGTACCGCCGCATTGCCGAACGCACGCCGCGCCACAACCACTGACCGAGCACGAGGAAACCTTCCATGACTGCAACAACGATGGCCGTGCCGGCGCGCACCGATGGCCTGCATCCCGCGCTGCCGCAGGACGGACTGGCCGGCACCCTGGTGGGGCGCGTCTGGCGGCCCGGTGCCCCGGCCGGCCCGGCCGTGGTGGCGCTGCGCGCCGATGGCGTGTTCGACGTGAGTGCGCATTTCCCCACCATGAGCACGCTGCTGGAAGCCGCACAGCCGGCGCAGGCCGTGACCGCGGTGATCGGCGAGCGGCTGTGCAGCGTCGATGCGTTGCTGGACAACAGCCGCCCCGAAGGCCGGGACGAGGCCATGCCCTGGCTGCTGGCACCCTGCGACCTGCAGGTGGTCAAGGCGGCCGGCGTGACCTTCGCGGCCAGCATGATCGAGCGCGTGATCGAGGAACAGGCCGGCGGCGACGCCAGCCGCGCGCAGGGCCTGCGCAGCCAGGTGCAGGCCCTGATCGGCGACCGCCTGTCCGACATTCGCCCCGGCTCGCCGCAGGCGATGGCGCTCAAGCAGCTGCTGCAGGAGCGCAAGCTGTGGTCGCAGTACCTGGAGGTGGGCATCGGGCCCGATGCCGAGGTGTTCACCAAGTCGCCGGTGCTGGCCTCGGTGGGGCATGGCCAGGACATCGGCATCCGCGCCGACTCCGACTGGAACAATCCCGAACCCGAGGTGGTGCTGGCGGTCAACAGCCGCGGCGGCATCGTGGGCGCGGCGCTGGGCAACGACGTGAACCTGCGCGACATCGAAGGCCGCAGCGCGCTGCTGCTGGGCAAGGCCAAGGACAACAACGCCTCCTGTGCCATCGGCCCCTTCATCCGCTGTTCGACGGCAGCTTCGGCCTCGAGCAGCTGCGCAGCGAGACGGTGCACCTGGAGGTGGCCGGCGACGACGGCTTCACCCTGCGCGGCATCAACACCATGGCCAGCATCAGCCGCGACCCGACCGAGCTGGTGGCGCAGACCCTGGCCTGCCACCAGTACCCCGACGGCTTCATGCTGTTCCTGGGCACGCTCTTCGCGCCCACCGAAGACCGCGACCAGCCCGGCGGCGGCTTCACCCACAAGCTGGGCGACGTGGTCACCATCCACAGCCACTGGCTGGGCAGCCTGCGCAACCGGGTGACGCATTGCGAATCGGCCCCGCCCTGGCGCTTCGGGCTGCGCGCCTTCATCGGCAACCTGGCCGCCCGCGGGCTGCTGCAGGGGGTGCGGCTGTGAGCCTGCTCGATGCTGCGATCGACCGCTTCTGCCGTGCCATCGACGTGCTGATCGCCGCCGCGCTGGCCGTGATGGTGGTGCTGGTGTTCGGCAACGTGGTGCTGCGCTATGCCTTCAATTCCGGCATCGCCGCCAGCGAGGAGCTGTCGCGCTGGCTGTTCGTGTGGCTGTGCTTCATGGGCGCGGTGGCCGCGCTGAAGGACGGCGGGCACCTGGGCACCGACATGCTGGTGGCGCGGCTGCCGGTGGCCGGCAAGAAGCTGTGCCTGGTGCTGGGCCATCTGCTGATGCTGTACGTCACCTGGCTGTTCCTGGACGGCAGCTGGCAGCAGGCCCGCATCAACATGGACGTGGAAGCGCCGGTGACCGGCGCGCCGGTGGCCATCTTCTATGCCACGGGCGTCTTCTTCTCGCTGTGCGCCGGTGTGCTGCTGCTGTTGCAGCTGGTGCGCGTGCTCACCGGCCGGGTGGCCGATGACGCGCTGGTGATGGTCAAGGAATCGGAAGAGCAGGCCGAGCTGGAAAGCCTGCAGGCCGAGCTGGCCCGCGCCGAAGCACCGTCCGACGACACCCGCCCACCTTCCGCGATCGGCCGCTGACCATGACCGTCTTCATCTTTCTCGGCAGCCTCGTCGGTGCGATGGCGCTGGGCATTCCCATCGCCTATGCGCTGCTGGCCAGCGGCGTGGCGCTGATGTGGCACCTCGACCTCTTCGATGCGCAGATCCTGGCGCAGAACTTCATCAACGGCGCCGACAGCTTTCCGCTGCTGGCGGTGCCCTTCTTCATGCTGGCCGGCGAGATCATGAACGTCGGCGGGCTGTCGCAGCGCATCGTCAACTTCGCGCTGGCGCTGGTGGGCCATGTGAAGGGCGGGCTGGGCTACGTGGTGGTGCTGGCGGGTTGCCTGCTGTCGGCGCTGTCGGGATCGGCCGTGGCCGATGCCGCGGCACTGACGGCGCTGCTGCTGCCCATGATGATCAAGGCCGGGCACAAGAAGGAAGTCTCGGGCGGGCTCATCGCGGCCTCCGGCGTCATCGGCCCCATCATCCCGCCCAGCATCGGCTTCGTCATCTTCGGCGTCACCGCCAACGTGTCCATCAGCAAGCTGTTCATCGCCGGCATCGTGCCCGGCGTGATGATCGGCGTGGGCCTGGCGCTCACCTGGTGGTGGGTGGGCCGCAAGGAGACGCTGGCGCTGCCGCCGCGCAAGACGGGCGCCGAGGTCTGGAAGGCCGCCCGCGAATCGGTCTGGGCGCTGATGCTGCCGGTGTTCATCCTGGTGGGCCTGCGCATGGGCGTGTTCACGCCCACCGAGGCGGCGGTGGTGGCGGCGGTGTATGCGCTCTTCGTGGCCCGCGTGGTGTACCGCGAACTCACGCTGCGTGCGCTGCTGCAGATCTTCGTCACGGCGGCCCGCACCACGGCGGTGGTGATGTTCCTGGTGGCCGCGGCCATGGTGTCGGCCTGGCTCATCACCGTGGCCAACCTGCCGGCCCAGGTGGTGGACCTGCTGCGCCCGCTGCTGGACAACCAGACGCTGCTGCTGATCGCCATCATGCTGCTGGTGATGCTGGTGGGCACGGCGATGGACATGACGCCCACCATCCTGATCATGACGCCGGTGCTGATGCCGCTGGTCAAGGCCGCCGGCATCGACCCCATCTACTTCGGCGTGCTGTTCATCGTCAACAACTCCATCGGTCTCATCACCCCGCCGGTGGGCACCATCCTCAACGTGGTGGCCGGCGTCGGCCGCATGAGGATGGACGAGGTCACCCGTGGCGTGCTGCCTTTCATGGCCGCCCAGTTCGTGGTGATGTTCATCATGGTTCTGTTCCCCCAGACCGTGCTGGCGCCCTTGCGCTGGTTCTATTGAGCACCGCCGGCATGGGTGCGCCCATGTCGTTCAACCGGGCGCAAGCCCACCAGGAGGAGACAAAGATGAAGAAATCTGCACCCATCGCGGCCCGTGCCGCGGGCGCCTGCGCGCTGGCGCTGTCGCTGCTGTCGACCGCGCACGCGGTGCCCGTGCTCGAGATGTCGGCGGCCAGCACGGCCACCGGCTTCGAGCTCACCGTGCAGGCCCGCGACGTGGTGGACCTGTTCGCCTACGGCTTTTCGCTGAGCTTCGACCCGGCGCTGCTGAAGCTGACCGCCGGCACCGAAGGCGCCTTGCTGCGCCAGGGCGGCGACACCTTCTTCCGTGCCGGCGTCTTCGACAACGATGCCGGCAGCGTCACCTACACCCTGGGCACGCTGATCGGGCAGGTGCCCGGTGTCACCGGCAGCGGCCAGCTGGCCACCTTCTCGTTCGACGTCAAGCAGGCGGGCCTGGCCAACTTCAAGTTCACCGATGTGGCGCTGGTGGATGGCAGCGGCGCGGACATCAGCGTGGAGACGCGCAACCTGGTCACCGCTGTGCCCGAGCCGGCCAGCATCGCGATGTTCGCGGTGGGCCTGCTGGCGCTGCCGCCGGCTGCAAGCCCGCGCGCGCTGAAGCCCCTTCCTCGTCACATGACCCCAAGGACCTCATGATGTTCAGCAGTTTCGACATCAAGCGTGTGTGCCTGGCGATGCCCGCCCTGTTCGCGGCGGCCGGCGGTGCACTGGCGGCCGAGCGGCCCGCCAACCCGGCCGACTGGCCGGCGCTCAAGGACGTGTACAAGAACCACTTCTTCATCGGCAGCACCAACCTCAGCGCCTCCAACTTCGCGGCCGGCGTGGTGCCGGGCGAAAACTCGGTGGCGGCGATGACGCTCAAGCACTTCAACGCGGTGACACCCAGCAACGCGATGAAGCCCGACTTCTGGAACGGTGGCAGCAGCAACCCCAGCCCCAGCTTCCTCACCAACTTCAGCAACGGCATCAATGTCGACATCGCCGCCGCCAATGCCCGCGGCGTGAAGGTGACCGGCCACACGCTGCTGTGGCACAACCAGTCGGGCCAGTGGCCCGCGCCCAACGTGCTCACGCCCAATGGCGGCTGGGAAACCCCGTGGGACTACGCGATGGCGCGGTCGAACCTGGAGTACTACATCCGCACCGTGGCCGGCCACTTCGACAAGGAGCCGCAGAAGACCTACGCCTGGGACGTGGTGAACGAGGCCTTCAAGGACAACCCCGACAACCCGCACGACTGGCGCAGCGCGCTGCGCTCGGGCTATAGCCCCGAGGAGCGGCCCTCGCGCTGGGCGCAGGCCTATGCCAAGGGCGGCAAGAGCTGGGACTACATGTATGACGCGTTCTTCTTCGCGCGGCAGAACACCACGGCCATCCTGAACTACAACGACTTCAACGACAACGAGCGCGCCTCCAAGGCCACGGCCATCGCGTCCATGGTCAAGGAGTTCAACGAGCGTTACGCGGCCGACGTGGCCGCCGGCCGGGCGCGCCAGCTGCTGGATGCCAGGGGCCAGCCGCGCCCGCTGGTGGACGTGATCGGCACGCAGGGCCACTGGGACATGCGGCTGAACATGGACGCCTTCGAGCGCACCATCCGCACCTATCTGGAAACCGGCGCCAACGTCGACCTGACCGAGCTGGACCTGGCGCCGACGCTGGGCCTGGACAAGGGCCAGCGCATCCAGAACGGCCCCGAGATGAACGAGCTGTTCCTGGAGCAGGGCGTGCAGTACGCCAAGCTCTTCAGCCTGCTCAAGGAATACGCGGCGGGTTCGGCCGGCCGCCACCCCGAGTTCAAGGGCGGCGTGCACCGTGTCACCTGGTGGGGCATGACCGATCCGGGCTACCACACCAACGGCTACCCCTGGTCGGCCGTCGGCCAGCCCAAGGAGGCCTTCTGGGCAGCCGCCAACCCCGAGCAGTACCTGGCCGATGCCGGCCTGCCCACCAACGGCGTGACGGCCAGCTTCCGGTACGGCGGCGAGACCTTCAAGGTCCGCACCTGGGGCGGCAGGAACGCGCAGGCGATGATCGACATCGCCGTGCCGGCCGGCACCAAGAACGTGAGCTTCAACGCCGACAACGTGGTGCTGCCGGCGGGCTTTGCGGTCGAGCGCATCCAGTACAGCCCGGCGGACTGCGCGGTGATTCCGGGCAAGCCCTGCCATGTGACGGTGACCGCGCGTGGGGCCGACCCGGCACCGGCCTACAAGGCCGTGGGTGTGGAGAACACGGCCACCTTCGTGCTGAGCTTCGGCCAGATGGCGGTCTCGTGGTTCCCGGAGGGCAACACCCTGGAGGCGCCGCTGTCGTATGCCGAGGTCCGCTTCAGCGATGGCGTGACCAGGTTCAAGCAGTACAAGACCTATTACGGCGGTGACGGCCTGGCCCGTGCCACCGGTGCCACCGAACTGAAGGCAGTGCCCAGGCACGGCCGGCAGACGCTGGTGCTGAAGTCGCAGGATCCGATCACCGGACCGGCCGGCCTGCGCTTCGCGAAGGACGCCACCACCGAAAAGGCCTGGCGCGTGGTCAAGCGCATCGAGCCGGGGCGCACCTACATGGTGGTGTCGGCGGAGTCCAGTTTCCAGGACGGTGGCGAGAGCAAGGGCTTTGCGCTGACCAACCGCACCAAGCCGGCCACCACCGCGCCGGCCGTGCCGGAATCGCTGTCGCGCACGCCGGTGGTGCTGCGGGGCGACACGCTGTGGCCGCTGCGCAATGCCAACGCCCCCGAGACCGAGCCCGCGCTGGCGCAGGACAACCTGAAGTTCATGTTCGAGGCTGCCAGGAGCCCCGCCGCCGGCCCCTACGCCGCGCAAGAGGGCCATACGATGCTGGCCTACATCCACGGCACCAACGTGTACCCGCACGTGGTGTTCCGCGGCAACGGCGCCACCGGCACCGTGGCGGGCGGGCAGCATTCGCTCATCACCCGGCAGACCAACGGGGCCGAGGGCTCGCAGATCGCCGAGCGCGCGCTGGACCAGGCGGTGTGGTTCCACACGCCCATCGACGCCGGCAGCGGCGAGATGAAGATGTTCCTGTTCTCGGGCCGGGGTGGCAGCAACCAGCACTACGCGCTGAAGGAAGTGGACAGCGGCGTCACGCCCAACCGTGACGGCGGCAACGCGATCAGCCAGCGCCAGGGGGCGACGGGCGGCTTCGTTGCGCTGCAGGCCGCAGGTCCCGACGCGGGCACGCGCGTGAAGCTGTATGCCTACGACATGGCGGCCTATGTGTCCGGCGACGTCAACGGCGACTCGGTGCTCAACTGCGGCGACCTGAGCGCGGCCACCGCTTCGGTGGGCAAGCGCAGCGGCCAGCCCGGCTTCGTGCCGGCCGCCGACTTCGACCAGAACGGCGTGGTCGACATCCGCGACATCGCCGCCATCTCGCGGCTGTTGCCGGTGGGCACCACCTGCCGTTGACGGCGGGCGGCTGGCGCAGGCCTCAATGCGCCAGCTGGCCCTGGCGGGCATGCGGGGCTAGCGGCAGCTCGAACCAGAAGCAGCTGCCCACGCCCAGGGTGCTGTCGAAGCCGATGCGCCCGCCCATCGCTTCGACGATGCCCTTGCACACCGCCAGGCCCATGCCGGAGCTGGCGCTGGCGGTGTGCGCGGCACCGCTGGTCGATTGGTAGAAGGCCTTGAAGATGTGCTGCTGCTCGTCGGCCGCGATGCCGGTGCCGGTGTCTGTGACGCTGAAGCGCACAGCATCGTGGCCGGTCGCGCCGCTGCGGCCGACATGCAAGCGGATGTGCCCCTGCCGCGTGAACTTGAAGGCGTTGCCGACCAGATTGGTCAACACCTGGCGCAGGCGCTGCCCATCGGTGTCCAGGCTGTCGGGTACCTGCTCGTCGATCTGCGCCCGCAGCTCGACCCGGCCCGATGAATGCTGCAGCTGGAACAGCTCCACCAGGGCCTGCACCAGGGGCTGCAGCGGCACCGGTGCGATGTGCAGCCGCAGCTGGCCGTGTTCCAGCTCGCCCAGGTCCATGATGTCGTTGACCAGGCCCAGCAGCGATTCGGCCGAGGCCTTGGTGAGCATGGCCAGGCGGCGCTGGCGCTCGTTCAGGTTGGAGGCCAGCAGCATGGCCGTGAGCCCCATCACGCCGCCCAGCGGCGTGCGCATGTCGTGGCTCACGCGGGCCAGGTCGATGGTGCGGCCAGTGGGTTTGCCGTTGCTCGGCGGTGCCGGCTCAAGGGCGGCCATGCGTTGGGCATGGCGGGCCAGCAGCCGTTCCACCACCGCCAGCGCGCCCCAGCGCAGGCCGCTGGCCCAGGCCAGGCTGAACCAGTGCTGGGTCGCATCGCGCTGGCCGGTGTCCAGCAAGGCTTCGCTGCAGGCCTGCTCGATCAGCACCTGGTCGCGCAGGAAGCCGCCGGCCTGCGCGCCCTCGCGCGCGCTGTCGAACAGCGCCAGCGCCTCCGTCATGCGGCCACCGCGGGCCGCCAGCACCGCGTCCACCAGCTGCAGCTTGTGCGCCACGTTGGCCGGCGCCGCCCGGGCCCAGGTGGCCAGTTGATCGCGGTGGGCCTGGCCGGCACCGGCCGGCGCGCTCAGGCTGGCCAGCACCAGCAGGTCGATGGACAACACCGTGGCGGTGCCGTTGGCCGCCAGCGGCAGCGCCTGCTGGCAGGCCTGCCAGCAGGCCTCGCCATCGCCCCGGTGCCAGGCCAGCAGCGCCCGCAGCGTGTGCGCGGTGAACAGCGAGAAGGCGTTCTGCGCCTGCGCCAGCCGGGCCAGCTCTTCCTCTTCCTGGAAGGCGGGGCCGTCCAGGCGCAAGGGCTGGGCCTCGGGGTCGCCGCGCAGCGCGCGCAGGCCCTGCAGCCACACGCGGCAATGGTGGTGCGAGAAGTCGTGGCCGAACTGCTGCACGGTGCGGGTGCGCAGGCCATGGCCGGCCAGCAGCTCGTCCAGCGGCGCCATGCCGAAGGCCTTGTCGCAGTAGAGGAAGGCGGCATAGCCCAGGTACTCCTGGTCGCCGGCCACCTGGCAGTCTTCATAGGCCTGCAGCAGCGGCTGCAGCTGTTGCTGCAGCGGCAGCCGCCAGTGCCGCAGAAAGCCCAGGCACAGCACCCGCACCTTGCAGGCCAGCGGCGGATGCTGCAGGCGACCCAGCATCGACAGCGCCAGCTCGCCGGCGTCGAAGGCCGCGGGCGGCTGCCCCATGCCGCACAGCGTCAGGCCGTAGTTGGTCCAGGCCAGCGCCGTCCAGTCGGAGGCCGGCCACTGCATCGCCAGCCCGATCATCGTGCGGATGACGCGGGCATACATCTCGAACGAGGTGATGAAGGCGCAGGGCGTCAGCGCCACCAGCACGCGGTGGGCGCAGTCCACGCGCGGGTGGCTGCCCGGGGTGCCGGCGGCGGGCGCCTGGTGCGGCACCGGTGGCCAGGGCGTGTCGTCGCCCAGCGTCATCAGCGGCACGCCCAGCGCGTCCAGCGTCTGTTGGCCCAACTGCAGGGCCTCGGCCAGGCGGTTGCGCGCCAGCAGCGTCAGCAGCCGCAGCTCGTCCAGCCGGGCCGATTCCAGCGCATCGGGCCGGCATGCCGCGGCCTGGTCGATCAACTCGTCGGCCACGTCGAAGCGGGCCGCGGCGCAGGCCGCCTCGGCCGCGCGCCGGTACAAGGCCTGCCTGTGTTCGCTGGTGGCTTCGCCCAGGTGCATGCGGCTGGCCTGCACCGCCCGCAGGAAGTATTTCAGCGCCTCGTCGGTGGCGCCCTTGGCGCTGGCCAGCTGACCGGCCCGCTCGTTGAGCCGGGTGGCGGTGGCCGCGTCCAGGCCGCCCGCCGGTGTCTGCTGCACGTCGTTGAACTGCTGGACGATGGTGAACAGGTACTGGTTCAAGCGGCCTTCATCCACCGCATGCTGCAGCAGGCCGGTGCCCAGCCGCACCCGCAAAGCGTCGCGTCGGCCCTGGTCCACGCGTTCGTAGGCGGCCTGCTGCACCGCGTCGTGCAGGAAGCGGATGGTCAGCGTCTCGTCGCAGGCCGGCTCGTCATCGGTGGGCAGCAGCAGGCCGGCGGCCAGGGCGGGTGCCAGGTCGCGGCACACCTGCAGCACCGAGCCGCCGCGACCGGCGGCCAGGCTGTCCACCGACCAGGCCGCGCCCAGGTGGGCCGCATCGCTGAGTGTGGCCTGCGTGGCCTCGGGCAGACCCTGCAGCCGCGCCTGCACCAGGTCGGCCGGTGTGCGGTGGGCCGACAAGGCCTGCAGCCGCGCCAGGTCGATGCGCCAGCCGCCGTCTTCGGCATCGGGTGTGATGGCGCGGAACTGCTCGGCCGCGCGCAGCAGCTGCAGCGTCATGAAGGGGTTGCCCTCGCCCTGCTGCAGCAGCAGCCCGGCAGCGCTGTCGATCGGCTGGTCCGGGCCCACCTCGGCCGTGGCCAGCAGCCGCGCGATGTCCGCCGCCGACCAGGGCTGTATCTGCAGCCGCCGCAGGTCGATGCCCGGCTGCTGCGACAGCCGGTGCAGCCAGCGGTGCAGCGCATGACCTTCGTCGATGGCCTCGCTGCGAAAGGCGCCCAGCACCAGCAAGCGGCCCATGCGCGGCTCGCTCAGCAGGCCGTCGAGCAGGGCCAGCGAGCGCGGGTCGGCCCATTGCAGGTCGTCGATGAACAGCACCAGTGGCTCGGCACCGGCAGACAACGCCACCACCAGCCGGCGCAAGGCCAGCTCGAAGCGGATGCGGCTGGCATCACCGCCCAGCTCGGGCGCGGGTGGCTGCGGGCCGATCAGCTGCGCCAGCCAGGGCAGCGCAGGGCTGAGCACGCCCGCCATGGCGCCCAGCTCGGCCTCGATGGCGGTGGCCACCGCGGCCCTGGCCGAGCTGGCCAGCCGGCCGCAGTCGGCCAGGGCCGCGTCCAGCGCTTCCAGCAGCGGTGCCAGCGGTGACTGGCTGCCGTACTGGTTGAATTTGCCCGCGGCCACACGGGCGCCCAGGTCCTGCATCGTGTGGCAAGCGGCCTGCGTCACCGCCGTCTTGCCGATGCCTGACCGGCCTTCGACGATGGCCAGCAGCGGCGGGCCGGCGCTGCCGGCGGCCTGGCCGCCTGGGCGTTCCACCGCGGCGAAGGCCTGCAGCATCTGCTCGACCTCGTGCGTGCGGCCGATGCGCTCCTGCGGCAGGTGCCAGCAAGGCGGCCGGCCCAGCGCCGCCGGCGACGTGCGCGGTGCGCCCTGCACCAGTGCTTCGCACAAGGCCTGGGCGCTGCGGTAGCCGCCCGGACCGCCGGCGCGCCACAGCGCCAGCAGCACCTGCCGCAGCAAGGGGTCGGGCGCCAGTTCGATCAGCGGCGCCAGCTGCGCAGCGCTGGCGGGCCGGCCGTCTTGTTGCAACCAGTGGCGCTGCCCGCTGAGCCGCCAGCTCAGCAGGGCGCCCAGGGCCACCAGGTCGGTGGTGGCACGCAGCCGGCCCTGTGCAGATTCCTGCACCCGCAGAAAGCCGCCGCGGTCGAAATCGGTGAGCCAGGCCTGGCCGCTCAGCGGCTGCCACAGCACCGTCTCAGGCGCCAGGCGGCCATGCACGATGCCGCTGCGCTCCAGCCCGTGCAGCACGCGGCCGATGGCCAGCGCCAGGGTCAGCAGTTCATCGCGGGGCGCCGGCCGATCGGTCCGGGCCTGGGCCTGCAGCGTGGCCGGCCAGTGGTCCAGGTGCAGCGATTCGCGGTAGTGCAGGCCGCCCGCATCGGCCTGCAGGGCGGTGGGCCGCGGTGCGCCAGCGCCGTCGACGGCGGCGCTGAGCAGTGCATGCCGGCGCAGCCGCTGGCGCTGCCCCCGTTCGGCGGACGACCAGCCCACGTCGCAGGCGCGTACCACCGTCGATCCTTCATGCAGCAGGCGCCAGTTCAACGACGGCATTCGCCATGGGTCCATGGTCGTGACATTCCTGCGGGGCCCGCGGGTGGCGGGCGCGAAGGATCAACGGGGGCGCGTCACGCCTGGCGTCGAGGACCGCTCAGCGGGGTGTTCGCCGTATTCGCAACCAACAGCCTTGCTTGCTGGTCACTTTAGTCTTGGTCGACTAATTCCCGGCAAAACCCCGCTGGCGTCCGGGTCACAGCGGGTAGGTCAGGAACTTCAGCGTGGTGCCGCCTTCACCGGTGACGATCCAATTGTCGCTGTCCCAGCTGACGGTGCCCAGGCCATAGATCACCAGCGGCAGGGTGTAGCGCTTCTTGGGCAGCAGCCAGGTCACGTCGGCCAACCCCTTGGGGTTGGTGGCGGTGATGGTGCTCAGCGCGCCGAAGGACGAGGTGCTCCAGCTGGTCTGCAGGCGGCGCTGCGAGAAGTCGGCCACCTGCGTCATGGTGTACCAGCGGAAGCGGTTGGCCGCCTGCAGGCCGTCGGCGCGGTTGAGCAGCGCGTTGATCGGCTTCAGGTGGCCGGCCGCGCCGGGCGGATGGTTGTAGAACATCCGGTTGGTGCGGTGGTTCACCACGAAGCTCTGCAGGTCGATCAGCCACTGGCCCGACTGCTGGTCGCTGATGCCGAACTCGTCGAACTCCTCGAAGGTGGCGTACTTGCCGTTGGGCGTGACCGGGATGGCCCACAGGTTCTGGGTCAGCCGCGCGCCATCGCGCCAGGGCCGCACGGCCGAGGCGCCGCCGTCGCCCACGGTGTAGAAGGCCACCACGCCGCGCTGCTCCAGCCAGCGCACCGCCCAGGCCGGGTTGTTGCCGGTGGGGGCCGAGTACTCGCGGATCTTGCGGCCGGTGACCCTCTCGATGGCGTCGAAGTTCTTCGACAGCAGCGAGGTGAGGTCGGGCGTGTTGGACTCGTTGGCGAAGGTGCCCCAGTAGTCGTGGATCCAGCCGCCGTGCGAGCCGATCTCGTGGTTCACCGGCAGCGAATAGGCATAGCGGCCCACGTTGCCCACGCGGCGCAGCAGGTCCTGCGACTGCGCATTGGCATCCAGATTCATGCCGTTGCCGTCGCCGAAGTTGATGACGTCCGGGCCGGCGGTGAGGTGGATGCTGAAGGGGCCGCGGCGCAGCACGCGGGTGCTGTCCAGCAGGCCCTTGGTGTCCACCAGCAGGTCGTCGCCGTCGTCGATGTGCCAGTTGTAGATCAGGCCGCCGCGGCCGCGCGGCTGCGCCGACAGCGTGGCGATGCCCACTTCCTCGCGCGCGAACTGGCTGAGGAAGCCGTGCAGCGGCGCGCTGTCGGTGCCCAGGGCCTTGAAGTAGCCCAGCGGGATGTTGACGAACAGCACCTGGCCGCTGCCGTAGGCGCGTTTGCCGGCCACCACGCCGTGGTCGGGCGACGAGAGGTAGACGGTGCCCGGGAACTGGCCGGTGGTCACGTAGTGGAAGTAGCCCAGCGGGCCGTAGCCGTAGCCGCTGATGGCCTGCAGCGAGGTGTCGGTGGCGGTGCTGCCCACGCTGCGTTCGATGGCCACGGTGCCGTCGGCGCTCAGCACTGCGTCCACGTCGTCGTTGCCGCGGAACCAGCGGTCCAGGCTCAGGGAGGCGGTGGCGGCGGTGGCCTGGGCGCGGCGGGTGCCCAGGCGGGTGGCGGCCGACGATTCGGTGCCGATGCCCAGCACGTCGCGCAGCGCACGCAGCCGCTGCCGGCGCACGTTGGCCGAGCCGTCGTCGATGGCGCGGCTGCGGCGGCGCACCGTCTCGCGCATGGCCTGGGTGGCGCCCGGGTCGGCGACGGTGGTGGGCACGAAGGTGGCGGTGGCCACGCCGGCCACGCTGGTGACGGGCGCATAAGGCGTGTACTTGCCTGGCGGGATGGACAGCGCGTCCAGCCGTGCCTTGGTGCCGACGACGGGACCGAAGCCCACCATGGTGGTGGCACCGGCGCCGTTGTCCCAGTTGACGTAGTTCACGCCCACCATGTCGGAAAAGCGCGAGGGGCCCGACAGCGGATAGAAGCCGGCTTCGGTCTGCGCGCCGGCGTCGTACACCAGCATCAGCTTGCCGCCCAGGTAGGCGTACTGCTTGACGGCGGCCACCACCGCATCGCTGGCGCGGATGTGGGCGCTGTCGGGCACGATCAGGCCGCCGATGCTGGCGGCGCTGTTGCGGCCCAGGGCCAGGAAGGCCGAGTCGGTGATCACGTCCAGCCGGATGCCTTCTTCGGCGGCCGAGTCGGTCCACACCTGCACCTGCCAGCTGCTGAGGCTGGCGCCATCGGGCACCAGCAGCGTCAGGCGGTCGCGCGGCGGGGCGGCCAGCGCGGCGCTGCAGGCGGTGGCCAGCAGCGTGGGCGCCAGCAGGCGGGCCAGGCCGCGTTGAAGCCGTGCCAGGCGGCCGCGGCGGATGGGTTGTGGTTGTTGCATGGTTCCTCCTTCTCGGGTGTGTTGTCAGGGTGGGGTGAGGGGGGTGGTCACCGGCTCGGCCAGCCACAGCAGCCACAGCAGGTCGCCGATGTGGAAGGGCGGCGCGAAGCCCGCCGGCCCCAGCCAGGCGCTGCGGGCGCGGGCCAACCACGCGCGGGCGCGGGCCTCGTCGCCGGTGCAGCGGGCAGCCACCGCCGCTGCCGGCCACCAGAAGCCGTCGGGGTCGACGCTGCGGGCGCTCCAGTCGGGCGGGGACTGCTGCCAGGCGTCGATGGCGCGGCGCCAGGCCTCGGTGTTGCGCGCGGCATCGCCCACGCCCCACAGCAGCGGCCAGGCCTGGGCCATGGTGTCGGGGTACCAGCGCGGCGGCCGCGGCCTGGCCGGCGTGCCCAGGCTCACGCGCCACCAGCCGGTGTCGGCCTGCCACAGCCGGTCCTGCATCGCGCTGGCCAGGCGCGCGGCCATCTCTTCCTGGCGGCGCTGGCCGGCTTCGTCGCCCCACAGCGCGCGCAGCAGCCGGCCCCAGGCGCGGCGCGCGGCCAGCACCTCCACCTGGTCCATGGTGTAGACCACCCGGTGCAGCGGGCGCGCCAGCGTCAGCGCGTCGCCCAGCGTCAGCCGCTCGATGGCGGCGGCGGCCTGCGCCATCGCATTGCGCACCGGCGCTTCGGCCAGCACCGGGTGGCCGCCCTGGCGCAGCACCGCATCGGCCACCAGCAGCAGCGAAGCGGCGGTGCTGTCGTCGGCGTCCACGTGCTGGCACAGCCCGCGGGCCAGGTCGGGCGGGCAGGTGGTGGCGGTGGAAAGGTCGTCGCGCACCCAGTGGTCGAACACGATGCCGGCGCCACTGCCGCTGGTGGCCGCATGGCGTGCCTGCCAGCGCAACCAGTCGGCCGCCAGCGGCAGCGTGGCCGCCGGCGCCACCGCCAGCGCACCCAGCACCGCCAGGTTGGCCTGGTAGGCCGAGACCTGCTGCCATGCGCGGCCGGCGCCGTCCACATGGCCGGCGGCCAGGCTGTTGCGCAGCGCGCCGTGCTTGGGCTGGCCGGGCGCCTGCACTGCCAGCCGCTGCAGCGCCTGCAGCGCGGCATCGCGCAGCGCCGGCTCCACCAGCGGCGTGGTGGCGCAGCCGCCTTCCACCGGCACGGCGGCCAGTGCGGTGGCGGCAGCGGCCAGCCAGGCCACCAGGCCGGCGGCCAGCGCGCGCAGCCGCGCCGGGTGGCGCGGCTGCACGGAGCGGCGGCGCTGTGTCATGCGAGGTCCATGGCCGGGCGCCGCCAGCTCATGCCCCAGCCGTACAGCGCCACGAAGCCCAGGATGGGCAGCATCACGCCGCCCAGCAGGTGCAGCACCGGCATGGCCACCAGGCCCAGCAGGTGTACCAGCGCCGCATGGCAGGCGTACTGCAGCGGCGTGAGCACCAGCACGAAAAGCAGCGTCACCAGCGTGAGCGCCACACGGTGCCACCAGGCCACCGGGAAGATGTAGAAGGTGGCCAGGTGCAGCCAGGGCGTCAGCAGCATCAGCATCCAGGCCTGGCGCAGGCCGCTGCCCACGTGGCTGCGCACCGAGTGCGGGAAGCTGGCCGGCCACAGCACGAAATACAGCAGCGCGGCGCCGTGCGTCAGCGCCACGAAGCGCAGCAGGAAGGTGGCCGGCCGCGCCGCATCGGGCAGCCGCCCCGGCAGCCACCACAGCAGCACCAGCGCCACCGCATGGGCCAGCACGGCCAGGCCGCCCATGCCGCGCAGCCGCACTTCCAGCGCGGGTACGGCCAGCGTGGCCAGCTCGCCGCCGCCCACGGCCGGGGTGAACTCACCGGGCAGGGCCAGACCGCGCATCCACCACAGCAGCACCTGGCTCCAGGTCTGGGCCACCCAGGGTTGCAGCTTCAACAGCGCCAGCGTGAAGGCCACGGCCAGCGCCGCACCCGCCAGCACCCGTCCCGGCGGCAGGCGCAGGCTGCGGATGGAACGGTGCGGCAGGATGGTGCCGCCGCGGTGGCCACGGCGATGCAGGTCAGTCGCTGAAGCGTTGGACAGGGGGTTCACCATTGGTAGAAGAGGCCCAGGCTCAGGGAGGTGCGGCGGTAACCGCCGGAGCTGCCGTTGACGTATTGCTCACCCATGGCCGTCATGCCCCACAAGGGCCCCAGCCACAGCCGCCCGGACAGGCTGACGGAGTGGCTCGGAAAGTTGGCGATCTGGCGTTCCGGGCCCACCGCCTGGTAGGCCTCGCGGCCGCGCGACCAGCGCAGGCTGAGGTAGTAGTCGCCTTCCGCGCCCTGGGTGGCCGCCAGGTAGGGCATGGCCGATCGCACGCGACCGGGCTGGCTGGTGTTGAGCACGGTGCCCAGCTCGACCGACCAGCCGCCGGGCAAGTAGGCCGCGCCCGAGACGCGCCAGCCGCCATCGCTGCGACCCCCTTCGTAGCGCGCGTCGTACCAGCCCAGCCGGGTGACCCAGGCCAGCCGCTCGCCCCACGCCCGGCCCACGTCCAGGTCGAGCCGGCGCTGCGCCCAGATGGGCCCGCCGTGGCCGGCCGCGAAGGCCGCCGAGACGTTCCAGCGGGGCGACAGCACATGGGTGTAGCCGAGGGCCACCAGGCCGCCATGGGCGCCGAAGCGCCGCTCGTCCAGCAGCTCGCCGCGCAGCACATGGCCGCCCTGCAGCGCCCAGCTGCCGCGTACCTGCTCGGCCCGGCCGTCGGGATAGTGGCCGGTCAGTCGGTTGCTGGTGTGCGCCACCTCCAGCATGCGGCTGGCGCCGATTTCCGGCGCCGGCGGTCCGTCCTCCAGCGGCGGTTCCAGCGTCTGGGCGCAGGTGGGCAGCAGGCCGGCCAGCAGGGCGCAGGCGGCCAGCCCTCGGGCAGCCGCCTGCAGGCGCGGAAACGGGCCGGCGCTCAATCTTCACGCCGCCACGGCCAGGTCCTGGCGCAGCACCTCGGCGATGCGGGCCGCGGTGCGGCCGTCGCCGAAGGGGTTGACCGCGTCGCGCATGCGCTGCAGCGCGGCGGGCTTGGCCAGCAGCTGGCCCACGCGGGCCACGATGCGGGCGGTGTCGGTGCCCACCAGTTCGCCGGCGCCGGCCTCGATCAGCTCGGGCCGCTCGGTGGTGTTGCGCAGCACCAGCACCGGGGTGGAGAGGGCGGCGCCTTCTTCCTGGATGCCGCCCGAATCGGTGAGCGCCAGCACGCTGTGCCGCAGGCACCACAGCAACGCGGGGTAGTCCAGCGGCGGGCACAGCGTCAGGCGGCTGGCCAGGGGCGGGGGCAGCTGGCCCAGCTCGCCGCGCACGGTGTCGGCCACCGCGGGATTGCCGTGCACCGGCCAAACCACCATCAGCTCGGGGTGCTGCGCCAGCAGCTGCGCCACCGCGCGTGCCACGTCGCGGATGCCGTCGCCCCAGTTCTCGCGGCGGTGGGCCGTCACCGTCACCAGCGGCCGGCCGCCCAGCTGGGTGCGCAGGCCGTCGATGTCGGGCGGCAGCACCGGCCGGCCTTGGTCCAGCAGCGCGCCCAGGCGATCGCAGCCGCCCAGTGCCGCGTCCACCGCGGTGTTGCCCACCATGTGGATCTGCGCCGTGGCGATGCCTTCGGCCCGCAGGTTGGCCGCGGCGCCGGGGGTGGGCGAGAAGTGCCAGTGCGCCAGGCGCGCGGTCAGCTCACGGTTCTTTTCTTCCGGGAAGGGCTCGCGCGCATTGAAGGTGCGCAGCCCGGCTTCCACATGGCCGATGGGCACGTCCAGGTAGAAGGCGGCCTGCGCCGAAGCCCAGGTGCTGGTGGTGTCGCCATGCACCAGCACCGCCTGCGGCTGTGCGGACTCGAACACCTCGGTCAGCTGCTCCAGCAGCAGGCTGTTGAGGTGGGCCAGGCGGCCGTTGCGGCGCTCCAGCGTCACGCGGTAGGCGGGCGCGATGCCGAAGAACTCGTACAGCGTTTCGGCCATGTCGCCGTGCTGGCCGGTGTGCACCCAGGCCACCGGCAGGCCGGCGGCGCGCAAGGCGTCGTAGAGCGGGGCCATCTTGATGATCTCGGGGCGGGTGCCGACCGAGATGAGCACGGGGCGGGCGGCGTCGGGGCGGGTGGGCGCAAGCATGGGTACGGCAGGGGGTACGGCAGAGGGAGGGCGGGGAGGGTCAGGGCCTCAGTGCGCGGCCGCCAGCAGGGGCAGCCGCAGTTCGAGTCGGGCGACGTCGCGGGCGGTGATGCGCCACTGCGCGCCTTCACGCACGATCTCGGCATCACCGGCCAGCAGCGCGGGCTGGCCATAGCGGCTGGCGGGCAGCAGCCAGCTCATGCTGCGCAGCGTGCGCGGGTGCTGCGCGGCCAGCCGCAGCGCGGCGCCAGCTTCAGGCTCCACCGACCAGTCCACCGCCAGCCGCTGGTTGGCGAACTCGGCATGGGCGGCCATGGTGGTCCAGCGCAGCTGGCCGGTGTCCACCAGCCGGCGGGTGTGGCGCAGCCAGCGCGAGAAGGCATCGGGGAAGATCGCGATGCCCGGCGGGTGGAAGTACACCAGCCGCACGGTGCGCTGCTGCGCGCAGTAGTCGGCCACGTCCACCAGCCAGGCGGCCACGTCGTCCTGCGGAATGCCGGCGGCGCTGGCTTCCTCGAAGGCGGCATAGGGCCCGTAGCTCAGCACCGGAAAGGCCCACATGTCGGGCGGGCTGCGTTGGCCGTCCTGGTAGCTGCGGGTGGGCGGCATGCCGATGTCGCCGGTGAAGTAGTAGGCATGGATGCCTTGCTCGCGCAGCCACGGTGTCACCCACGCCGGGTGCGTGCCGGTGGGGGCCGAGTACTCACGCACAGTGCGGCCGCTGGCCTTTTGCACCACGGCCGAGTTGCGCTCGATCAGCTCGACCGAGGCCTGCACCGACTGCGTTTCCACCAGGCGGCCGAAGCCGTTGTGGATCCAGCCGCCATGGCTGCCCACCTCGTCGCCGCGCTCGATGAAGCGCTTGACCCAGGCCTGCATCGCCGGGTTGTGGGCCAGGTCGATGCCGCCGCCGTCGCCAGGCACGTCCACGTCGGGGCCGGCGGTCAGGTGCATCGAGTAGGGGCCCTGCTCGAAGGCGCCCAGTGCGCCCAGTTTTTCCATCGCAGGCTCGGCGCGGGCCGAGTCGATGTGCCAGTTCATCACCAGCGCGCCGCGGGCATCGGGCATGGCCGACAGCTGCGGCAGGCCCACCAGTTCCTGCGCGAAGTAGCGCAGGAAGCTGTGCATGAAGAAACCGTCGGTGCGCAGCTTCAGGTAGGTGAGCGGCAGGTTGACGAACAGCACCTGGCCGCGGCCCGCCTGGCGCACGCCGGCCAGCACGGTGCTGCCTTCGCCGTGCATCAGCCGCTGGCCGGCGAAGGCACCTTCGGTGACGAACACCGGGTAGCGCAGGCGGCCGTAGGCATAGCTGGAGACGGCCAGTTCCTCACCGTCGATGGGCGCGGTCTGGGCCGAGGTGAGCGGGCTCTTGAGTTCCTCGCGCATCAGCTTGCCGGGTGGCAGCCGCAGCAGCGGCACGGCCACGGTGTCCATCCAGGCTTCCTGCTCGCGCAGCATGTGCTCGCGCATCTGGCCATAAAGGCCGTAGCGCACGCCGGCCAGGGCCGACAGCCGCGACTGCACCGGGTGGTAGTGGCCGTCCAGATCGGCGATGCCGGCGTCGTGCACCAGCATCAGCGCGGCGCCGGCTTCCACCTGCGCCTGCAAGGCTTCCACCAGCGCATCGTTCATCTGGCGGTGCACCGAGTCGGGCACGATCACGGCCGCCGCCTGCTCGCCGGCCAGCGGTCGCAGCAGTGAAGAAGCCGGGCGCACCACCAGCGGAAAGCCGGTTTCTTCGGCCGCGTCGCGCCAGGCGCGCACCCGCACGTCGTCGTCCGACAGGCCATCCGGCACCAGCAGCGTGAGGTGGGTGGGCACGGTGGGCGCAGCGCGCCACCAGGCGGCCAGCGCGAAGGTGGCGGCGGCCGCGAGGGCGGCCAGCACCGCCAGCCCCAGCAGCCAGGGCAGGCGGCGTGTGCCGGGCAGGGCAGCGGTGGCCATCAGGCGGCCGCCTTCAGGTCGGGCGGGAGGGTGGGCGACAGGGCGGGCTGGGGCGGCACCGGGTTCGCCGAGGCCACGCCAGGGCTGCCGCTCAGCGCCAGGCCTTGCTCGCCAGCCCACACGGTGCCGTGCACCACCACGCCCTCGGCCACCTCGATGTGCGGCGCGGTGACGGTGGCCGGCCGGCCCGGCAGGCCGATGCGGCAGCCGCGGCCCAGCCGCACCGCGGTCTCTGAGGCCACGACGCCTTGCACCAGGCAGCCTTCGCCCAGCTCGATCGCGCCTTCGGCGATCACATGCCCGTCGATGCGGGTGCCGGCGCCTGCGGTCAGCGTGCGACGGGCCTTCAGGCTGCCGCGGGCATGGCAGCCTTCGCCCAGCTGCACCTGCCCCATGCCCACCAGGTCGCCCTGCCAGCCATGGCGGGGCGGCATCCGCAGGTCGGCATGGGCCACGCCGCGGCCCGCGCCCGCATGCCATTCGATGGGCAGCGTGGCATCGGGCTGCGGCAGCACGGCCGGCACCTCCGGCTCGGGCGGCAGCGGCGCGCCGAACTGCAGCAGCGGCGCATGCAGCAGCTGGAAGCGGGCTTGCCCGAGCAGGGTCAGGCGCTGCTGCGCGGTGCAGCGGCCGTGGATGGCGGCGCCTTCAGCCACCACCACGTCGTGGCCATGGGCCCAGCGCAGCACCTGGCTGCCTTCGGCCAGCCACAGCTGGCGCCCGGCCAGCAGCGCGCGGTAGGTGGCGCCTTTGGCGGAGCGCAGGTCGTCGTCGGCCGCCACCTCGGCATGGAAGGCGATGTGCGCCGGCAGCTGCACGCTGCCGGCCGCCGACCACAGGCGCTGGCTGCGGCCGCGGGCCTGCTCGTCGGCCGTCAGCGGCCAGGGGTGGCCGGCCGGCCCTGCGGTCTGCGCGGCCTCGGCCAGCCGCACCAGGGGCTGGTCGTTCAGGTGGTCGGCGCTCTCGCGCAGGGCCTGCGCCAGCCGGTCGGCGAAGCGCCGGGCCAGCAGGTCGGGGTCGAGCGCGTCCTGCGCATCGATGTGCAGCGGCGTGGCGTCACGCGGGCGCCGCCACTCCCGCAGTGCGGGCAGCATCGGCAGCAACAGCACCAGGGCCGTCAGGCTGAACAGCGCCAGCCAGGTCATCGGCACCGTCATCGTTCAGGCCGGGGTCTGTCGTGAAGCAGGCGCGCGGTAGCGCACCGTCTTGTCCCACTGGAAGCCCTTGCCGGGCAGCCGGTCCAGCAGCACCTGCTCCAGCACGCCGCGGAAGATGGCCACCGCGCTGACCAGGAAGCCCAGCCAGTTGAAGGCCAGCAGCCGCACCCGCTGGTGCGAGCGGTCCAGGTGTACCGCGGCCGCGATCTCGAAGAAGGCCGCGAAGTTGCCCAGCGCGCTGTGCCCCATGAAGGCCAGCAGCAGCAGCGCCGGCGTGGTGACCTGGGCGGTGACGGTGAAGTACATCAGCAGGCTGATCACCCAGCCCAGCATCAGCAGCGGCGCCATCAGGTAGACGCCCAGCAGCAGCACGCCGTCCAGCCGCTCGGTGAGCGACAGGCCGCGGCAGCGCAGCAGGCCCAGGCTGTGGCGCACCATCGCCTGGTTGTGGCCCTTGGCCCAGCGCTTGATCTGCCGCACCCGCACCGCCCAGTTCTGCGGCACTTCCTCGTAGCACTCGGCGCGGTTGTGATACACGGTGCGCCAGCCGCCCAGCAGCAGCCGGTAGGTCAGGTCGGTGTCCTCGGCCAGCACGTCGTCGTGCCAGCCGCCCACCGCGCGCAATGCCGACAGGCGGATGCCGCCCACCGTGCCGCCGTACTGCGGCACCAGGCCCAGGTTCATGCGCGCCTGCTGGTCCACCTGGTAGCCGCCGGAGCGTTCCAGGTCCAGCAGCCGCGTCAGCAGGTTGGCGCCCACGTTGTCGGGGATCACGCGGCCCATCACCGCGCCCACCTCGGGGTCGGTGAAGGGCGCCATCAGGCGGCGGATCAGCCCGCGGGAGGGCAGGTAGTCGGCATCGAAGACGATGATGAAGTCGGTGTCCACCGTCTCGGTGGCGTCCTTCAGCGCCGCGGCCTTGCCGGGCTTGCCGCCGGTGCGGTGGAAGGGGCGGATGCGGCCGGGATGCCGGGCCACGCACTCGTCGATGATCTCGCGGGTGCGGTCGCTGGAGCGGTCGTTCACCGGCACCACCAGCATGCGGTCGGGCGGATAGTCCACGCCCATCAGGTTCTCCAGGCAGCCGGCGATCACCGCCTCTTCGTTGTGGGCGGCCACGAAGATGGTCACGCGCGGCCAGTCGGCGCTGACGATGCTGGCGTACGGATGCCGCTGCGTGCCGAACAGCCGGTTGATGGAAAACAGGTAGTGGCGCAGCGTGTAGACGGCCAGCAGGCCCAGCAGCAGCGTCATGCCGCCGGCCAGGCCCCAGGCCCAGGTGCTGCCCATGGGGCTGGCCAGGCGCACGCTGGCAGCCTCGGTCGCACCCCACGCCCTCCACGGCAGGCAGCCCAGCGCCGCGCCCATGAGACCAGCGGCGCGCTGCGAATGATTCCCCATACAACTTCCCCAGGGGTCGCGGTCTGCCGGGCACAACGGAAAACGCCGGATGCGTTGGGCCGCGGTGCTGCGCTGGGCAGCCGTGACTTTTATGTCACTAATTGCCCGGGAATGTAAAAGTTAATCTCCAACCTGCCCACCGGTCGAGGTAGGGGATGGTCAAGCGGCGCAATTGGTACTAGCCACGAGTTGCGCCGGGGGGCGCAGGCTCGGCCGGCCGACGTCAGTGGTCGAAGTTCACCCCGTCGCGGCGCAGCACCCGCATCACGCTGGCCAGGTGGGCGCGGGCGCTGGCGGGGTCGCCTTCGCGCATCTGCAGATGGGTGCGGCGGGCCACGTCGTCGGCGATGGGCTTCAGGGGACGGCCGCTGGACATGGCCTTGAGCTGCACCTCGGCCGCGCGCTCCAGGTAGTACAGGTCGTCCCAGGCCTCGGCGATGTTGGGGCCGGTGACCATCACGCCGTGGTTTTGCATGAACAGCACGTCCGCGTCGCCCATGGCCGCGGCCAGGCGGTCGCCCTCGGCGTTGTCGAGTGCCAGCCCGTTGTAGTGCTCGTCCACCGCGATGCGGCCATGGAACTTCAGCGCCGTCTGCCCCGCGAACTGCAGCGGCGGGTCCTGCAGCATGGCCAGCGCGGTGGCATGGGGCATGTGGGTGTGGAAGGCGGCGCGCAGCCGCGGCTGCGCCAGGTGCAGCCGGGCATGGATGTAGAACGCGGTGGCCTCGGGCTGGCCTTGCCCCGCCAGCACGTGGCCGTGCAGGTCGCACACCAGCAGGCGGCTGGCGGTGATCTCCTCGAACGCCAGGCCGTAGGGGTTGACCAGGAACAGGTCGTCCCGACCCGGCAGCAGGGCCGAGAAGTGGTTGCAGATGCCTTCTGCCAGGCCCAGGCGCGCCGCAGCGCGGAAGCAGGCGGCCAGCTCCAGCCGGGCCTGGTGCACGGCGTCGGTGTCCAGATCGGGTGGGGCGGCGTGGGTGGGCAGCGGCGCGGCTGCGCTCAAGGTATGGGCCATGGTCTTGCTCCTTCGCGGCGGCATGGACCTTACCAGCCCATCGTGCGATTACCTGGTGGCGGTCCTGGACAAGCCGGTCGCTCAACGCTAAAGGGCCTTCGCCTGGCCATCATCGTGTCGGCCGTGCTTCAGGCGCAGGGCATCGCCTCACTCCAGCTTCAGGCCCTGCCGTTCCACCACCTCGCGGTACACCGCCAGCTCGGCGCGGATCTGCGCTGCGAAGGCCTCGGGGGTGTTGAGGATGAGCTGCGAGCCGGTGGCTTCGATGCGCTTCTTCACCTCGGGCTGGTCGGCCGCCTTGTGCACGGCGGCGGCCACCTTGTCCACCACGGAGCGCGGCAGGCCCTTGGGGCCGACGATGCCGTAGTAGGCCATGCGGTTGACCGGCTCGAAGCCCACTTCCTTGAAGGTGGGCGCATCGGGCAGCTGCGCCAGCCGCTGCGGCGCCGCCACCACGATGGGCACCAGCTGGCCCGACTTGATGAAGGGCAGGGCCGAGGGCAGGTTGTCGAACACCATGGCCACCTGGCCGGCCACGGTGTCGTTGAGCGCCGGGCCCGAGCCCCGGTAGGGGATGTGGGTGACGAAGGCGCCCGACAGGCTCTTGTACAGCTCCATCTGCATGTGGCCGATGGAGGCGGTGCCCGCGCTGCTGAAGCTGTACTTGCCCGGGCTGCGCCGCAGCAGCTGCAGGAAGCTGGCATGGTCACGCGCCGGAAAGCCCGGATGCACCGCGATCACGTTGGGCGTGGCCGCAATGTTGATGATGGGCGTGAAGTCGGCCAGCGGGTCGTAGCCGATGCGCCGGTTGATGGCCCGGCCCGAGGCCGTGGTGTACACGGTGGCCATGCCCAGCACATGGCCGTCGGCCGGCTGGCGGACGAGCTCCTGCGTGCCCAGCGCGCCACCGGCGCCGCCCTTGTTGTCGACGATCACGGTCTGGCCCAGCGCCTCGCCCAGGCCCTGGGCCACCACGCGGGCGATGATGTCGGTGGTGCCGCCGGCCGCAAAGGGCACGATCAGCCGCACCGGCTTGCTGGGCCAGGCCTGGGCCTGCGCTGCCGTGAGCCATAGGCCCGGTGCGCTGGCGGCCAGGGCCCAGCGCAGGCTGTCTCGGCGGGTGAGGTTCATCAGGCGTCTCCTTGTGGTTGCGAACGGTGGGCGGCGGGTGTCGGGACCAGCGGCCAGGGCAGGCGCCGGTCCAGCAGGTGTTGCGGGCCCAGCTGGTCGCAGCCGGTCAGGCCCAGCATGGCCAGGTTGCGGTCCACCTCCGCGCGCAGCAGCTCGATGGCTGCGGCCACGCCGGCCTGCCCGTCCACCGCCGCCGCATAGTTGAAGGGCCGGCCCACGAACACCGCCTGCGCGCCCAGCGCCAGGGCCTTGAGCACGTCGGTGCCGCGGCGCACGCCGCCGTCCAGCATCACCGTCATCGCGCTGCCGGCGGCTTCGGCAATGGCGGGCAGCACCCGCAACGGCGCCACCGCGCCGTCGAGCTGGCGGCCACCGTGGTTGCTGACGATCAGGCCGTCCACGCCATGGCGGCGGGCCTGCGCCGCATCGGCCGGGCTGAGGATGCCCTTGACCACCAGCGTGCCCTGCCACTGGCGGCGGATGCGCGCCAGGTGGCTCCAGTCGAAGTGGTCGCGCTCGGAGAAATCGCGCTGCACGCGCGACGACAGGATGGGCGCGCCGCGCTCGGCGAACGAGTTCTCGAAGTGCGGCATGCCGCGCTTGATCAGCGTGCGCAGCATCGTGCCGCACAGCCAGCGCGGGCGCGCCAGGCCGTCCCAGACCAGCCGCAGGCTGGGCCGCAGCGGCGTTGAAAAGCCGGCGCGCAAGTTGTTCTCCCGGTTGCCGGCCACCGGGATGTCCACCGTGACCACCAGCGTGCGCACCCGCGCGGCGGCCACGCGCTGCAGCAGCGCGCTGATGCGCTCGGGCGTGCCCGGCAGGTAGGCCTGGAACCAGGTGTCGGGCGCGGCTTGCATCACCTCTTCCAGCGGGGTGAGCGACGAGCCGCTGAGCACCGCCGGGATGCGGGCCTGCGCCGCCGCGCGGGCCAGTGCCACGTCGGCGCCATAGGCCGACAGCGCCGCGATGCCCATGGGCGCGATGCCGAAGGGGCTGGCGTAGCGCTGGCCGAACAGCGTGACGCCTTGCTGGCGCTGCGCCACGTTGCACAGCACGCGGGGTACCAGCGCCAGCTCGTCGAAAGCCTGCCGGTTGTCGGCCAGCGCCCGGTTGTCTTCGGCCGCGCCGCAGACATAGCCGAAGATCGGCCGCGGCAGCACGCACCGGGCCGCCGCCTCGAAGTCGTCCAGCGACAGCAGCTGCCGCGTGCGGCCGCTACGGCGTGTGCCCTGGAAGGCGGCCCAGGCATCGGGCGTGGAAAGCAGTGGGGTGGCGTCGGTCACGGCGGCGGCTTGCAAGGGTGGTGGTCGGGGCGCAGTGTGCGCAGCCCACATCGACCTGAAAAGCGAATTGATTCGACAATCTCCGTTCGCTTTTCCGAGAGTTTTCGAATGACGCTCAAGCAACTCGAGGCCTTTTACTGGGCCGCCACCTGCAGCAGCTTCGCGATGGCGGCCGAGCGGGTGCACCTGTCGGTGTCGTCGCTGTCCAAGCGCATCGCCGAGCTGGAAGCCTCGCTGGGCCAGCCGCTGTTCGACCGCAGCGGACGCCAGGCCGTGCTCACCGAGACGGGCCAGCGGCTGCTGCCGCAGGCCGCCGCGCTGCTGCAGCAGGCCGATGCGCTGCGCCAGGACATCGTGGGCGCTCCGGGTCTGCGCGGGCCCTGCCGCCTCGGCGTGGGGGAGCTCACCGCGCTCACCTGGCTGCCGCAGTGGGTGGCCGCCATCGGCCAGCAGCATCCCGCGCTGGTGGTGAGCGTGCAGGTGGACATTGGCGAGGTGCTGGCCGATCGGCTGGACCGCGGCGAGCTGGACGTGGCCGTGATCGCCGGCCGCTCACGCCGCGGCCGCCTGCGCTGCACGCCGCTGGCGCAGGCCAGCTTTCGCTGGTGCGCGGCGCCCGCGCTGGCGCGCCGGCTGCGGCACATGGACGCGGCGGCCTTGCGTGCGCAGCCGCTGGTCACGCTGCCGGCGGGCTCCGGCATCACGCCCATCGTCGACGAGTGGCTGGAGCAGGCCCAGGCGCGGGCCGACCGCCGCATCGTCTGCAACCACTGGGGCGCCATCGTCGGCCTGCTGGCGCAAGGCCTGGGCGTGGGCCTGCTGCCCGATGGCTGGGCCACGGCGCTGCAGCAGCGGGGCGTGCTGCGCGCGCTGCGCAGCCCGGTGGCGCTGGGGTCGCTGGACTATGCCCTGCACAGCCGCCGTGACGACCTGCGGCCGCTGGTGCCTCAGCTGCGCGATGCAGCGCGGCAGGTCGCCGACTTCTCGGTGACGGGCGGCGCGTTCTGAGGCGCTTCAGCCCGCGCCTGTACCGCATTGATGAGCTGTACTCATAAGCCATATCGACCGGCAGCGGCTACTCAAGCGGGCCGCCACGCTTCACCATGCGGGCTGGCAACAGGAAGTAGACAGGCATGGCCATCCGCGACACGGCAGCACTCCAGGCAGGCGATGCGCCATCGCCCGAACGTCGCCGCACCCTCCGCACGGTGGCCGCGCTGGCGGCAGCGCCGCTCACCGCCCTGTGGCCCGGGCGCGCCGCATGGGCCCACCACGGCTGGTCCGGCTTTGACACCAGCCGCCTGACCTACATCGCCGGCCGGGTGTCGTCGGCAGGCACCTGGGGCAATCCGCATTCGCTGTTCGACCTGGCGCTGGATGCCGAGCTGCCGGCCCGCATGCCGGACCTGGCCATTCCCAAGGAGCTGCAGCACCCCGAGGACAGCAGCCGGGTGCGCGCCGCGCCGGCCTACCGGGGCCCGCACCGGGGGCTGCAGATCATCATCGCGCCGCCTGCATGGTCGGGCCCCTGGGGTCTTGCCCGTGCACTGAAGGTGGGTGAGCGCGTGCAGGCGGTGGGTTATGTGAACCGCAGCGACGACCACTTGTTCCGCCCGGTGGTGTTCTGGTGGGGCGATGAGGCGGTGCCCGTGAACCAGGTGCTGGGCAACACGCTGCCGGTGCGCGCGCCGCTGCCCCGGTAACCCGACCTGCGCCGCATTCCCCGCGGCGCGTGCGGCGCACGTCGCCGCCCCCGTCGCTGCCGCCTCACCCTGGATCGTTCATGCCAGAACTGCTGACCGTGCTGCTGACGCAGCTGCAAGCCTCTTCGCTCGGCGCCGCGGTGCGTGGCACCGAGCACCTTTATCCCGTGCTGGAAACCTTGCACATCCTGGGCATCGCGCTGCTGGTGGGCCCGGCCTTCGCGTTCGATCTTCTGGTGCTGGGCGCCGGCCGGCGGCTGGTGCCGCTCACGGCCGCCGGGCGCCTGCTGCTGCCGCTGGCGCGTGTGGGCTTTACGGTGGCCGTCGTCACCGGCATCGCCTTGCTCAGCGCGCAGGCCACCGTGGTGGCGGCCAGCGCCGCGGCGCCCTGGAAGCTGGGCCTGCTGGTGCTGGCCATGGCCAACGTGGGGGTGTTCCATGCCGGCGTCTATCGCCGGGTGCATGCCTGGATGGATGCCGCCGCGGCCCCCGCGGCCGCCCGCGCCGGGGCGCTGGTGTCCATGCTCTTGTGGACGGGCGTCATCTTCGCCGGCCGCTTCCTCGCCTACCTCTGACAAAGACCTTCGACATGCTCGTTCAAGCCAGCCCGGCCACGGCCACGCGCGGCCCTGCGGCCTGGAGCGCCGTTCATGCGATGGCGCTGTGCGTGTTCGCCCTCATCGCCTCGGAGTTCATGCCGGTCAGCCTGCTGTCGCCGATGGCGGCGGACCTCGGCATCACCGAGGGCATGGCGGGCCAGGGCATTGCCATCTCGGGGGCCTTCGCGGTGCTCACCAGCCTGTGCATCGCGCGACTGGCAGCGCGCATGAACCGCAAGACGCTGCTGCTGGCGCTCACTGCCTTGATGGCGGTGTCGGGCGCCGTGGTCGCGATGGCGGCCAACCACGCGGTCTACATGCTGGGCCGTGCCTTGATCGGCGTGGTGATCGGTGGCTTCTGGTCGCTGTCGGCGGCCACCGCCATGCGGCTGGTGCCCGCCGAGCAGGTGCCGCGCGCGCTGGCCATCTTCAATGGCGGCAACGCCTTGGCCACGGTGGTGGCCGCGCCGCTGGGCAGCTGGCTTGGCGCGGTGGTGGGTTGGCGGGGCGCCTTCCTGTGCCTGGTGCCGGTGGCGCTGGTGGCGCTGCTGTGGCAATGGATCAGCCTGCCCGACATGCCGGCCGATCGCCGCGCGTCTTCGCCTGGCGCCGTGTTCCGGGTGCTGGCCCGCCCGCCCGTGGCCTGGGGCATGGCGGCCTGCGGTGCATTCTTCCTGGGGCAGTTCGCGCTCTTCACCTATGTGCGCCCGTTCCTGGAGACGGTCACGCACATCGGGGTGGGCCAGCTGTCGGGGGTGCTGCTGGCCATGGGCGTGGCCGGCTTCGTCGGCACGCTGCTCATCGGCGGCGTGTTGAAGCGGGGCCTGTACCGCACGCTGGTGGCCATTCCGGTGCTGATGGCCCTGCTGGCCGTGGCGCTGGTGCCCGCGGGCCCCAGCGCAGGGGTGGTCGTGGCCTTGCTGGCGCTGTGGGGCCTGCTGGCCACGGCTGCCCCGGTGGGTTGGTGGAGCTGGGTGGCGCAGGCCATGCCGCAGGACGCAGAAGCCGGCGGGGGCTTGATGGTGGCGGTGATCCAGCTGTCCATCGCCGTGGGTTCCACGCTGGGCGGGCTCTTGTTCGACGGCAGCGGCTACCGCAGCACTTTCCTGGCCAGTGCCGCGGTGCTGCTGCTGGCGGCCGCCCTGGCCATGCAGACGGCGCGCGCGCGGGCACGGCCTCTTTAAGTGGCGGCGAGGGGCCTGATATGCAGGCCAGGTCCACTGCACCAGCCCTGCTGAAGTCCGCCATGCTCCTCGTCTGCCCCCACTGCGGCACCCGCAACCGCGTACCGCCGGAACGCCTGGCCGAAGACCCCAGCTGCGGCCGTTGCGGCCAGCCGGTGGCGCCGCGCCATCCGGTGGCCCTGGGCGATGCCGACCTGCCCCGCTACCTGCAAGGCACCGAGGCGCCGGTGGTGGTGGACTTCTGGGCTGCCTGGTGCGGCCCCTGCCGCTCTTACGCGCCGCACTTCGCGCAACTGGCCACGCAGCGGCCTGAACTGCGCTTCGTGAAGGTGGACAGCGATGCGGCGCCGCAAGCCAGCGCGGCGATGCAGATCCGCAGCATTCCCACCACCTTGTTATTCGTCGGTGGCCGCGAAGTGGCCCGCCAGAGCGGTGCGATGACGGCCGCGCAGCTGGCGGCCTGGTTGGACGGCGCCCTGCGTTGAGCGGCCCGCGCGGCCTGGTATTGCGAGAACCTGCAGCGCTTGATCAACCGCGCGTGGGAAAGTGCGAGACCCGCGCCACGCTGGGCAGCAGCCGGCGCGGCGGCGTCGGCGCGCGGGGGCGTTGGTCGGCTTTGGCGGCCACGGGGCGCAGGTGGGCGCGGCAGCTGGGGCAGGCGTGCACCAGGGAGCTGACGACGTCGGTGCAGGCGGGGCAACGGATCAGGGCCATGGGGGTACTCCGGTCATTCGCTGGCCGCAGGATGGCAGCGGACGGTTGCTCCAGCCATCGCCCGAACGCAGGCCCCGCAAAGCGGGGTGAGGGTTTGTGCGGGTGGCTCGGGTGCTGGCAGCCAGGCCGGTCGTGCCAATTTTTGCGTCTCAGGTTGTTCAAGGCACGGATCGATAAACCCGGTCAGTAGTTCCGCAAGGGGTTG
The DNA here is from genome assembly GCF_023573145.1 of Aquincola tertiaricarbonis. Classification (GTDB taxonomy): domain Bacteria; phylum Pseudomonadota; class Gammaproteobacteria; order Burkholderiales; family Burkholderiaceae_C; genus Aquincola; species Aquincola tertiaricarbonis_B. Next base: position 2,604,833 of record NZ_CP097635.1, read on the forward strand.
TATGTCGTCGATCTCCCGCTGGCGCCTGCGTACGCGCCTCCTGGCCGGCTTTGCCGTGGTGTTGGTGCTTGGCCTGCTGGTGGCGGCGCTGCAGGCTTGGACGCTGCGCGCGGCGGTGGCTTCGCAGCGCACGATGTACGAAGACCGCACGCTGCCGCTGAACCACCTGGGCGAGATCCATTACCTGGTGGCCCGCATGCGGGTGCTGCTGTCCGACGCCTTGCTGGCGGCCGACCCCGCCAACACCACCCAGCGCCTGACCCAGTACGCCAGCGCCCGCGGCAAGGCCGATGCGACCTGGCAGCGCTACCTGGGCGGCGCCCAGACGGCGGAGGAAAAGCAGCTGGCGGCCAAGGCGCTGCATCACTTCCGCACCTTGCTGGACGCCGGCTATGAGCCGGTGGCCCAGGCGCTGGCCAGGGGCGATGCGCCGGCCGCCCTGCAGTTGATGAAGTCGCAGGTCAGCCCCTTGTCGCCCCCGGTGGTGGACAGCGTCGAGCAGCTCATGGGTCTGCAGGCGCGGGTCGCCGCCGACGAGTACCAGGGCTCCCAGGCCCGGGCGCACACGATGGGCTGGTACAGCGGCGTCGGCATCGGGCTGATGGTCCTGCTGAGCGTGGCCATTGCGCTGGTCATCACCCGCAGCGTGCTGCAGGCCCTGGGCGACGAGCCCGCGTCGCTGGCCGCGGCGGCCAGCCGCATCGCCGGGGGTGACCTGTCGCGCGACGACCGTGCCCCAGCGCGGCCGGGCAGTGTGCTGGCCTCGATGCAGGCGATGCGTGAGGGCCTGGTGCAGGTGGTGCAGGCGGTGCGCAGCGGCGTGGAGGAGGTGGCCACCGCCAGCCACCAGATTGCGCAGGGCACGCAGGACTTGTCGAGCCGCACCGAGCAGCAGGCGGCCAGCTTGCAGGAGACGGCCGCCTCGATGGAGCAGCTGACGGGCGCGGTGCGCAACGGCGCCGACAACACGCAGCAGGCATCGCAGCTGGCCGGCCAGGCCACCGACGTGGCGCGGCGAGGGGGTGGCGCGGTGCAGCAGGTGGTGAGCACGATGGCCGAGATCCGCCAGTCCAGTGGCCGCATCGGCGACATCACCAGCGTGATCGATGGCATTGCCTTCCAGACCAACATCCTGGCGCTCAACGCGGCGGTCGAAGCGGCCCGTGCGGGCGAGGCCGGGCGCGGCTTTGCGGTGGTGGCATCCGAAGTGCGCACGCTGGCCCAGCGCAGCGCGGCAGCCGCCAAGGAGATCCGCATGCTGATCGACGAATCGGCGTTGCGCGTCGCCTCGGGCGCCGCGCTGGTGGACGGCGCCGGCCGCACCATCGAGGAGGTGGTGGCCCAGGTGGTGCGCGTGGCCGGTCTCATCGACGAGGTGTCGCATGCAGCGGGCGAGCAGCGCCAGGGCATCGAGCAGGTGGGCCTGGCCGTGAGCCAGCTGGACCAGACCACGCAGCAGAACGCGGCGCTGGTGGAGGAATCGGCCGCCGCCGCGGAGAGCCTGCGCCGGCAGGCCGATGCGCTGTCGCAGGCGGTGGCGGTGTTCCGGTTGTGATGGCCGGTGCGCCGGCTCAGCGCGGCCGCAGGTCGTTGTAGGCGTCAATATGCCGAGGCTCATGCCGCAGCAGCCGGTGCAGCACACGCAGCGACACCGAGCCCCCGCCGCGGGCAGCTTCGGCCGTAGCATGGTGGGCGGCCGGTCGCCCGGCCTGCGCCGATGGCGCGCCGGAAGGAACGCCAAGAAGGCGAATGACATGCAGACGGAGAACCCGAGATGTTGAGCACCAGCACCCGCCTTCAGGTCGAAGGCTTCTTCGACGCCGCCACCGGCACCGTCAGCTACCTGGTGCTGGACCGCCAGACGCGCCAGTGCGCGCTGATCGACAGCGTGCTGGACTACGACCCCAAGTCGGGCCGCACCAGCCATGCGAGTGCCGACCGGTTGATCGAACGCGTGCGGGCACTGGGCGCGCAGGTGCAATGGATCCTGGAGACCCATGTGCATGCCGACCACCTGTCTGCCGCGCCCTACCTGCGCCAGGCCCTGGGCGGTCGGCTGGGCATCGGCCGCCACATCCGGCAGGTGCAGGAGGTGTTCGGCCGCCTGTTCAATGCCGAGCCCGGCTTTGCGCGTGACGGCCGCCAGTTCGACCACCTGTTCGACGACCAGGAGAGCTTCCAGATCGGTGGGCTGCAGGCGAGGGCGCTGCACACGCCCGGCCACACGCCGGCCTGCATGACCTACGTGGTGCAGGACGGTGACGGTGCGGCTGCCGAGATCGCCGCCTTCGTCGGCGACACGCTTTTCATGCCCGACTACGGCACGGCCCGCTGTGACTTCCCCGGCGGCGATGCCCGCACGCTGTACCGCTCCATCCACAAGGTGCTGAGCCTGCCGCCGCACACGCGTCTGTTCATGTGCCACGACTACCCGCCCGGGGGCCGTGAGGCGGCCTGGGTGAGCACCGTGGCCGACGAGCGCGCCCACAACATCCATGTGCACGAGGGCATCAGCGAAGAAGCCTTCGTGACCATGCGCACCGCACGCGACGCGACGCTGGACATGCCGGTGCTGATCCTGCCTTCGGTGCAGGTGAACATGCGCGCCGGCGAGCTGCCGCCGGCCGAAGACAACGGCGTGCGCTACCTGAAGATTCCGCTCAACGCGGTGTAGCCGGCGGCAGCAGGCGCGGCGCCAGCAGCCGGTCCAGCACCCCCATCATCAGCAGCGAAGCACCTACCAGCGGGAACAGCAGGCCACCGACCACCAGCAGCCCCAGCAGGCCGCGCATCATCCGCGGGTCGGCGGGTGCGGGCGGCACGCCCAGCGCGCGGGCGGGGCGGCGCTTCCACCACATCACCGCGGCGCTCACGCACAGCAGCACGATGGCCAGGCAGGCCAGCACCAGCACGGCCTGGTTGGGCACGCCGTATTCCTGGCCCAGGTGCACGTTGATGCCCCATTCCAGCCAGCGGCCCAGCGGGCCGTAGCCGGCATAGCCCATGTCCAGCAGCACCGCGCCGCTGTAGGCGTCGAGGTGCACCACGCGCTGCTGCGCCACATCGTGCGGGTACACCGCGGCGGTGAACACGCCGGTGGGCCCCGAAGGCAGGCTCACGCTGTAGCCGGGCGCCAGGCCCAGGCGTTGCACCCGGGCCATCACCGCGTCCACGCTCAGCATGTCGGGCGGTGTGGCGGGCCGGGGCGCGGCGGGCGCCTCATGGCCGGCATGCCCGGCGTGCCCCGCATGGTCATCGGCCCCGCTGGATGCGGGCGCCTTGGACTGCGGCACCTGCGCCTGCGCCAGCGACCAGGCGGTGCTGCCCGTCTCGGGCAGGCGCTGCTGCGACATCGGCACCTGCACCCGCACACCGGCCGGGTAGCCGAAGTTGTGGCCGTTGGCCCACTGGTTGACCTGCTGGCCCCACAGCACCGACCAGGGCATGCCGGTGAGGGCCAGGAAGGCCAGCACCGCGCCCACCGCCAGTCCGGTCACCGCATGCAGGTCGCGCCAGAACACGCGCTGGCGCGGCCGGCCGCGCACCGTCAACACGCCGCCGCGGCCTTTGCGATCGCCGCGCGGCCACCACAGGTACAGGCCGGTGAGCACCAGCAGCAGCGACCAGCCGGCCGCCATCTCGATGAAGCCGCGGGCCACCGGCCCGAAGGCTTTGAGGCTGTGCAGCTTGCGGATGGTCCAGGCCAGCGTGCCGCCGTCGGGCAGCGTGCCCAGCACCTGCGCGCGGTAGGGGTCGACGTAGACGGTCACGCGCTCGCCATCGGCGCGCCGGATGCCCAACTCGGCCGAGCCGGTGGCCCAGGCGCCGGGCGTGAGCTTGCGCAGCGTGCCCGGTTGCGCCGCCAGGGCGGCGGCCACCCACTCGCTGGCCGGGCGTGGCGCGCTGGCGGCCGGCACCACCACTTTCAGGTCGCGGTGCCACCAGCCGTCGATCTCGGCCTTGAACAGGTACAGCCCGCCGGTGATGGCCAGCCACACCAGGAAGGGCAGCACCAGCAGGCCGGCATAGAAGTGCCAGCGCCACACCGCGCGGTAGAGGTCCTTGTCGCGGCTGTCCATCAGAACCTCAGGTCCAGGCTCAAGTAGGCGCTGCGGCCGTCGCCCGGCGAGTAGCCGGAAGAGCCGCTGTCGTACCAGGCATAGACGTAGTGTCGGTCGGTCACGTTCTTCAGCTGCAGGTTGAGGCTGGTGGCGGGCGTCAGCTGCCAGGTGGCGCCCAGGTTCAGCAACGCGTAGCCGCCGGCCTGGCCCAGCGTGTTGGTGCGCTCCAGGAAGTATTCGCCCTGCGCGTTGGCCCAGGCCGAGAGCTTGAGTTGCGGCAGCGCCTGCCAGTCCATCCCGGCCGTGGCCAGGTAGCGCGGCACGTTCTCGATCTGCTGGCCGCGTGTGGCCGGTGCGCTGGGGTCGGGCTCGGTGATGCGGGCCAGCTGGTGCGACCAGGCCACCCAGGCCGTGGTGCCGGCCGTCGGCCGCGTCTGCAGCTGCAGGTCGATGCCCTTGCGCAGCGTCTTGCCCACGTTGCCCAGTCCGCCCGGGTCGGGCAGGCCATCCACGCCCAGCACCCGCGCCACCTCGCCCGAGGCGCGCTGTTCCCAGTAGGCCACGCGGCCTTCCAGCCCGGCCAGGGGCGTGAACTTGAGGCCGGCTTCCCAGCCGTCGTTGATGGAGGGCGAGAGGTTGCGCGTCTGCGTGCGGTAGGCGTCGATGCCGCTGCCGATCTGGAAGCTGCGGCCCCAGTTGGCGTACACGCTGGCCTGCGGCGAGACGGTGTAGGCCACGCTGATCTTGGGCTGCCTGACCAGGCCGTAGTCATGCACGTCGTAGGCATTGCCGGTGAGCCGGTCCGTGAGGTGGCCGCTGATCCTGTCCAGCCGCAGCGCCGGCACGATCTTCAGCGCCGGCACCGGGCGTATCACCGCCTGCAGGTAGCCGCCGCGTGTGTTCAGGTCGAAGTCCCAGTCGCGGAACTGCGAGCTGCGCACGCGTTGCACCGTGCGGTAGCGCTGGCCCAGGTTGTCCTGCCATTGCGCGTCCAGCCCGCCTTCCAGCGTGAACTCATGCGCCCAGCTCACCGTGGGCCGCCAGGTCAGCGTGCCGATGGCGCCGCGCTGGCGTTCGTCGTTGTAGCGCTCCTGCTGCACCCCGCTGGCCGAGAAGCGCACCCAGCGCCGGTTCTCGTAGTGGCTGGTGTACAGCCTGGTCGACCACGACCAGGCCGGCGTCAGGCTGCCGTCCACATGGGCGCTGAGCTGCGTGGTGTCGCGTTCGCCGCGGTCGTCCTGCGCGTAGGCGGGCGAGCTGCGCGGTGCGGTCTCGGCCTGCTCGCGGGTCAGGTAACCCGACTCCAGCGCGCGGTTGCGGTAGTGGCGGGCGATCACGCCGGCACGCCAGTCGCCATCGCCCCCGGTGTAGAACCATTTGCCGGCCAGCGCCAGCTTCCTGGCATCGGCATGGTCGCGGTAGCCGTCCGAGTCGCGCCAGCCGATGAAGTAGTTCTGGCTCCAGGCGCCGCTTTCCAGGCCCTTGGCCAGCTGCACCTCTCGCGTGCCGAAGCTGCCGACGGTGACGCTGGCGCGGCCCTCGTTGCCGCCGATGCGGGTGCGCACGTTGGCATTGCCGGCGATGTTGTGCAGGCCGTAGCGCGCGTCGTTGGTGCCGCGCACGATCTCGATGGCCTCGATGTCCAGCGGGAACACCGCATCGAGGAAGGGCATGCCGCCCGCGTTGTCGTTGCTGGGAATGCCGTCGATCAGCAGCTTGACCGCGTTGATGCGGCCTTCGCCGTTGAAGCCGCGGAACGAGAAGCGGCCGGCATCGGTGCCTTGCTTGAACTGCGTGACCTGCACGCCGGGGGCGCGCGTCAGCAGCTCCCAGCTGTAGTCCACATGCTGGTCCTGCAGCAGGCTGGCGCCCAGGATGTCGACCGAGCTGAAGACGCTGCGCGCCGGCAACGGGCCCAGGGCCCTGGCAGTGACGTTGACGGTGGTGCTGCCCAGCACCAGCGTGGAGTCACCGGCAGCATCGGCGGCGGTCTGGGCGTGGGGGGGGGTGGACAGGACGAGGGCGGCCGCAGCGGCCAGGGGCGCACGGGCGGCGCCAGACGGAAAACGGAGCATCTGATTCTTCGGGGGCGATCTCGCCGCCGCAGCGGGGCAGGCGCAGGCCACGGGCCATGCGGCCAGCGGCAACGGCGAAGCAGAAAGGGTCACCACGGGCGGGGCGCGGGCGCGCCGGGCCTTCAGTGGTGTCGAGGGTGGCGGGCCGGGTGTGGCCTCAGGCGGCCGCGGGCGGGCCGCGCGGCGGCAGCGGGGCGCCCAGCAGCGCCGCGATCTCGGCCGACGTGAACGGGTGCGGCGCCCGCAGCCTGGGCAGCGGCTCGCTCGCCGGCGGCACAAAAGGGCCGGCCGGCAGCGCAGCCGGCAGGCACAAGGCGCAGTCCAGCGTGTGCGCGCCCATGACCGCGGCATCGCCGTCGGCGCCGGCATCCACCATCACCCACTGGATGGCACCGCCCTGGGTGCACACCAGCTCCATCGACTGCGGATGCACCATCGGCGATGCCGTGGCCACCCCCACCGCCACCATGAACCACGCCAGCACCAGGCGGGCGAGTGAGGTGGAGCGGCGCAGGACTTGCATGGCGCGGCAGTATCGCCCAAGCCCGCCGTGCCACGGCGCTGCCGCCATGCGGCGGCGGGCCGACGGGCGTTGCTACATTCGCCCACCGTTGTCGTACCAGGAGATTCGTCATGACCGCCCCCTCCAAGACGGGCCGCCCGTCCATCACCCGCCGCCGCGCGCTGCAAGGCCTGGCCGCCTCGGCCGGCGCGCTGGCCGCCCCCATGCTGTGGGCGCAGGCAGACAAGACCTACCGCCTGCTGGTGGGCTTTCCGCCGGGCGGCGGCACCGACGCCGTGGCCCGCCTGCTGGCCGAGAAGCTCAAGCCTGAGCTGGGCGGCGCCAACTTCCTGGTGGAGAACAAGGCCGGCGCCGGCGGCCAGCTGGCCGCGCAGGCGCTGAAGGCCGCACCGGCCGATGGCCACACGCTGTTCCTCACCCACGACCACACCGTCTCCATCCTGCCGCTGGTGGTGAAGAACCCCGGCTTCGATCCGGCACATGACTTCGTGCCGGTGGCGGGCTTTGCCACCTTCGCCAACGCGCTGGCGCTGTCCGGCGGCACGCCGGCCAGGTCGGTGGCCGAGTACGTGCAATGGGTGAAGACCAGCCAGGGCGGCAAGAGCGCGCTGGGCATCCCGGCGCCGGCCTCGGTGCCCGAGTTCATGGTCAAGGTGCTGGCCCAGAAGTTCGGCCTCGACCTGATCTCGGCGCCTTACCGTGGCAGCGCACCGATGATGGCCGACATGCTGGGCAACCAGATCGCCGGCGGCGTGGGCTCCATCCCCGACCTGATCGAGAACCACCGCAGCGGCAAGGTGCGTGTGGTGGCGGTGATGGGCGACAAGCGCCAGGCCATCCTGCCCGACGTGCCCACGCTGGCCGAGGTGGGGGTGGCCGGCTTCGAGGAGCTGCCTTACTACGGCGTGTTCGCGCCCGCCGGTGCGCCGCGCGAGGTGCTGGACCGCTTCTCCGAAGCGCTGGCGCGGGTGCTGGGCCAGGCGGAAGTGAAGGAACGCCTGACCAACATGGGCCTGAGCGTGGGCTACATGAATGCCGCCCAGCTGGGGGCGCGTGAGCGTGCCTACACCGCCGTGTGGACGAAGATCATCCGCGCCAGCGGCTTTCAACCCGCTTGAACTGGCTGTGAATTTGTAAACCTTCCCCTTACCGGCGGGCACGGACCAGCAGCACGGCCGAGACGAGTCGGGCGCACCATGGGCCTGTTCGCGCCCCTTGCGCGTCCGACCCCGGCTGGCATGGGGCTGGCCGACGTGCCGTGCGCTGCCGGACGCGAGCTTGATTGCCAAATCTCTCTGGGAGAACGCCATGGCTGACAGCTCGAATTCCTTCACCGCCGCCACCGCCTGGGTGGCCAGTCTGGGCATGCAGGCGCCGCGCCCGGCGGGCGCCGCCGCCGCCCACGGCCCTGCGCTCGACGTGCTGCGCAACGCCCAGGTGGCGCTGTACTGCGACCATGAGCACGAGGCCATCCTCGCGCTGCGCGAAGCCCGCCGCCTGCTGGCCGATGGCGACCTGCCGGGCCTCGAAGCCCGCCGCGCGGTGGACGAGGCCGCCTGGCACATCCGCCACCATGCCACCCGCGCCGCCCAGTCGGCGCTGCAGCACGCACGCGACCGGCTGGCTTGACCCCGGTCGCATCGCCCCCGCGGCGATGACGGGCCGCTAGACTGGCCTGCATTGCAAGCTGAGGGGTTGGGCGTGTGCTACTCCGCCATGATCAAGGCCGAGCACCACCGCTACGTGCGTGAATGGGGCGTGGACATCGGCATCGCCGAGTTCGTGCAACTGTTCTGGTGGCGCTGGACGACCGAAGAGACGCTGGGTGCGCAGAAGCGGCCGCGCACGCCCAAGGCGATGGACCTGGGCTTTCTGCGCGACCCGCGCACCGACGATGAACGGCTGATCGCGCGCTACATCACCGAAGCCAATGCGCGGCAGGAAACCGACTGGCAGCGCGAGCTGTTCGTCCAGCGCGCGCGGCTGGTCAAGGCCGAGCAGCAACTGGCCACCAAGCCCACGCGCAAGGCGCAGGACGACCAGCGCATCGCCGGGGCCAAGATCACCCAGCTCAAGGGCTGGCTGGATGACCTGCAGCGCACCGAGCCCTTGCCGCGCGATGCCCGCATCTACCCCGGCTGGTATGCGCCGGTGATGGTGATGGAAGGCGGCCGCCGCGTGCTCAAGCCGATGCGCTACCAGTGCCGGCCCGAGGGTGTGCCGGCCGACTACGACCGCCGCTACCCCGGCACCTACAACGCCCGCCGCGACAACCTGCGCGGCCCCTTCTGGCGGCGGGTGTTCGGCGTCAGCCACGGCGTGATGATCGTGGACCGGTTCTTCGAGAACGTGCAGCGCGACGGCCAGAACGTGGTGCTGGAATTCGTGCCCGCCGACGGCCGCGAGATGCTGGTGGCCTGCCTGTGGTCTCGCTGGGTGGGGCCCGACGGCGAGCCACTGCTGTCCTTCGCGGCCGTGACCGACGAGCCGCCGCCCGAAGTGGCCGCCGCCGGCCACGACCGCTGCATCGTGCCGCTGAAGCCCGAGCACGTGGACGCCTGGCTGCAGCCAGGCCGGCATTCGCTGGACGAACTGGACCGGCTGCTGGAAGACCGCGAAAGGCCGCTGTACCAGCACAAGCTGGCGGCTTGAAGTGGCGGGTTTGTCGGCGTGCCAACCGGCTGTCAAGGGCTGAAACAGATAAGCGGCCCGAGGGCCGCTTTCGTGGTCAGGCGAAAGCTGTGCGCAATCAGAAGTCGTAGCGCAGGCCCAGGCCCAGGCTGCGCACGGCGGCCTTCTCGCCGTCGTACTTGGCGCGGCTGAAGTCGGCCGACAGTTCCAGCTTCAACGCGGGCGTGAAGGCGTAGTCGGCAGCGACGCCGAAGTAGGGCGCGGTGTGGCGCTCGTCGTCCGAGGCGCTGAGGCCGCCGGCCGAAGCCGAGAGCTTCGTCTTCAGCGAAGCCAGGCCCAGACGACCGGTCAGGCCCCAGCTGGAAGCGATGGGCGCGCGATAAGCGGCCGCCACGGTGAAGCCGTGAACCTTGACGTCCAGCGAAGCGCCGCTGTCCGATGCGGTGGCCTTGCCGAAGGTGATGTAGCCCAGCTCGGCCGACAGGCCGTTGCCGAAGCCCCAGCCGCCGTACAGCTTGCCGCCCGTGTCGCTCTTGTCGCAGCTCTGGATACCGTCGCAGTCGACGTTGATGCGCGTGGCGCTGACGCCGCCGCCGATGTAGGCCTGGGCCGAGGCGTTGGCAGCGCCGAGAGCGGCGGCGAGGGTGGCGATGGCGATGGCTGTCTTCTTCATGATCTTGATCAACTGACCCTCCAAACGGGGCGGCGCGATTGTGGCGGTGGCCTCCTGCGCCCTTCGTTGGCAGTTGCTCAATGACAACGCCCCGGGTCAATCTTGACTGCCTGCGGCGCGGCTCAGAACCGCACGAAGTCCGCGTCGTTGACTTCCGCCACCAGCGTGCGCTGCACAGGTTTCAGGGGGGCTGGTGCCACGCGCCGTGCTTCACGCGGCCGGGCCGCGGCGGGCGGCAGGCGATGGGGTCGCACCGGCATGGCGGCCGCGGCCGGGCGCTGCAGCACGAAGAACGACATGGCTTGCTGCAGCTGGCCGGCCTGGGCGCTCATCTCTTCTGCGGTGGAGGCCAGCTCCTCGGAGCTGGAGGCGTTCTGCTGCGTGGTCTGGCTGAGCTGGATGACGGCAGCATTGATCTGGTTGACGCCGGATGACTGCTCGTCGCTGGCCGCCGCGATCTCCTGCACCAGGTCCGAGGTCTTGCGGATGCTCGGCACCATCGCTGCCAGCAGGGCGCCCGCACGCTCGGCCAGCTCGACGCTGCTGGTGGCCACGGTGCCGATCTCTTCGGCCGCCAGCTGGCTGCGTTCGGCCAGCTTGCGCACTTCGGCCGCCACCACCGCAAAGCCCTTGCCGTGCTCGCCGGCACGGGCGGCCTCGATGGCGGCGTTGAGCGCCAGCAGGTTCGTCTGGTAGGCAATGTCGTCGATGATGGCGATCTTGTGCGCGATCTGCTTCATCGCCGCCACCGTGGCCTTGACGGCCTCGCCACCTTCGGCCGCTTCGCCGGCCGCCTGGCTGGCCATGCCGTCGGTCACCTTGGCGTTGTCGGTGTTCTGCGCGATGGAGGAGGTCATCTGCTCGATCGAGGCACTGGTCTCCTCGACGCCGGCCGCCTGCTCGGTGGCAGCCTGGCTGAGCGCCTGGGCCGTGGCCGTGACCTCGCTGGCCGCATGCATCAGGTGTTCCGCGGTGCCCGTCACGCCGGCCACCACCTCGGCCAGGCGGGCCACGGTGGCATTGAGGCTGTCGCACAGGCCGGCGAGTTGACCGCCGCTGTCGGTGCTGGCGTGCTGCGTCAGGTCACCGCCCTCCATGGCCTTGAGCACCCGCGCCACTTCCTGCACGGGCTCCACCACCGCCGTCAGCGTCTGGTTCATGCCGTCGACAATCCTGCGGAAGTCGCCACTGTGCTGTGCCGCATCGGCGCGCACGTCCAGACGACCGGCGGTCGCGTTCTCGACCAGCTGCTGCGCATCGCGGATCAAGGCCTTGAGATGGCTGCGCACCTCTTCGATGGTGTGATTGATGAAAGCCTTCTTGCCCGGCAGCGCTTCCAGCGGTGCGTCGAAGTTGCCGCGTCCGAACTCGGCCACGCAGGCCATGGCCTTCTTCTTGACCGCGATGTGGCCGGCCACCATGCGGTTGATGCCTTCGGCCATGGTGCCGAAGTCACCGGCAAAGCGCCGGCTGTCGATGACCACGTCGATGTCGCCCAGATCGTGCTCACGCGACATGTGGTTCAGCTCTTCCACCAGGCCGGTGAGATGGCTGCGCACCTGCTCCAGCGTCTCGTTGATGAAGGCCTTCTTGCCCGGCAGCGGAGGCAGCGTGGCGCTGAAGTCGCCCTGGCCGAACCGCAGCACCACGGCCATGGCCTGTTTTTTCACGGCGATGTGGCTGGCCACCAGGTCGTTGACCGTCTGCGCCAGCACGCGTGAGTCGCCTGCCATCGATGCGGTGTCCATCACCGCGTCGATGTCACCCGCTTCGTGCGCGCGAGCGACCCGTTGCGTCTCGGCGACCAGACGCGACAGGGTTTGCGCATCGGCATGCCGCTCGCGCTCGTTGCGCTGGCGGGCTGCCTCCAGCGCGCAGGCCGCGGCCAACGCGGTGATCAGCGACGCCACGCCGGCCACCCAGAAGGCGGGCCAGGGCGCCAGCCAGCCCGCTGCGCCGGCCACCATGGCAGCGGCAGGAAATGCACCCCACCCCGCAATCATGAACAAGAGCCGCGCACGGCGAGGGAGGGGGGTGTACATCGGTAGGCCTTCAGTGGATCGACCCGAAACACGGGGTCGCAGCGCAGTGCGCACAACCAGAGCGGCTGTGGTCAACGGCTCACGTGTCTTCGAACGCCACCACGCAGGGCTTGAGCCTTGCACCCGCGTTTGACATGCAAAGCGTGCGGATATCTCGCAACCGGTCATATCTGACATGGGTTACTTCAAAGGCCATTGGCAAGGCCTCGTCCCGGGTGTAGTAGCGCTGTTGCCCAAGGGACAGCCACGTTCGCGCACGCCGCGTGACCTGCTGCACTGTCCTGTGCAGTCAGTAGTCCTCATCGGCAACATAAATGATCCCCTCGGCCGACAATGGGCCACCGCTGTCCGGTTTTCTTCCCATGACCCTCCGCCTGCGCGTCCATCAGTGGCTACGAGACAACCGCGCGCTCTACGCGGACCAGGACGCGGAGACCGGCCGCATCCGCGCCGCATTGCTGGGGCAGGTGATGCGGCTGACGCCGCTGATGATGCTGGCCAACGTCGGCTGCGGTCTGCTGGTGCTGTGGTGCTTCAAGGCCACGTTCGGCCACGGCATGGCGCTGTGGTTTGCCGCGCTGCTGGCCACCGCGGCGCTGGCGATGCTGGGCTGGTGGCGCGGCCGCCGCCAGCCCCGCGAGATGGCGTCCTGCCGCGCCATGCGGCGCTCCACCGCGCATGCCGCGCTGCTGGCCGGCTGGTGGGCGGTGGCCCCGCTGGTGTGGTTCCCGGCCGCGCAACCCGGGCAGCAGCTGCTGGTGGCCACGCTGGTGGCCGGCATGCTGGCCGCGGGCGCCTTCGTGCTCAGCCCCTTGCCCCGGGCCAGCCTGGCCTGGGCCGCCATCCTCACCGTGGCCTCGCTCGGCGCGCTGCACCAGGCGCCCGATCCCACGCTGGTCGGCGTGGAGCTGTTGATGTGCTTCTACGGCCCGGTGCTGGCCATCGGCGCCCAGTCGGCGGCCCGCAAGCATGTGGCGGTGCTGCGGGCCCAGGCGCAGGCCGAGCGCCAGCGGCGCATGCTGGCCATCCTGCTCGACGACTTTGAACAAGGCGCCGACGATGCCTTGTGGCAGACCGATGCCGCCGGCAACCTGAGCCACTGTTCGCCCCGGCTGGCCGACCTGCTCGGCCGTGAGCTGCTCGGCGCCAACGGCTGCCCGCTGATGGCGCACCTCGAAACCCGCGTGGTGCAGGGCCTGCCGGCCTTGCGGGAGGCGATGGATGCCGGTCGCCCCTTTCGGGGCCTGCAGCTCACCGTGCGCCAGCCCGAGGGCGGCCTGCGGCACCTGTCCGTGCAGGGCAAGCGGGTGGTGGACGAACACGGCCGCACGCAGGGCTGGCGGGGCGTGCTGTCCGACGTGAGCGAGCGCCTGGCTGCGCAGTCGCGGCTGCAGGAGCTGGCGCACCGCGATTCGCTGACCGGCCTGTCGAACCGCCACACGCTGCGGCAGGCGCTGGCGGATGCGGTGAAGGCGCGGCAGCCGCTGGCGCTGCTGTTCCTCGACCTGGACCAGTTCAAGGCCGTGAACGACATGCTGGGCCACAGCGCCGGCGACGAGGTGCTGCGCGCGGCCGCGCAGCGGCTGCTGGCGTGCATGCGGCCGGGCGATCTGGTGGCGCGCCTGGGCGGCGACGAGTTCGCGGTGCTGATGCCCGGCACCGAACAGGAGGCCGAGGCTGCGGCGCTGGCCGGCCGCCTCATCGAGGCGCTCACCCGGCCGATCGACCTGCAGGCGCGCCGGCTGCGCATTGGCGCCAGCGTGGGCGGCGCGCTGGGCGCGCCCGGCGCCATCGGTGTCGATGAGCTGCTGGTGCGCGCGGACATGGCGCTGTATGCCGCCAAGGCGCAGGGCCGCGGCTGCTACGTGCCGTACACGCAGGCGCTGGGGGACCGCAGCCGCCGCCGAGGTGACATCGAGGAGGGCCTGCGGCAGGCCCTGCCGCGCGGTGAGATGGTCCTGCACTGGCAGCCCAAGGTCGACATCGTGCGCTGGCAGGTCGTCGGTGCCGAAGCGCTGCTGCGCTGGCCCCACCCGGTGCTGGGTCTGGTGCCGCCGAGCGAGTTCGTGGTGGCGGCCGAACAGATCGGGCTGATCGACGAGATCGGCCATTGGGTGCTGCTGGAGGCCTGCCGCGCGGGCGTCAGAGCCCTGCAAGGGCTGGTGGTGTCGGTCAACGTGTCGCCCAACCAGCTGCGCGACGAGCACTATGTGTCGCGCGTGCGGGACGTGCTGCGCGAGACCGGACTGCCGCCGGCGCGGCTGGAACTGGAGATCACCGAGTCCATCTTCATGGGCGACATCGACGGCGTGCTGGAGCGGCTGCGCGCACTGCGCAGCCTGGGCGTGCGCGTGGCGCTGGACGACTTCGGCACCGGTTATTCATCGCTGGCCTACCTGCGGAGCTTCCCGTTCGACACGCTGAAGATCGACCGCGCCTTCGTCAGCGAGATCCTGCTGCGCAAGGATGCCCGGGCCATCGTCCAGACCATCGCGACCATGGCGGCGACGTTGGGCATGCGCACGGTGTGCGAAGGCATCGAGTCGGCCGAACAGCTGGCCGCAGTGCGCGAAGTGGGTTGCGACGAAGCGCAGGGCTACCACATCTCGCGCCCGCAGCCGCTGGCCGGCTTCGTCGACTGGTGGACCGCGTGGTCGCCACGACCGGTTTTGTCGTGGCGATCGCCAGCGGCCCTGCGTTGAGCGCCGCCCCACGGCGCCGCAGTGCCTCGGCTGCTGCGCCTGGGTGACTGGGCGTGGCGATGTAGACCAGCGTGCCGCGGCCCATCTGAATGTGCAGCGCGACCATCGCCACGCTGCCGGCCGTCAGCCCGAGCGACGTGGGTGCAAGCGTGGTGTCCATCGGCGCCTGCCGGATGGCCTGCCCACCAGGAATCGAACCTGGAACCCCCAGCTTAGAAGGCTGGTGCTCTATCCAGTTGAGCTATGGGCAGCGAGGCCGCGATTCTAGGCGTCGGCGGTGTCGTTCTTGCGGGCGCCGCGGATGTTCATCGCCGCCAGGCAGAACTGCAGCACCAGTAGCGCCCAGGCCTGGGTGTGGAAGCCCCAGACCACCCACAGCGCGTTGCTGAGCAGGAACAGCCAGAAGCCCGTGTGGCGCCGGCCCTTGTTCAACGAGGTGACCAGCCACGAGGCGGCCACCGTGGCCAGCATCGCCGGCCATTGGATCGCGTCCAGCAGGGGGCTCCAGTCTTCCATCGTCTTGTCCTTGTGCGGCTTGGTCCGGCAGCCCAGGGCAAACGGCGCGCCCTGGGCCGGGCCGCACGGCCGGGCGCGTCAGCCCCGGCTCTTGTACTGCTCGTTGCCGAACAGCATCTGGCGGGCCTTGTCGTCCATCAGCGGCTTGCGGCGGTCGGCCAGCACCTCCACGCCGCGCTGCACCGCGGGCCGGGCGGCGATCTCGTCGAACCAGCCCTTGAGGTGCGGGTAGTCGTTCCAGTCGATGCCCTGGTTTTTCCAGCTGCGCAGCCACGGGAACACGGCCATGTCGGCGATGGTGTACTGCGGGCCGGCCAGGTAGGTGCTCTTGGCCAGGCGCTTGTCCATCACGCCGTACAGTCGCTTGGCCTCGTTGGTGTAGCGGTCGATGGCGTAGCCGATCTTCTCCGGCGCATAGATGCGGAAGTGGTGGGCCTGGCCCAGCATCGGACCGACGCCGCCCATCTGGAACATCAGCCACTGCAGCACGTCGTACCGGCCGCGGGTGTCTTCCGGCAGAAAGCGACCGGTCTTGCCGGCCAGGTACAGCAGGATGGCGCCGGATTCGAAAAGTGAGTATGGCTGGCCGTCCGGCCCGTCCGGGTCGGTGATGGCCGGTATCTTGTTGTTGGGGCTGATGGCCAGGAAGTCGGGCTGGAACTGGTCGCCCGCCCCGATGTCGATCGGGTGCGCGCGGTAGGGCAGGCCGCACTCTTCCAGCATGATGTGGACCTTGTGGCCGTTGGGCGTGGGCCACGAATACACTTCGATCATCCGCAAGTCTCCTCGTTCCAGGGTGCCGCGACTCTAGAACACACCGCCGGTTGCGGCGTTCCTCGTGACCAGATCCCCATGTTCCAGACCCTGAAGCGCCTGCTGTCCGGCGGCTCCAACCCACCCGGCTGGGACGCCGTCGCCAGCTGGGCCGATTCGGCCGGCCACGCCTTCAAGCGCTCGCGCGACGGCAGCGGCTTCGTCATCGAATCGGGTGTGCCGGCCCAGGGCTGGCGGCTGGAGTGGGGTCCTTCGCAGCGCGGCTATCTGCCGGGCCAGGAACTGCGGCTGCGCGGCGACCTCAAGGGCGGGCAGGACCTGCAGATGATGATCGTCTCGCGTCAGCTGATGGAGTCGCTGGAAAAGCAGGTGTTCGAGCAGTTCACCGAAGGCCTGCAGACCCGCATCGACACCGAGACGCCCGAGGAAATGCGCTGGCTGGTGCTGTACCCCAAGGCACCGCAGATCGATTCCAAGCTGCTGAAGGAAGCCTTCGGCACGGTGGCCAACAGCACCGGCGCCATCGAGCAGTGGCTGGTGGGCCCGCTGTCGTCGCGGCTGCTGGAAGCGCGCGGCCAGTGGCTGGCAGCCGACGATCCGCTGCTGCTGATCGCGCTGCGTGGCCGCCTGACGCTGCGCACCCGCATGCCCGAGCCCGATGCCACCCGGCTGCGCGCCATCGTGGGCCTGTTCGAAACTGCGCTGCGCGAAGGCCGGCGCGCGGTGGAGCTGTGGACCACCTCGGCCCACGCCAGCACCCAGCCCAGCCTGTTCAACAGCGGCGGGGCGCCGGCCGATTCTGGCCTGGGCGACGCCGGTCGCGGCGCCTGACTCAACCCACGGCGCCGGCCTGCTGCGCAAAGCGCCAGCCGATCTCGGCCAGCGGCCGGGCGGCCATGGCCTGCAGCCGGGCCTCGTCGCTGGCGGCGGTGCCGTCCTCCACCCGCTTGGCGATGCCTTGCAGGATGGCCGCGATGCGGAACAGGTTGTAGGCCAGGTAGAAGTTCCAGTCGGCGCGCAAGGCCTGCAGGTCGCTGCGGCCGGTGCGCTCGCCGTAGCGGCGCAGGTAGGCGTCTTCGTCGGGGATGCCCAGCGCCGCCAGGTCCAGCCCCTCGATGCCGCGGCCCACGGTGTGCGGGATGTGCCAGCTCATCATGTGGTAGCTGAAGTCGGCCAGCGGGTGGCCCAGCGTGCTCAGCTCCCAGTCCAGCACCGCCAGGATGCGCGGCTCGGTGGGGTGGAAGATCACGTTGTCCAGCCGGTAGTCGCCGTGCACCACGGCCACCTCGGCCTCGTCGCGCGCACCCGGGGGGATGTGGGCCGGCAGCCACTCGATCAGCTGGTCCATGGCCGGGATCGGCTGGGTGATGGAGGCCTGGTACTGCCGGCTCCAGCGGCCGATCTGGCGCTCGAAGTAGTTGCCGGGCTTGCCATAGCTTTCCAGGCCGGCCGCACGCACGTCCACCGCATGCAGCGCCGCGATCACGCGGTTCAACTCGTCGTAGTGGGCGGCGCGTTCGGCCGGCTGCATGCCGGGCAGCGACTGGTCCCACAGCACCCGGCCGGGCACGAAGTCCATCAGGTAGAAGGCGCGGCCGATCACCGATTCGTCCTCGCACAGCAGGTGCATGCGAGGCACCGGCACGGCAGTGTCGGCCAGTGCCCGCATCACGCGGTATTCGCGCTCGATCGCATGGGCCGAGGGCAGCAACCTGGCCACCGGGCCCGGCTTGCTGCGCATCACGTAGCTGGCCGTGGGCGTCACCAGCTTGTAGGTAGGGTTGGACTGCCCGCCCTTGAACTGCTCCACCGTGATGGGGCCCTGCAGCGCGGGCAGGTGCTGCGCCAGGTACTGCTGCAGCGCATCCGTGTCGAAGGCATGGCGCTCGCTGACGGCTTTGGTGCCGGTGAAGGCTTGCATGCGGGGGGTCTCCTTGTGGTGTGTTCTGCGGGGCGGGCGGGCAGGGGCCTCAGCGGTCGGACAGCTGCAACAGCTTTTCGCGTGACAGCACCACCAGCCGCGTGGGCTCCACCCGCACCGCGCCTTCGCGCTCGAAGCCCTTGAGCTCCTGGTTCACCCGCTGGCGCGAGGCGCCCAGCAGCTGAGCCAGGTCTTCCTGCGCCAGCTGCAGGCTGATGCGGATCTCCTCTCCCTGCTCGATGCCGTAGCTCTTGGCCAGCAGCAGGATCTGCTTGGCCAGCCGCGCGGCCAGCGGGCGGGTGTTCAGGTCCTCGATCTGGTCGAACATCAGCCGCAGGCGGCGGCAGTTCAGGCGCAGCAGCGCGTCGTACAGCTCCACGTGCTGGCTCAGCAGCTCGCGGAAATCGGGCTTGCGCACCTGCAGCACGGTGGTGGGGCCGTGGGCGTTGGCATCGTGGGTGCGGCCCAGGCCATCGAAGAGGGCGATGTCGCCGAACCAGGTGCCGGGCTCCACGTAGGTGAGCGTGATCTGCTTGCCCGAGAGCGATACGGAGCTGACGCGCACGGCGCCGGCTGCCACGCCGCACCAGTCGTCGGCGGGCTGGCCGCGGGTGGACAGCAGCGCGCCATCGGCATAGCGGCGCACGTTGGCGCGCGCCAGGATGGCCTGCCGCAATGGCAGCGACAGCCGGGAAAACCACGACCCTTGGTCGATGTTCTGTCGTTCGGCGGGGGTGAGGGCGGGGGTGAAAATCGGGCTGTTCATGGCATGTCCCTGAGGCGACAGCAATCATCGCCGCACGCTGGGTATTGTCCACATACTGAAGTTTCTAATTGTCCGGAGACATGACCATGGCCCCCATCGAGATCCCGAGCCTGCGCGGCACCGTCAGCGAAGCCGAATGGCAGGCGCGTGTGGATCTGGCCGCGGCCTACCGGCTGGTGGCCCTGTTCAAATGGGACGACCTGGTGTTCACCCACATCAGCGCCCGCGTGCCGGGCACCGAAGACCAGTTCCTGATCAACCCCTATGGGCTGATGTTCGAGGAGATCACCGCCAGCAGCCTGATCAAGGTGAACCTGGCCGGCGAGAAGCTGGAAGTCTCGCCCTTCCCGGTCAACCCGGCGGGCTTCACCATCCACAGCGCCATCCATGCCGAGCGGCACGACGCGGCCTGTGTGCTGCATGTGCACTCGCTCAACGGCATTGCGGTGTCGGCGCAGAAGGGCGGCGTGCTGCCGCTGTCGCAGCAGTCCATCTTCGTGATGAACTCGCTGGGCTACCACGACTATGAAGGCGTGGCGCTGAACGAGGACGAGAAGCCGCGGCTGGTGCGCGACCTGGGCCGCAACACCTTCCTGATGCTGCGCAACCACGGCCTGCTGACCGTCGGCCGCACCGTGGCCGATGCCTTCCTGTCGATGTACCTTTTCGAGTCGGTGTGCACCATCCAGGTCCGGGCGCAGGCCGGCGGCGGTGAGCTGATCCACGTCTCGCCCGACATCATCGCCACCGCGCGTGAGCAGTCACGCCAGATCACCAAGGGCATGGGCCCGGGCGCGCTGGCCTGGCCCGGCCTGCTGCGCCGGCTGGAACGGCAGATGCCCGGCTTCGACCGCTGAAGCCGCGGGGCCGGGGGCGCCGTCAGCCCACGCGCCGCTGCGCCGCCGCCAGGTACCACTCCTTGGCCGCGGCGATGCGCTCGGCGGGCACGTTGCCCAGCTTGTGGCCCCAGCGCAGCGCCTGGGCCACGGCCTCGCCGGGCGGTACCACCTCGTTGGCCAGGCCCATGCCGTGCAGGCGCTGGGCGCTCAAGGCCTCGGTCAGCCACAGCAGCTGCATCGCCAGCGGACGCGGCAGCTGCAGGCTCAGCGCGGCGGCAGCTTCGGGCTGCGTCCACGAGAAGCAGGCGTCATCCGCCGCGATCACCACGTCGCAGGCCAGCGCCAGCACGAAGCCGGCGTCCACCGCATGGCCTTCGACCGCAGCGATGATGGGCTTGGGGCTGCTGCGCATCACGTCCAGCAGGCCGTCGAAGGCGGCCTGGAAGCCGCCGGGACCCGGTTCGTCGTGGCCGGCGGCATGCAGGTCGGCACCGGCGCAGAAGTGGGCGCCGTCGCCGTGCAGCACGATGCAGTGCACGTCGGGTGCATCGGCCGCGTTGTTGATGGCCTCGATGCCCGCCGCGCAGGCCTGGGCCGACAGGCGGTTGCGTGTGGCCGGGTCCTTCAGGGTGAGCAGCAGCGTGTGCTCGCGGCGTTCGGTCAGCAGTTCGGAAGACATCGTCAAGACAGGCCCTGACAGGCCGATAAGGGCTGCAAGTCATTGTGTCACGCGGTCTTGTCGCCCCCCGGGCGACCGCGGGACCGCATGCTAGAGTGATTCGTTACCCCCACGCCGCCGTTTCCAACGCCACCCGACGCATGAGCGATGCTGCTGTTCGTCGCCGTTCCTGGGCGCCTGCCTGGCACCTGGGCCTGCGCGCCACTGCGGCGGCTGCCATGGTGCTGACCCTGGCGTCGGCCGGCGCGCAGCCGGCGTCGGCGCCGGCCCAGGGCCTGTCACCGGCCGCCGGCTTGCCGACCCTGGCGGCCTCCACGCCCGAGGCGCGGCTCGAAGAGCTGGCGCAGACACTGGCGCAGCTGCGCAGCGCCGAGGCTGGCCGCCAGGCGCAGACCGCCCAGCTGCTGGAACAGGTCAAGCACCTGCGCGGCCAGGTGGAGTGGCACGAAGCGGTGCTGCCCTGGCTGGGCGCGGCGCTGGCCCTGCTGGCCGGCGGCCTGGGCCTCACGGCCCGGGCCCTGCTGCGCCGCCCGCGGGCTCGGCCGGCAGCTGCGGGCGCGCGCCCGCCCGAGCCGCGTGCTTCGGTGCCGCCGTCTGATGCCGCGCGCGAAAAATCGGGCCTCGGCGGTGCGATAAACGGTAGGCGCTGAGTGTTTCCGGGATGGAAACGAAATTGCGCCCTCAGAAAGCCAGACTCTAGAACAAGCCGGCCGGCTCTGCCTCGCGGTCCCAGCTGTAGATGATCAGCTCGTTCCTGGTGGCGGCCTTGGCGCCCCCGCCCACCGTGTAGTCGATTCTCAGCGTCTCCGTCTGGAAGGCCGCGAAGCACCGCCGGATGTCGGGGTGGTCGTTGAGTGACACGATGGCCTTGCCCTTCAGCGTGGCCAGCCTGGCCGCCAGGCGCTCGTACTGCTCCCACTCGAACGGCACGCCATAGCCCTCGGTCTCCCAATACGGCGGATCGCAGTAGAAGAGGCTGTGGGGCCGGTCGTACTTGTCAATGCACGTCGCCCAGTCCAGGCGCTCGATGTAGGCCCCTGAGAGCCGCAGATGGGCCGCGCTGAGGCTTTCCTCGATGCGCAGGAGGTTGACCGGCGGCGCGGTGGTGGCGGTGCCCCAGGTCTGGCCGTCGACCTTGCCACCGAACGCCTGGTGCTGAAGGTAGTAGAAGCGCGCGGCCCGCTGGATGTCCGTCAGCGTGTGCGGCGGGGTGTCCTGCAGCCACTTGAACACTTCGCGGCTGCTGAGCGCCCACTTGAACTGGCGCACGAACTCCTCGAGGTGGTTCTGCACGACGCGATACAGGGTGACCAGGTCGCCATTGACGTCGTTGATGACCTCGACCGGCGCCGGGTGGCGCAGGAAGTACAGCGCAGCGCCGCCCGCGAAGACCTCGACGTAGCACTCGTGGGGCGGGAAGCGGCTCAGCAGGGTGTCAGCGATGCGTCGCTTACCACCCAGCCAGGGGATGATGGGGCTTGCCATACGGAAACGACCTTTCCAAATGAGAAACTCGCCCCGCCTCCCGGGAGGTGGCAGGGCCTTGGCCAGATCGCAGGTACAGACTGCGGGAAGGTGGCTCACGGTGGCGCTGCAACGCCGGCGTGGGCCGCCCTGTTCTTACCTACCAGGACGCCGGGATGGAAGGCACCACGACGGCCTGCAGCGCCTCGGCGCTATCGGTGGCCAGCATGGCCTGGCGCGCGGCGCGCAGCTCGGCCTTGAGCTCGTTCAGGGCCACCAGGCGGTCACGCGATTCGGTGGGGATCGGCTGGCCCAGCGCGATGGCCTCGGTGATCTCGCCGGCCAGGCGCGGCACGCGCAGGTCCAGCGACGCCAGCAGCTGCTCAACCTCCTGAGCGCGCTCCAGCTGAAGCGCCAGCAATGTCTTCACGGGCAGGTAGTCGCGCGTCGCCTCATCCCATGACCAGGTCACCCACGGCGTCGCGGCCGGCGCCGGGCGCTGCCAATCCACCAGCTCGCCGGTGCCGGCCACGTCGACGCGCTGGCGCTGCGGATCCACCTCGCCCCTCCACAGGCCGCAGCCGAAGTGCCGCTCACGATCGATGCGCTCAGCGTCGGGCTCGGGGTCAAAGCCGAAGGCGGCGCCGGTGAAGACGCCGTCGACGAGCCGGAACTGCCAGTAGGTGCTCATGTCACTTCTTGTAGAGGCGGCACCGAACGCGCAGCTTGCGCGCGGAGATCGAGCCGGCGCCGCCCAGCGTGTAGCCGAGCAGTTCGATGCCGACGAAAACGGGCACGTTGCCGCCCGGGTAGTCGCGCTCCAGCACAGCGGTGTTGTTGGTGAGATTCATGGTGGCGGTCAGGCGATCCGAACCCTCGCCGACGAGGCAGCGCAGTGCGAGCTGCCACGTGCCGTTGTTGGCCACCGGATCGGAGTTGGAGACGCTCCACTTGCCGGAGAACGTCACCTGCAGCCGCCCGGATCTGCTGGAAACAAAGTAGCCGCTAGGAAATCCCATGAGCTCGGCCCTCAGGTGTTGGTCGAGATGCCATAGCCGATCTCGTCGTAGTTGTCATAGCTCTCCACGACTGCCGCGTCGATGATCTCGTCGGTGTTGACTGCATTGATGGTGGCCAGAGCGCCCAGGCGGGATTTGGCGTTGGCTGCGATGCGGTCCAGGACGGACTGCCTGGCGGTGTAAGCGTTGAACCAGAAGCCGCGCCACTCCGCGCCGTTGATCGGCGTGTCCTGGTTGAGGTCGCCCCACGCCGGGTACAGCGAAACCAGATAACTGGCCAGGGCGCCCACCGCTGAGGTGTAGTTGTTCCTTTCGGTCGTCACCGCGTAGTTGTCGGCCTGCCCTAGGATGCCGGGCTGTTCAGTGGCCAGCACGTTCCAGTCCTGCACCGCCCGCGACTTTTCGAGTCTGCTGAGCACGTTGTCGCTGGAAATGTTGTTGATGTAGGCCAGCGCGCTAGAGGCGTTGGTCTGGGCCGTCGAGGCCGCCGAGGCTGCCGCATCGGCCGCGGCCTGCGCCTGGGCGGTACTGCTCATCGGGCCGTAGTGAATGTCGGCCAGCTCGCCGCCGGCGGTGGCAAAGGAGCTATCGAAGTGCAGCGCATCCGTTGTGAGCCACATCAGCTGCCGCAAGATGACGCCGTTGCGGCTGTAGCGCAGGGTCACCCCGTCGTACCACACCAGCAGGCGGTCGCCGGGGGCATAGGGTCCGAAGACCCCCTGCGAATAGGCCGATTCGTAGATCTCCAGCAGGCCATCCGAACGGCAATAGATGGCCGCGTCGATGGTCAGGTAGCTGGTGCTGCTCTCAGGGTCTCGGTTGAGGCCGAACATGATGCCGGCGTTGGCGGCCCGAGGTGTTGCGCCAGCAAAAGCGCCACCGACATAGCCATCCGGCGAGTACACGTCACCGTCCCACTCCTGACCTGTACCCGGCACTTTGCTGGCGACACTGCCACTGATGCGGGCGGTGCCGCGAGCCACCAGGCGCAGGCTGCTATTGGCGTTGAGGTCGCCCACGTAGTGAAAGTCGCGCAGGCTGTTGGGCGAGCTCTTGTTGCCGCTCATCAGGACTTGGCCGCTGACCAGCTGGAAGCTGATGTCCAGCCAGGCACGGGTGTCGTCGTCGACTGTGCCTGAGTAGCTGTCCCAGCCGGCGCCTTCACCGATGCCGGCGGTGCCCAACAGCAGGTAGGCTGACCTGGATTTGAAATCCAGCTTCTCGAACACCGTGCGGTTCGCACCACACCAGTAAAGCGCGTTGGGCAAGCCGCCCGACAGGCGGTTGCGCTGCGGCTCGTCCCAGGTCATCACTGCCACCGGCGTACCCACTGGCGTGGCCATGATGTCTGCCGCCAGCTGCGCCGCGCCGCGGCCTTGCCCGGGGTGGGGCCAGGAGTTGTCGGCCGGATCGAACACGTCATAGTGGCCGATGAAAGAGATGGCCTGCGACGGGCTGGTGGCTTGGCGGTTCAGGCGAACGAACAGATAGCTTCGCTGGGCACCCACCAGCAGCTCGCCCGTCTCGCCGTTGTAGATGCCGGCCGCCAGTGAACTTCCGGTGTCGCTGAACCCCCGCGACACGCACCTGAACAGCATCGGCCGCCCCTGGATCTGCCCCCAGGCCAGCAGCTCTTCGAAGCCCACCGTCACCGGGATCAGCAGCGGGTTGACCGACTCGTTGCCGCTGCTGTCGCGGTGGCGCACCCAGATCTGGTACTCACCGGCGGCCGGCCGCAGCCAGGCGTAGGTGGTGCCCGAGACGCGGGTGTCGGCGATGGTGTCCAGCGGCACCGAGTCTTCGTAGCTGTCGCCCATGCGCAGCTCGGTGTCGAGGTAGTCGATATCAGGGGGCTGATCCCAGTACAGCGTGATGCCCGTGGTGCTGACGCTGTAGCCGCCACCGGTGGGGTCTGCCGGCGGCCGCTGCTTGCCCTGCAGCACCTGGCTGGCCAGGGTCGGCACCGACTCGAAGCCCAAGCTGTTGACGGCCCGCACCTTCACCTCCAACAGGCCGGGGCTTAGGCCCAGGATGTCGGTCGACAGCGCCGCGGTGGGCGTCATCTCCACCCACGAGCCCGACTCGTGCCGGTAGGTGACCACGAAGGTCTGCCCAGGCTGGCGAGCCTTCCAGCCCACGGTCACACGGATGGTGGGCACGTTGGCCACCATCGCGTACGACTCGACGATGGTCACGTCGAAAGGCGGCAGCGGCGTGACGGTGAGCCGCGAGGTGTGCTTAGGCTCCAGCTTGACGCCGAGCTCCACCGCGTCGAACTTGCGCGGGTCATGCGACACGGCCAGCACCGAGTACTGGTCGTCGCCGCGGCCCTCGGTCACCTGCAGGCAGCGCCAGGTGGTGGGCTCGACCTGGTCGGAGCTGAGGATCCACGGCAGCTCAGGCGTGGGCACCTCGCTGAACGCCGGCACCACGTTGATGACCTGGGTGGTGCCGACGAACGTGGGCACGGCCCGCGACTCGATGCGGTAGCCATCGGCGGTTGGGAACTGCACCAGCAGCGTGTAGGTCTCGCCGTCACGCAGGTCGACCTCGGCATCCAGGGTCACCGCGGTGGCCGTGGCCGACCGCACCAGGCCGCCCAGCCGCTCGCCGGCCTCGGACGGGTCGGCGATCTCGAACACCTCGCCGGGCAGCACCAGCGCCCCTTCAGCGCCCACGGTGAATGCCACCAGCTCCTGCTCATACTCCTCGGTGTAGGCCAGCCAGCGCGCGATGCGCTGCGCCTGGCCGCGCGACCACACGCCGATGGGGCTGAGCTGCACCTCGCGCACGCCGTAGCGCTTGACCAGGTGGTCGGGCGCGTACACCTCGGGCACCCGCTTGCCGAACTGCTCGCGGTCGTTGAACCAGACGATGAAAACGCTGTGCCTCGTGGTGTCGGAGACCGACTGGTAGGTGAAAACGCCATCCACCACCTTGGCCGGCGTGTACAGCAGCGCCGAGTCGCGCGGGCTGTCCTGCACCACGTGCACCTGCGAGCCGGCCCACAGCACGATGGCGCGGAACACCGCAGCCAGGTCGCGCAGCGCCTGCATGGCCTGGACGGGGGTGTTGAGCACCAGGTGGCAGGTGAAGCGTGGCTCCATGCCACCGCGGCCGTCGGGCACCAGACCGTCGCAGTATTGCGCGATCTCGTAGAGCACCCACTTGTTGGCCATGCCCTCGCTGAGCACATTGCCGGCGCCGTAGCGCTTGGTCAGCGCCAGGTCGCGGAACTGCCAGCCGGGGTTGTCGGTCCAGGCCAGCTTGAAGGTGCCGTCCCACACGCCGGTGTAGGCCCGCGTGATGGGGTTGTAGTTGCTCGGCACCTCCACGAGCAGGCCCAGCCAGTCATAGATGCGCGTGGGGATGCGCTGAAACTGGCGACCGCTCAGCACCGTGCCCACCATCGCCGAGTGCGGATAGGAGAGCTTCAGACGCCGGATGACCGTGTACGAGGTCCACGTGAATGCATTGGCGTTGGAGGTGCTGTCCGGGTCGTTGGTGAGGCGCCGCACGCGCACCTGGTAGGGGCTGCCGCCGAGCAGGTTGACCTGGGCCGCAAAGCTCGTGGCCACCACGGTCTTGCCGACGATCTTCTCGCGGTGGCGCTCGACCCAGCCGCCGCCGTTGCTCTGCACGTCGATCGCGAACTCGAACTCGCTGCCCTTGATGTCGCCATCGTCCTGCTTGAGCAGCTGCTGCACGGTGAGCGTGACGCGCACCGCATCCGCCTCGCCGGGCACGTTGCGCACGATGGGCGCTGCCTGGGTCACCTCGACGCCCACGCCGATCTCGGCCTCCACCGTGTCGAAGCCGGCCAGCGCCAGCGCGCCCTTGGTGCCGCCACCAGGTGCGCCGACGTTGACGGTGACCTTAGGGTCTTCGAAGTTCAGCGACCCATCGGCGTTCATGACCGGGACGCCGTCGAAGTAGACGCTGCGCAGGCCGGCCACCAGCCCGCCGCACTCGCCCTCACCGATCAGGTCCAGGATGTGGGCGGTCTGCAGCGACCGCAGGGTGTCCTTCTCCTCGCTGCCGCCACCGCCGCCCTTGGCGCCCTGCAGGATGAGCGCGGTCGATTGATCAGAGGCCATCGCTGGTGTTGCTCGTGGGCGGGTAGGGTTCAGGGTCGATGGGCTGCTCAGCGGGCAGCGGCTGCGGCGTCGGCAGCACGCCAGGGTCCAGCCAGGTGCCGTCGCTGTCACGCGCGCGCAGCGCAGTGCTGATGCCCCCCGAGACGACGATGGAGCCTGCGAACACGCGGCCGTAGATCACCGGTACCGGCCCGCCGGCGTCAGCGCTGTTCTGCGGGCCATCGTCGAAGCCATAGCTCTTCTCGTCCTCGGTCTGGCCACGGCCGCCCTTGCGCTGCGGGCTAAGCAGCTGAGCCACGCCACTGACCACCATCGCAGCGCCCACTCCGCCAGCGCCTGCGAAAACGGCGAACTGCCCGGCAAAGAGGCCGAGGGGGTTCCAGATGGTCAGCGCGATGAGCGCGACGCCCAGGATCACCTGCAGCACACCGCCGCGCTTGGCACCCTCGACCACAGGCACGATGCGGATGGGCTCGGTGCGGCCCACCAGCTCGTCGGTGGCATCCGGCGCCACGTCCACGCGCTTCGCACCGCGGCCGATGAAGACGTGATAGGCCTTGCGGCCATCGGGTCCCAGGAAGGCCCGCCGAAAGCCCGGCAGCACCGCGCAGAGCGCGCGGGCGGCTTCCTGAGGGGTGCGCACGTCCAGGCGGTGCAGGCGGCCGAACTGGCGGCCCAGCGCCCCGTACAGGCGCACCTCACGCAGTGCCGGCGCCGCGATCATGCGAGGCTCCGGTGGCGCACCACCTTCATGGTGTTGCGCTGCCAGGCGCCGCCGTACACGGTGCGCTCGCTCAGCCGGCCCCACAGGTGGTGCAGCATCACCCCGTTGCCGAGGTACACCGCGCCGTGGTTGGCCTGCTCGGACCGGATGCGCATCAGCAGCACGTCATGCGGCCGCAGCTCGCCCTGCGCCTCGACAAAGCCGGCTTCGGCAAAGTGCTTCATGTAAAGGTCTTCGCCGCGCGTCCACCAGTCGTCGGAGCGATCGAAGTCCGGCAGCTGGATGCTCAGCTCGCGCACGAAGTGGTCCTGGATGATGGAATAGCAATCGAGCACGCCGTGGCTGAACTCGCGGCCCACCAGCGGTGCCGACCAGCCTTCGGGCGCCACCTCCTTGATCACGCCGCTGGGCCAGCCCACGATGAGCCAGGGCAGGCCCGATCGCTCGCAGCCCACGCGGTCGGCCATGCTGGGGTTGGCGCTGGCGTTGGGGTGGCTGTGCACCACCGCCACCACCTCGCCCAGGTCCTCGGCCGCGGCCCAGGCCGCGGGACCGATGCGGAAGCGGTCATCGCCACCGCTGGGGTGCACATTGGCGCAGCGCATGTAGTGCAGCTGCTGCGTGTCAGCGCTGCGCACCAGCAGGCCGCAGCACTCGCGCGGGGCCTCGTCGGCCGCGTGGCTGATCAGCGCATCCCGCAGCTCATCGGTCAGGGTGATCGTCATGGGTCAGACCTCTCGGAGCAGGCCGACGCCGGGGAAGATGCCGATGGGCAACAAGGCGTCGGCGCCGAAGCGCAACTTGCAGCCGCTGACCAGCAGGCTGCAGCGGTCTTCGGTGGGATTGCTGGTGGGCGTGTCATCGGCCTTGGCCACCGGCAGGCCGGCATAGCCGCAGTCGGCACTGCGGTACTCCCAGGTGCACACGGTGTTGCGGCACTGGCGCGCCGGCACCACGCGGCCGGGCTGATCCAACGGGTTGGCCAGCTCCCAGCTGATGCGGAACTTGTCGCGGTTGCCGATGCGATCGAAGACCCACACGTCATCGGCCAGCGCGGCGGTCGGGTCGGCGTCGGCGTTCACGCCGCCCGCGAAGTTGACTGCATCCAGGAAGCGCGCCCGCGTGCGCTTTCGGATGAGGCGGGCACCGATCAGCTTGTTGTACTCACGCACGGCGGCATTGAGGCTGCCGTACAGGTTGGACGCGGTGATGGTGGGCCGCGGCTGCGTGCCATCGGCACGCACGTCGAAGCCCTCGGCCTGGATGGGGAAGCCGACGTACTGCTCGCCCTGCCAGACCACCGGCTGCATCAGCTTGTTGAGCCCTGCATGCAGGCGGATCAGCGGGCCGTTGAGCGGCGTCAGGTCGATGACGTAGAGGTCGATACGGGCGCTGGGCGAGAGCTTGGCCAGCTCGGCGGCAATGGTGCTCATGGTGCGAAGCGTTGGACGAAGGTGGCCTCGATGTCGCTCTCGCCGACGACGTCGGTTTGCGAGCGGGTCCAGCTGCTGCAGATCACGAGGATGGGCGTGCTGGACCACAGCGGCGTCCACTGGAAGTACTCGACGCCGCCGCGGGCGCGCAGGAAGGCCACGATGGCATCGCCCGCCTCGCGGCTCACGCCGCGAAACGGCAGGCGCCACTGCTGGCTGATGGGGTTGAGGCCATCGGGCGCGGTCTGCACGTAGCCGTCGCCGAACTTGCTCTCCAGCACACGCGGCTGCTCGCTGAGCTGGGCGCCCGGGCTCTCGGCCCAGTCGAACACCGGATAGCTCATCGGCGGCCTCCCTGCTGCAGCACGCCGCCGGGCCGCTGCTCACGCGCCGCCCAGGTGGAGATGCGTGCATCGACCATCTGCGCCAGGTCCTGCGCCATCGCGTCGCCGCTGGCCTTGGCCTGCGCCTGGTCGCCGCTGGTCACCTGCACGGCCACCGAGATGTCGACGTTGCCCACCGAGCTGGTGCGGCCGAAGTTCTTGATGTGGCGCGGGTTGTCTTCGCGCAGTACTTCTTCGCCGTCGAGGGCGATGATGGCCCGCTCACGCGGCTTCAGGCCCACGATGCCCTCGGTGTGGTACCGCGGCGCGTAGGCCCACGCCGCCGGCGACACGGCCCGCGACATGCCCGATGACTGGCCCACCAAGCCGCCGCTGTGGAACAGCGACGCGACCCACGTCGCGGCCGTGCTGAGAAAGTTGCCACCACCGCCGCCGCCACCGCTGCCCAAGCTGCTGAACAGCTCCGTCACCCAGCTGCCCAGCTTGGAGAACAGCTGCTGCACGTAGCCCATGAACCCATCGCCCGAGCCTGCCTTGGGAAACAGGGTGTTGGCGATCTGCTCGCCCAGGCGCTGGTTGACGACGTTGAGCGCGCTGCGCGCGATGTCGCTGAAGAAGCCCTTGATGGCCTCGCCAGCCGTCTTGCTGCGCAGCTGCACGTCGGTCAGCGCCTGGCCGATGCCGGTGCCGATGGAGCTGCGCATGGTTCGCTCCAGCTCGGTCGATCGGTCGGCTAGGCGGTCAAGGTCCTGCGTGATCTGGGTGATGCGATTACGGTCGCCCTCGGTCTGCGCAGTGGCGTTGAGGATCGACAGCATCTCGCGCAGCTGCGGGAGAGCACGCGCGCGGGCCTCGAACTTCTGCGCCTCGGCTTCGACGGTGGTCAGCGCGCCCATCTGCACCTGGTCATCCAGGCCGCGCTCCAGCAGCTGCAGGCGCTCGATGTGATCAGCGTAGGCACGCTCGGCCTGGCGGAACTGCTCCTGCTGCACCTTCATGTCGATGAGCAGGAACACGCGCGAGGCATCGCCGCCCAGCTGCTTGACGCGCTCCAGCGTGGGCAGCAACGCGGCCGTCACACGCGCTTCGATCTGCTGGGCGGTCTCGGTACCGCCGAGCTGCGCGATCTCCTCCTCCACGCCGCGCAAGGTGGCCGCCAGCTCGCGCCGGTACCGCTCGGCTTCATTGGCCAGCTGGCGCGCCGCGTCGACCTGGTCGCGCTTCTTTTTCTCGATCTCGGTCTCGGTGCGCAGGATGTCCTGTTGCTGCTGCAGGATGGTCTCGCGCAGCTGCTCTTGCTCGTTGGCGGTCTTGGCGCTGCCGGCGCGCGACTCGTTCAGGGCCAGCACACGGCGCTGCTCGGCCAGCTTGGTCTGCAACTGCTGCAGCTCGCTGGCGGTGGCCTGCTGTTCCAGCTGGCCGCGCTCGGCCAGGTAGGTGGCCAGGTCGCGCAGGCCCAGCTCGAACTGCTCCTGGTTGAGCTGCGCCTCGCGGCCGATGCGGTCCTGCAGCAGCGCCAGCTCGCGGCTGTAGCGCTCTTTGACCTGGGCAATGCGGGTGAGCGTCTCGTCGGCCGTGAACTTGCGCAGCGCGTCCTTCTCGGCGTCGGCCTGCACCGCCAGCGCCGCACGTTTCTCCTCGGCCAGCTTGGCCTCGGTCGCGGCATCACCCGCCAGGCGGGCCGCGGCGATCTCCTTGTCCTTGGCGATCACGTAGGCCGCTCGCTCGTCGGCGAACTTCTTGACGATCTGGGCCCGGCTCTTGTTCTCGGACTCGAAGGCACGGACCGTGGCCGGGTCGCGCAGGTTGTACTCCTTGTCGGTGGCCTTGAGGCCGCCCAGCACCTTGACCGCGCCCGGGGTGTAGTCCGCCTTGAAGGGCTGCACGTAAGGGCCACCGGTGGTGATGTCCAGCAGCTTGATGGTGCCGCCGACGGCGTCGAGCTCGTAGCTGGCGGCCGGCAGCACCTTGGCACCACCGCCGGTGCTGTCCTTCACGGTCACCGCCGACACGTTGCGCGCCGGCAGCTTGATGACGTTGCCCACCACCAGGTCGGCCGGCGCCGACCAGCCCACCACCGCGGCGGTCGCAGCGGTCTCGGTCCACACGCCCGAGGTGATCAGCTCCAGGTTGAAGTCGTTCAGCGTCTTGAGCTGGATCTCCAGGCTGGCGCCCTTGCTCTGCGCCATGCGGAAGGCCACGCCGCGGTCGGCGCTGCGCGTGGTGTTCATTTCGACGTTGGGCGCCTGCTGCGTGAGCTTGAAAACGGGCGCTTCGCCGAGGTCGAAGCCGGCCTTGGGCGTGCCATCGGCGTTGCGCTCGTACATGGTGACGATGCCGACGCCGCTGAACGGCTGGAAGGTGAGGTCGCGTGCCATCGTGGGCTCCTGTGGGGTCAGAGGTTGAGGTCGATCGCGAACAGCAGGGGGAACATGCCCTCGGCCTTCGTGTAGTTGGGCGCAGGGCCTTGCGCGCGGCGCAGGCCACGCACGCAGCCCGCGGGCTTGAAGCCGCCCAGCGCACGCTGGATGCGGCCCAGCCAGGCGCCTGCAGCCTGCGATCGGGAGGCCCGGTTGCCCAGGCTTTCGTTGCGGATGAAGAGCACCACGAGCCAGCGCTGTGCGAAGGCCTGGCCGGCGCCGCCCATCGCCTGGTCACCGAACTGATCGCCGGCCCACAGCACCCACACCACGTGGGCGCGGCGCTCCGACTCACCGGCCGTCTGCAGGTCCTCGACCATCTCGACCGGCATGTCGCCGGCCAGCTGCTCCTGCAGCCGCTGCACCAGCAGCGGGCCGATGAACAGGTAGTCGTCGAGCAGCTGCTGCGCGCTCACCAGCGGCCCCTGTACGGATCGCAGGCCAGGTACTCGGCCTCGCGGCCCATGACCTTCTGGCC
The DNA here is from genome assembly GCF_023573145.1 of Aquincola tertiaricarbonis. Lineage (GTDB taxonomy): Bacteria > Pseudomonadota > Gammaproteobacteria > Burkholderiales > Burkholderiaceae_C > Aquincola > Aquincola tertiaricarbonis_B. The sequence goes on from NZ_CP097635.1 coordinate 2,637,014, forward strand.
CGGCTCAAACATCACGCTGCCCAGGCCGGCCTGGTCGGGCACGTCGGCGGGCGCGGTGATCAGGATGTCGCCCTTGGCCACGCCGCGCAGGTAGTCCATGTGGCGCTTGACGTCGGCGCGCTCGTTGTCGCCGGCGTTGTCGCCCATCAGGCGCACCAGGGCCAGGTCGCAGCAGATGGTGCGCAGGATGGCCGGCACGGTGGCCAGCGGCAGCGCATAGCGGCCCACCAGGTAGCCGTCGATCTCGGCCGAGGCATCGGCCAGCTTGGTCTCCAGCACCGCGTCCACGATGGCGCCAGTGAGCGGGCTGTTGACGTCGGTCAGCTGCACCAGGCGCGGCGTGCCGTAGCGGTCGATCATGTCCTGGCGCGTCGCGTACATGGTGGGCCCAGTGAGGTGGTGCTGCTGTCGAAGGGGCAGGCCGTCGCGCCCGCTTGTCCCTCTACAGGCTCCCCGCGCAGGGGCGACGCCCCACGCGGATCAAAGCCCCGCTGCGGTGGGTTGTCAGGTGGTCTCGGCCGTGTCTTCAGCCGGGGTGATGTCGATGTCCTGCACGACGAGCTGGCCGCCGGGCTGGCCTTCGGCGCGGATCTGCTCTTCCTGCTCTTCGGTGAGCTCGCTGAGCGGCACGTCGGTCGGCTCGGCGCCGAACTGGCGGCCAGCGCGCCAGAAGCTCGGGCGGCGGGAGATGACACGCAGGCCCTTGTCGGCCGGGCGGCTGGGGATCTTCTTGCGGGTGGCCATGTCGGGCTCCGTTGAGTGGTGTGGAGGGGCTGCCGCTTACGACAGCCAGGGGCAGACCACCACCTCGGCGGTCTTGGCCATGACGTTGTCGGCGCCGTTGCTGAGCCGCTGGGCGTTCAGGATCTCGAGGGCCTGCTTCTCCAGCGTGGGCGGCACCAGCAGCACGTTGCCCTGGATGGCCAGGGGCTTGCCCTTGTCGCCCTTGAGGCTGCCCATCGCGGCGCGGGCGGCGCTGTAGTTGGCGATGTCCAGCGTCTGCTTGCTGGCATAGGCCAGGTGCGGCAGACCGAAGCCGGTGTTGACCCGCGCGTCCACGCCGTAGCGGAACTTCTTGCGCATGAACACCGCTTCGTCGCGCTCGTCGACCATGCCCACGAAGTTGTAGTCGCGGCGCTTCTGGAAGATGAAGGGCTTCATCGGCCGGCGCAGGTCCAGCAGATACCAGGCGGTGCTGGTGCCGCCCTGGAAGTTGCTCCAGGTGCCCATCGAGCCGTCTTCCAGCTCGACCGGGTGGTCGGTGTCGAAGAAGTACTGGCCGTCGTAGCACAGGCTGTTGAAGCCGCTGGCGATCAGCGAGAACACCAGCTCGTCGGGGTGGGTCTTCGACTCGCTGCCCATCTGCTGGATGATGGGCGTGTAGATGCCGATCTTGTCGTCCTCGATGTCGTCGCGGTCGACCTCGATCGACATTTCGAAGGGCTTGTTCTTGATGGTGTAGTCGCTGGTGCTCAGCGACTGCAGCACGCGGTCGCCCAGCCACTCGCGAAAGCGCGGCATGGTGCCCAGCCAGGCGTACTTTTCTTCGCTGGTCTGGCTCGGCACCACGGTGACGAAGCGTTCGAACATCGAGGGCGCCTGTTGCGCGGCGCCCTGGAAGATCATCTGGAAGCCGCGGAACATGTCCGCGAGGTTGGCGCGATTGATCAGCATCGGGGTCTCCGGTGATTGCGTTGGTGCTGGGCGGCCAGCGTCAGAAGTCGACCCAGACGCCGGCGGCGTCCACGTCGCGCACGGTGCCGGCCGCACTGCGGGTGTTGGCGCCGTTGGTCTTGGCGACGGTCTGGTCGTCGACGATGAAGCAGGTGCTGCCGATGTCGGCCAGCGTGATCTGGTCGGTCGAGGCCGAGTTCGCGAAGCGGAAGCAGCCGCGCTCGACTTCCACACGCACCGCGCCGTTGGCGCCGGCCGTGTTGTCGGCACGTCGCATGGCCACGCCCACCGCCTTGAGGTTCAGCGCGGTCGAGCCCTTGACGGCCAGGCCGGCGGCGTTGACGCAGGCGATGGCGCCGGCATAGATGAGGGCACCCGCGGCCATCGGCAGCGAGAAGTCGCGGGGCACCCGCTTCGGGGTGGCGCGGTCAGCGGTGAGGGCCGGCATGGTGGGCTCCTGGAGTGGTGGTGTTGGCGGCTGCGCTCAGGCGCTGGCCTTGAGCTGCTTGGCGTAGGCCTCGGGGTCGAGGCCCAGCTGCTTGGCGATGGCGGCCTGCGTGGCGCTGAGCGCGGCCGTGCCGCCACCGCCGGCTGCGGCGCCCGTGGGGTCGCCTTGCGTCTGGCCACCCAGGCCGGGCACCGGCACCAGGCCGGACAGCGCGGCGGTGAGCGCCGCTTCGTCCTTGCGGCCGATGGCGATGAAGGCATCGCGGCTGGCCGGCGTGAGCTTGCCGGCCTTGATGGCGTCGTCGACGGTGGCCGTGATTCGGCCGTCGGCCAGCTGTGCGCTCAGCGCGTTGACCTGGTTCTGCATCGCGACCAGGGCCGCGGTGTCGTGGGCCTTGCCCAGGCTCTGCACGGCGCTCAGTGCAGCGGCTTCGGTGGCACCGGCCTGCAGGCCCAGTGCGGTGGCCAGCGCGGTGGGCACCGGCGGCGGCGCGTCGGCCTTGGTCTTGAGCGCAGCGACCGCGGCGACGGCGTCGGCCTCGGCGGTGGTGTTGGGCAGGCCGAGGGCGGCGCAAAGGGCGAGAAGCAGAGACATGGTGTGCTCCGGTGGGGTGAGTCGGGTGTTGAGTGCTGCGACGACCTGGTCCATGCCGGTCAGCGCGGGGTAGTTGGTGATGGCAGCCAGCGAGACGCCCGCCACCGTGCCGTCCTCGGCATAGGCGATCACGGGGCTCATGTAGCGGTACTCATCGGCCGCGATCGCGGCCTTGGCGCGCGGGGTCCAATCGACGGCGCCGAACAGGCCCTCGCCATCGCGCCACACGGCGGAGTTGATCCAGCCTGCGGCGGGCGCCGGCAGGCCGTTGGTGGCGGCGTGCAGGGTCTGGTGCTCGTAGTCGATGACCACCGGCGTGCGGGCCGCGATGGCGGACAGCTCCGCGGCGATCTTGCGGCCCTGCTCATCGCTGAGCTTCCAGGTGCGACCCGGGCCGGGTCGGCCGTCGCGGGCGGCGAATTCACCCGCGGGCAGCAGCTGCGCCAGGCCGCTGGCGTTCAGCGGCAGGGTGGCGGCGAGCAAGGCGGTGAGAAGGCGCATGGCCGCACTGTGGCGGCGGCCCCCTCAAAGCTCTATCTGAACGGGTTCAATGAATGAAGCACGCGCCTCACGCGCGCGAGGCAGGCCATCATCCCAGCAGGTCGCCCACCCAGGCCTCGAGCTCGTCGAGCATGTCTTGCCTGTCCTGCGCGCCCAGCGTACCCGCAATCGGGTCATCGAAGATCATCGGCCGCCGCGGCATGCGCTGCGTGCCGAGCTCGTGCAGCGTGGCCAGGTCCCAGCGGCCGACGCGCTGGTTGAAGCCGATCTCCACCGCCTCGGTGCCCAGCACGTTGTAGTCGAGCGATCGCAGCATCTGGCCCGTGCGCTGCAGCAAGCTGCCGCGGGCCTTTCCCTTGTCCTCTTTGGCGTAGCGCGCCGCGGTGGAACGTGCCAAGGGCAGCCAGGGCATGCCGTCGGGCCCGCGCTTGGTCTGGAAGCGCAGCGCGATGTTGCCCTTGAGCAGCTGGCCGATGCTGTGCAATGGCTGCTGCGGCTGCGATAGGCCACTCAACACCGAGGCGATGCGCAGCTGCAGCTCGGCATCGTCCAGGTCGATGACAAAGCGGTCGGTCATGGCTGGACCTGCGAGTCGCTGCGCACGTGCACCCGCACGCCGCTGCGCATGGCCTGCAGCAGCGCCTGCTCTTCGGCCTCGCTGCGCGCTGCTTTCACCATCCAGCCATCCGCACCTTCCTCGAACACCACGGCCAGGCGCTGCCCATCGTCAAGCACGTATCGGCTGATGTACCGGCGGCGCAGGCGTTGCGCCTGGTCGTTGATGCGCATGGGCGTGCCCGACCAGATCTCGTCGGGCATGCGGATGGTCTCGGCGATCGCGGGCCACAGCTCGGGCTGCACCTGACTGCCCACCAACATTTCGGCGTCGATGACCAACGTCTCGCCCACGGCGTCCAGAAACTCTACCGGCCGACCAGGCTGCGCTCCGAAGGCCGCAAGGAAACGGCCTTGCGCCTGCGCGGCCGGCGTCGCCGCAGGCAGCAGCACCTGCGCTGCATCCATGCGCCGAGGAAACGGCAGCGCGGGCGACGGGGCCAGCGAGGGCGTGCGATCGAAGGGATCGGCGAGCAGAGGCGCAGGGACGGCGCCGCGCAGAGGGCGCTTGCCAGGGTTGTAGCCAAACCCAGGATCGATGCCGACAGGAACCCTCTCACGACGCCCATTGCGATCCTCCCAGTCGACGTATTGCACCGGTGGTGCCTCGGTCTTGATCTCGACGCCGGCACCCTGCAGGCGGTCGACCTGGCGCTGGCTCAGCTGCACGGTGCGGCAGCGGCAGCGCCAGCCGTTCTTGGGGTGGTGCGTGTCCCACCACGGGTGGTCCACCGGCAGCACCGTGCCGTTCCACGCCGCGTGCAGCGGCCTCACGGCCTCGTCGCCCATCGTCACGTACTGGAGGTAAGGGAAACGTTCTTTCGTGGCCTGGGCCCGCTGCCACTGCCCGGCCTCATAGGCCTGGCCCAGGTTGACGTCGTAGATCAGCCGCAGGCGCGCATCGTTGAAGCGGGTCATGCGCACCTCGCCGGTGGCCGGATCGGTTACCTCCATCTCGCCCCAGAAGCCCTTGGCGACCAGCTTGCCGCGGATGGCATCGACCGTCTCGTTCATGCGCCGGCCCTGCTGCAGCGACTGGCCCAGCTCGTCGACGAAGAGCTGCAGCACGTCGCGCCGCAGCACGCCAGCGACTGCCATGCCGCGGGCATGCTCCTGCTGCCACACGTCGCTCCAGCGAAAGCTGGGCAGCAGCAGGTTGCGCTGATCGAACTCGGCGATCGCGGCGCGCGGCTCGACCGCGCCCAGGCGCAGACCGACCGGTACGGGCGTGGGCATGGCCTACAGGTCCAGGTCGGCAGCGCCGGCCAGGCGGGTGCTGAACGACGTGCGCGCCAGGTGCTCGGCCAGCGGGCCGCCGTCCATGCGCTCGATGAGCTGCGGCAGCCGCGCCATCAGCGAGGTCAGCGACTCGCCCGCGTCGGCCGCGCGCTGCAGCTCGGCCAGCAGCGGCTCCACGATCGGGCCCATCAGCGGGCGCCACTGCTGCGCCGACTCGGCGACCAGGTCATCCAGTGCCGAGGCCTGGCCGGCCTGGCCGGTGAGCGCGGCGCGCCGCGGCGGTGCCGGTGGTGCCGGCGATGCAGCAGCTGCCGGCGGCGCCGCCTGCGGGTTGGCGGCGGGCGCCGCGGCGGTGGCCAGCACGTCTTCGCCGTCCTCGGGCTCGGGGATCTGCACTTTCTCTTGCGCCCAGCGCCGCGGCACCTTGAAACCCACCTGCACGAGCTTCGGCAGCGCTTCGGCGTAGGTGGCCAGGTCCTCGGGCTCGGTGGTCTCAATCACGAACGCCGGCAGGCGGCGCGGGTCGGCGCCCGCGATGTTGAGCAGCGCCAGCGGATGCACCAGCTGGCGCGTGAGCGTGGCCGCGCATTGCCGCGCATCGCTGTTGCGGATGCCCAGGCGCACGTCGTTGTGGACGGTGCCCAGGGCCTGCGTGCCGTGCTTGCCCTCACCCGAGGTCAGCGTCTGGCCCAGGATCACCTTGCTCTGGATGGCCTCCATGCGGTCTTGCATGGAGTCGAACGGGCCTTCGCTGCCTTCCGACGCCTTCTGGAACTCCACCACCATGCCCTGCGGAATGATGCCGGCGGCGTTGTGGCCAATCTGCGTGACCGCCCGCAGCAGGGTCATCTTCTCCTTGTCGCTGGCGCCCGCCGGGTACTTGCCGATGCGCACCGGCAGGCCGTAGATCTCCAGCAGCTCGGCCAGGTCTCGCACGGCAAAGTTTTTGAAGAGGTAGGGCCACGCGAGCACCCGCACCAGGCCCATGCGCGGGATCAACCCGTTCTTGGCGCGGTGCAGGTGGCTGATCCAGCTCAGCGGCTGCAGCGGGTCGCCCAGGCCGTCGGGCCGGCGCAGCAGCAGCGTGTTGCGCGTCTCGCGATCGACCGTGAACCAGCTGTGCGGCCTCGGGTTGAGGCTGGGCAGCATCACCGGCTTGCTGCCGTCCGACTGGCTGGACCAGCGCAGCTCGACGTTGGCGAAGCCGCGCAGCACCGCGCTCATCATGAAGCGCACCAGGTCGTCAAAGTCGGGGATGCTGCCGATCCACTCGCGCAGCTGCGCGGTCATCTTCTTCTCGGCGGCCGACGCACCTGGTGGCTCGGTCAGCGACCAGCCCAGCTGCTCGACCGCGCCGGCCCGCTTGTCCAGCTCAGCGAAAAGATGGCCGTCACGCTCCTCCATGTCCTCGCAGAGATCGAGCTGGCGCTCCATGTCGCCCTCTTCGGCCGCGACCATGAGGCTGTGCAGCCGATCGGGCGTGAGGCCACGCGACGGATGCTGGGCATAGAGGCGGTTGAGCCAGGCCAGGCGCGCGGTGTCGTCTTCGGTCTGCGAATGGTCAATCGCGGCCAGGTCGTAGGGCTGGCCGTTGGCATCCAGGATCATGGCCGGGGGCCTCCAAAAATTGAGCGCGCTGGGAGCGCGTGACCGGCCGTTTGGCTGCCGATGTGCCAGCCACTCCGGCTGCGCGGCGCCTGAGGCCGTTTTGAACGTTTCTGAACGCTTTGGCGCATAGGGGATCCAGTCGCTTTGGCGGCTAGTACGCGCCTTTGCCGCCCAAACCGCCGCCGACCAGGTCGTCGTCAGCATCGGCCCGCATGGCCATGCGCTGGCCCGCCACGTCGCCCGAGCCTTCGTGCCGGCTGCCCTTGCCGCCGGCGCTGCGCCAGTCGATTTCGCCGGCCTCGCGCTGGAAGGCGTAGACCATCAGCGCATAGCCGATAGCGGCGTCACCGTGGCGCCGCTTCTTCTGGCCACCCTCGGCCGCGGCCGCACGCGCCGCAGCGCTCATGGTGTTGACCTGCGGCACCATCGGCACGCCCTTGATCACCTCGATCGCGCGCAGATCGTCCTGCGTGGCCTCATCGCGCGGCAGGTCGGTCAGCGTGCCATCCTGCAGCCCGGCCTTGAGCTTGGGCATGTGCATGGCATACCAGGCCTGCGTGAACTTCACCTGCTCGACCATCTCGGTGCCGTAGCGCTGGGCCAGACGCTCGGCGCTGGAGGCGCCGTTGCCGCCGGCATCGGCCGCGCCGCCGCGGAACCGGGGAAGCGCATCGACCACCGCCGCGAAGATGCGGTCTTGGCTGCTGAAGGGGCAGTTGCGCAGCTCCAGCTGCAGCCGCGGCCGGACGACCAGCTCTTCATCCTGCTCGCCGACAGGCATCACAGTCAGGTCGGCGGTGCGCGCGAAGTCGAGGCCGAAGGCATGCTTGCGCAGCGGGTTCAGGCGCGCAAGCACCGGCTGCAGCACCTCGCGGATCCAGCCGTCGATCGCGGCATCTCGGGCGCCCTCGGCCATATAGGCGAAAGCGTCCGGCCATTCGCCCCGCACGATGGTGCAGCGCGGGTCATCGGCCGGGACCGTCATGCGCTCGGCCAGCAGCGCCAGGCTCAGGTACTTGCCGCCGCTCTTGGCCGGGATGGCGTCCAGCTCCTCTTCGGAGTCGGAGCCGTAGAACCCATAGGCGTCTTTGACCCACTGGTCTTCGGCCTCTTGCGTCCACGGCTTGCCGCGGCGCAGGCACACGCGGCGGAACAGGCCATCGGCCACGGCACGCGCGAAGGGGATGTGGTGCACGCTGCCCGGCCGCTTGCCGGCCTTGATCTCTTCGATCAGCAGGTTGAACGGGTTCTCGACGCCGTTATGCGAGCTGATGATCTTGACCCTGTTGCCCCACAGCAGCATGGCCAGCGCGGCCTTGAGCAGGCCGGCCAGGTCGGGCGCAAACGCGGCTTCGTCCAGCACGATGTTGCCTTGCTTGCCGCGCAGGTTGGTCGGCCTGGACGACAGCGCAACGATGCGCCGGCCCGACTTCGGGAAGTTGACCTCGAAGGTCTTGATGAAGCGCTTGGCGGGGTCGCTGACATCGGACCCATCGTCGAACACGCCGTCTTCGATCTCCCCCGCCACCGCATCGAACGCCCGCGCCCACAGGGCCACCGCCTCGATGTACTCACGCGCCATGTCCTGGGCGGCCGAGATGTAGAACGTGTTGCAGCTGTCCACGTCGGCGATCGCGTCCAGCACGTCGTCGGCCGCCTCGGCCCAGGTGAGACCGACGCGGCGGCTCTTGCTGGCCACCTTCAGCGGCGCGCGGTCGGCGATCCACTCCTGCTGGTAGCCCAGCAGCACGGCGGGCACGCCGTCGATGGCCTCACCCGCTGCGACCGCCAGTGCATTGAGCGGCGAATCAGGTGCGAGCTGCGCCATCGGTCGGGCCCGATCGTTTGGTGATGCCGAGGATCTGCTCGCGGATGGCGCGGATGGTGTCCGGGCTGGCGCCGCCCTGCTTGGCGATCTTGGCCACCGAGTCGGCCGCGGCCTTGGCCTTGGCCTCGACCTCGTGGCGCCACTTGGTCTGATTGACCCGGGCCCGGCTCATCTCCGCCGCGGTCTTGCCCACGCCCCGCAGCAGCTTGATGCGATCGACCGGGTCCATCTCATTGTCGGCAACTTCGCGCACCTGCAGGAGCAGCTCGAATACCTCGCTCTGCACGATGGCCATCACGGCCTCGCTGCGCGAGTCGCTGTCGTCGCGGCTGGCGTCGGCGATCAACTTCGTGGCCTCGGTTGTTGCGCGGATGGCCTCCTGCGCGCGGCGCACGCGCTGGCTCTCCGCACCCACCGCGCTCTTGCCGATGGTGATGGCGACGCCGCCTTCCTTGCAGAGCGCATTGAGCTCTTCGGTCAGCGCGACGATGTCGCCATAGCCGCGCTCGACGATGGCCTTGTGCAGCCAGCTGCGGATGTCATCGGGCAGCTGGGCGATCTTGCCCACGGGCGGCATGTCAGAGCCCCGGCTGCGGCTTGGCGACGCCGGGCACCACGGCACGGCCGGTGGCCACGTCCAGGCCGCGGCTGGTGAGCGTGGCCACCGTGATGCCGCCGCTCTGCACCGTGGTCACCAGGCCCTGCTCGGCCAGCCACGCCAGATCCTGCTCGATGCGATCGCTGCTGACGACATGGCCCACCGCATCCGCATACCGACGCAGCAGGATGCCGTTGGTGCGGTACTGCGCGGCGTTCTCCAGCGCTTTGAGGAGCACAAGGCGGCGGTCAGCGGTTTCGAATTCGGCGAAGCTCACGGTGCGGCCTTGTTGTTGAGCAAATAGTCTTCGATGCGATTGAGCTGCCGGCGCACTGCGCTGAGCCCTTCGCTCAATCCTTCGGTGCGCTCGTCGACCTGGCGCACCGATCCCTCCAGACGCGCCAAGTCTTCTTTGGTGGGCGTGTGGTGCAGCGTGGTCTCGATCGCGCTGATGCGTGCCTTGATGGTCTGCAGCTCACCGCCGTGGTCGGTGCGCACCCGCTCGACGGCGGCGCCGGCGTCGACACCTGGCTTGCGCAGCCAGACGACGGCCGTGAGGATCAGCATGTAGAGCCACTGAACGGCGCTGAGCCAGAAGGAGGGGCTGAAGTCGGGCATCGGTCAGATCTCGGCTGGGACTTGTGCAGACGCGGCCACGCGCTGCCATTCGCCGGCCGACAGGCCGCGGTCGTTGAGGTAGAGGTCGGTCATCTCGTGGTGCATGTGGCCCAGCAAGCGCTGCGGGTCTTTTCCCTCGGCCTTGTAGAGGCGGGCCGACAGCGACCGCACCTCGTGCAGGCTGGGCCACTGGTACCGGCCATAGGCTGACTCGCCCTCGACCGCGACGATGGTCTCGTGGAAGCGCACCGAAAGAGACGACTCCTCGATCGGCCCGCCACCGATCTTGCGCAGCAGCGTGGGACCAGGCCGCGCGCTGCTGCGGCAGTGCTCGACCACATCGGCCAGCGTCAAGCCGATGGCCTCCAGGCGCAGCGCCAGAGGGATCTCGATGCGGGCCCCGATGGGCTTGCCGGCCTTCTTGGCCTGCTCGACGCGCAGGTACTGGTGGCCATCCTCGGCGGTCACGATGTCGTCGAACTTCATTTTGGCCAGGTCGCTGCGCCTCTGGCCAGTGATCAAGGCCAGGAGCAGCATCGACTCCACCCAGCGCTGCGGGCCGGACTGCGACAACATGCGCATGGCCTGCCAGGTCTCGAACTTGAGGCGCGACCGGATGACGCGGTGGGCAGGTGGGCGCACGTGCGCCGCGGGGTTGCTGTCCATCCAGCCGTTGTTGACGGCTTCGGCGCACGCATCGCGCAGCTCTGCCAGCACTCGGCGAGCCGTCGACGTATGGCCGGGCCCGAAGGTGCGCAGCGCCGTAGCGATCTCGTGGGGGCGCAGCTCGGCCGCGGCCGACCATCAACACGCTGACAGGCTGCTGTACTGCATCCTGCCTTTCACGATCGGCATTGAGCGCGGCCCTCTGCCACGGGCGGTGTTCGTGATGAGCGAGCCGGAGCTGATCGACGGCGCCATCGGCGAGCCCGATACCGGTGACGCACGGCTGCTGGAGATCGGCCGCAAAGCCGGCACCTGCACTCCCGTCTATGCCGATCCCGGCCGCACCTTGCTGCTGCTGCCACCGCCCCTGCTGCAGCGGATGCAGGCCGCCCAGCACCGCGCGAGGGCCCTGTCATGACCAGCCCCGACTACACCAACGCCGCGCAGCAGCGGATCCTCAAGCTCGTGCTGGTGCTGTTCCGCGACGTGGTCAACGGCATGTCACCGGCCGTGCTCGCCCGCGAGCTCGACGTGTCGCCCTCGGCCGTCACCAAGGACCTGGCCAACCTTCGCACCGCCGGCCTGGCCGAGCGCGACGAGGCCACCGGCCACTGGCGTCTGACGCCGCGCCTGCCGCAGCAGGCCATCAAGGTCTGGACGGCCATCGACCAGGCCGAGCAGCGCCTGCAGCAAGCCAAGTCCCGTTTCAACCGCTCACCTGACTGACCCCTATGGCACGCCCACAGAAGACGCCGGCCCTGCCGGCACACACCGAGCTCGACGAAGCGCGCATCGACGGCGCCGTCGTCGCGATGCGCCAGGACGCCACGGCCGGCGCGATGCAGCATGACCGCGCTGTATTCGACCTCGGCCAGAAGGTCGGGGCTATCCAGATGGCCCGGCTGCAGCAGTCATTTTCTGCCGCGGCAGAAGTCCGTCTGTTCGATGAACTTCGTGAATCCAATAAATTCAAGGAGTTAGCGCTGCCCCGTGCCGATGGAACTTCTGCCGCGGCAGAAAGCTTTCAGGAGTTTTGCAGCGTCGTTTTCGGCCTCGGCTACAAGGCAATGAACGAGCGCAAGCTCGATTTGCTGGCTCTGGGCGAGCAGGCCTATGAGACCGCCACCCGCCTTGGCCTTAACCGCCGCCAGCTCCGCATGGTGCGTGCCCTGCCTGACGCGGAACGCGAGGCGGTCACAGCTGCGATGGCGTCGGGCACCAAGGCCGAAGTCGTGGCCGTAATCGAAGACCTGGCTGCCAAGTTGTCGGAGCAACAGGCTGAGAACGCGGAGCTGAAGGCTGACGCTGAAGCACAGGCTCAAGTGCGGGCGGATCTGCATCAGAAGCTCGACAAGGAACGCGCGAAGCTCAAACGCATCTCCAAGCTGCCCCCTGACCAACAGCTCGCTGAGCTCCATAAGGAAGCCGGCCTGGCTGGCTTCGAGGCCCACGCTGTGATCATGGGCACGCTGCGGCCAGCACTGCAGGCTCTGGCCGACCTGGAGGAGGCGCACGGCAGTCAGAGCGTTGTCATGGCTGGCCTGGTCGGCCACGTGCAGGCTGCGCTGACCGGCCTGCGCGAGCAGTTCAACCTGCCCGACGTGAGCAACGCCGCCGACCTGAAGCTGGCCGCTGAAGTGGCCGAGTGGGCGAAGTGAGCACGCGGCCATGCCACGTAGCCCTGCCATGACCCAGCGACTGGTGGAGATCGCCGCTGCAGCTGCTGCTGCAGGCCACGGCGGCAAGCAAGCCATCTACGCGGCCGCATGCGCTGAACTGGGCATCAGCCAGGCCACGTTGCTGCGCGGCTTGGCCGAGGTGGCCGTGCGTGGCCAGCGCAAGCAGCGCAGCGACGCGGGTGACGTGGCGCTGACCTTCGACGAGGCCAAGCTCATCAGCGCGATGCTTATGGAGAGCCTGCGCAAGAACAACAAGCGCTTGCTGTCCATCGACCAGGCCGTGACGGTGCTGCGTGCAAACGACGTGATCCGCGCGGAGCGCACGGACCCTGCCACGGGTGAGATCGTGCCGCTGTCCACCAGCGCCATCGCGCACGGCCTGCGTACCCACAAGCTGCATCCCGACCAGCTGCTGGCACCGGCCCCGGCGGTGGAGCTGATGAGCCTGCACCCCAATCACGTTTGGCAGATCGATGCGTCGCTGGCGCCATGAGCCAGTCGCAGAGCAAGCTGGCGCGCATCCTGGCGGTGTTCGCGGCTGCGGATGATGAGCAGCTGACGCTCAACCGTCAGGAGCTGGCGCTCAAGCTCAATCTCACGCCGGCCGAGGCCAAGGCCGCCGTCAACTACGGCGTGAGCAAGCGCTGCCTGGTGGTGGCCAGCAAGCCGGATGGCGAGGCGCTGAGCCGGTACCGCATTACGCAGGCCGGCCGTGAGGCGATCGAGCGCGAGCAGCGAGCAGCACCGCCGCCAGTCGATGTGCACAGCCGCAGCATCTTGACCGTCGTCGCGCGTCAGCACGTGCCCAACAGCGTGTGGGACGTGCAACGCATGGACCATCTGCCCAATGCAGGCACGGGCGAAGACGAGCCACCTGCAGCGCCGCCTGCAGCCGCGCCAGCACCTGCCTGGAAGGCCGCCACGCCGCCGATCGCGCCAGCCCCTGCGGCGCCCCCGGCCAAGCCTGCGGCCGCGCCAGAGCAGCACTGCTGGTGTGCCCTCGACACCAAGGGCAACATGATCATCTGCACCAAGACGGCCAGCATCCTCCTGCTGCGCAGCGAGGCCCGCGAGCTGCTGGCCTACATCGACAGCCTGCGCGGCGATGAGCTGGCCGAGGCCATCCTGGGGGATCTGGGATGCGAGTGAGCTGCCCCGCATGCCATGCCGAGTACTCGCTGGAGGTGCTGCTGCAGCACGAGGCAGCGCGCGCGGCGATGGCACGCCTGGCCCGCATCAGCCTGCCATTCGGCGCGCTGCTGCTGCAGTACATCGGCCTGTTCCGGCCCGCCAAGCGGCGCCTCTCGATCGACCGAATGGTGGTCCTCATCGACGAGGTGCTGCCCGACATCGAGCGTGGCGCGATCAACCGCAAGGGCCGCGACTGGCCGGCCGAGCGCGACGCGTGGCAGGCCGCGGTCGAAAAGGTGCTCGCTGCGCGGGATGCCGGCCGCCTGCGGCTGCCGCTGAGCACGCATGCCTACCTGTACGAAGTGCTGCTCGACCAAGCCGACAAGCAAGAGGCCTCGGCCGAGCGCGAAGAAGAGGCCAGCCGCCGCAACAAGCCCGGCGTCGCGGCTGAGCCGATGCCGCTGTCCGACGTCGCCCAGCGCGCCGTGGTGATGGCCAGCACCGCACCGCCGCCGCCGGCGGGCCCCAGCCTCTACGCGCGAAAGCTGCGCGCAGAGATCGATGCCCGGCTCGGCCGGGCGCAACCCACGGAAGGAGGAAGCGATGGCACTCAAGCATGAGGTCCTGAATGCCCTGGCGAAGCACAAGGGCGCGGGCCGCGGCATCAAGGCTCGCGACCTGGCCAAGCAGCTGGGCGTGAGCACGCGGCAGCTGCGGCGAGAAATCACCAGCCTGCGCTACGGCGAGGGCCGGCCCATCTGCGGAAAGCCCAGCACCGGCTATTTCCTGGCCGAGACAGCCGCCGAGCTGGAGGCGACCGACGCGTTCTTGCACCGCCGCGTGATCAGCACGCTGCAGATCATGGCCCGCATGCGCAACTGCAGCATGCCGGCGCTGTTGGGCCAGCTGAACCTGGTGGAGACCGTCGACAAATGAAGGCCCACCGCAACACCTGCGCGGTATGCAGCCGGCCCATCGGCATCGCCTACCTCATGTGCGCCACGCACTGGCACCTGGTGCCGCGCGACCTGGCCACGAGCGTGTACCGCACCTACGGCGCGATGGCCCGCAAGGGCGCCACCCCGCAAGAGCAGCTGCAGCGCATCGCCGCCTACCGCGCTGCACGCGACGCCGCCGTCGCGCACGTCAAGGCGCAAATCGATCAACCCCAAGGAGCCCGGCCGTGAGCCAGCAAACGACAACCGAGACGCCGGTGCCCGCCGGCTACATGCAGGACGCCAAGGGGCGCCTGGTGCCCGCCAACATGGTCAAGCCCATCGACAAGCTGCGCGACCAGCTCGTCGTCGCGCTGGTCAAGCAGGCCACCGACCTCAGCGCGATCCTGGCCAGCTTCAAGCGCGTGGCCTTCGCCGACATCGACGCCTTCGTGCAGACCTCGGCCGAGCAGTACGACGTCAAGCTGCGCGGCAACAAGGGCAACCTGACCCTCTACAGCTACGACGGTCGATACAAGGTGGTCCGCCAGGTGGCCGACGTGCTCACCTACGACGAGCGAATGCAGGCCGCCAAGCAGCTGCTGGACGACTACATCACCGAGCGTGTCACCGAGGGCGCCGTCGAGGATGACCACTACCGCGACGTCATGTGGGCCGTGTGCACCGTGCGCAGCAGCGCCGAGCTCGACCACACCGGGCGGGCGCGCTTCCTCGCCCACCTGCAGGCCTGCCTGCGGGCCCAGAAGCCGGCCGCTGGAGCGCATGCACGCACACCCGCGGCCCGACCCATCACCGGCCCGCTTTCAGGCCCTCAGCGGCTGATGTGGAGCCTCTGGCAGCAGCTGGCCGATGCCGGCCTGGTCAAGCACCGCGGCATGTCGTCGCTGATGCGCTATGCCGAGCGGCAGACCAGCGTCGCGCGGCTCGAGTGGCTCAACAGCGCGCAGGAGGAGCTGGTCATCGAGTCGCTCAAGCTGTGGCTCAAGCGAGGGGGCGATGGCTCGTAACGGCAAGCGCATCGGCCGCGGCCCGCGCGACACGGTCAGCGAGTTCGTGGACCACGTCAGCGGCATCGTCACGCGCGAGCTCCAGACCGCCGGCCTGGCCGAGAGCCAAGCGCGCGACCTGGCCACGACGATCGTCCACCAGATCTGCAGCCGCTACGCCAAACAAACGCTGTACATCCCGGGGCTGCTGGACATGCGGCTGACCGAGCGCGACCTGGAGATGTGGGATGCCTACTGCCGGCCGGGCCCGACCGGCAGCCGGCCGTGCTCCCACGAGCGGCTGCTGGAGATCGCGGCAGAGCGCGGGCTGTCGGATCGGCACCTGTACAGCATCTTCAAGTTGGCGCGGCAGCGGGAGCTGGCGGCGCGGCAAGGCACTCTGCCGGGGCTGGAGGCCTAGACATGCGGAACATCAGCTTCGCCCTGACGACCAACCAGGTGCTGGAGGGCAGCAAGACCGTGAAACGGCGTCTCGGCTGGCTGCATCTGAAGGTTGGTGACCAGCTGCGCCCCGTGCGCAAGTGCATGGGCCTGCGCCCAGGCGAAAGGCTGGACGTGCTGCGCGACCCGATCACCGTCGTGTCGATTCGCCGCGAGCCGCTGCGCGCGATGCTCGACGACACCGAGTACGGCCTCCAGGAGTGTGCGCTTGAGGGTTTCGGGATGCACCCGGACTACCGCTGGCCCAGCGGCTTCGTCGCAATGTTCTGCGCCACGCACCGCGGGTGCACCGTTGACACCATCGTCACCCGCATTGAGTTCGCCTACAGTTGAGCCGTCCCGCCTGCTAGTAACGGCGCTGCGACGCGGTGTTTCTCAATAAGAAACTTGCTTTCCGGTCGGCCCTTGAACTTCCGCCTTCTTCCGAGTTCTTCCGGCCAAAATTTCTCAACCCCTTGGATGGAATAGCTCAGAGGGGATCAGCCGTCGGTCAGCGCTTCAGCCTCACGCCCCGGCAGCCTGCCGCCCCCCGCCAGTGCCGCCAGCGCGCCGCCCAGCGTGCCACCTCCAGCCACCGAGCCGCCGGTGGCTGAGGTGGCCGGGGTGGGTGGCCTGCCGCGTCCGCCCGCCTTGCCTTTGGCCGAGCGGCCCGAGTTCGTGTCCAGCACGCGGCCGGTGCCGCAGCTCTTTTCCATCCCCGACACACCGGCGCCGCTGCTCAGCGCCGATGCGTTGATCGACCTGGAGCAGCAGGCCGACTTCTTCATCGCGCTGGGGCAGGACGATGCGGCGGTGGAGCGGCTGGTGGCCGAGCTGCGCACCGTCGATGGCCACAGCCCGATGCCCTGGCTCAAGCTGCTGCAGATCCACCGCCGCCGGGGCGACCGCGCCGCCTACCAGCGTGCGCTGGACCGTTTCCGGCAGCGCTTCGGACCGCATGGCGCCGATTGGGAGCATGCCGACGACCCGCAGCGCAGCCTGGACGACTACCCCGAGGCGGTGGCCCGGCTGCAGGCCCTGTGGCCGACACCGCAGGACGTGATGGCGCTGCTGGAGCGCCTGGTGGGCGGCTGCGAGCCGACCCTGGTGCTGTCGCTGCCCGCCAGCCAGGACGCGCTGCTGCTGTACCAGCTGGCCCGCAGCTACGTGCCGGGCGCCGAGCCGGCGCCCACGCCCGACGTGGACCTGCTGCTGCCGATGGATCCGTCCGGCAGCCACGGCCGGCCGGTGCGGGCCGCTGCGGTGGACCTGGACTTGTCGAGCGGGCTCACGCCGCTGTAGCCGATCCGCTCAGAGTTGGGCCAGCCGCTCCAGGGCCCGCTCCAGCGTTTCGTCCTTCTTGGCGAAGCAGAAGCGCACGATGCGCTGCTCGAAGCCGCCCGCGTAGAAGGGCGACAGCGGGATCGCGGCCACCCACAGCTCGGTGGTCAGGCGGCGGCAGAAGTCGGCTTCGCTCACGCTGTCGTCGATGGCCGAGTAGTCCACGCACTGGAAGTAGCTGCCCTCGCTGGGCAGCAGCTTGAAGCGGGTGTTCGCCTGCAGCCCGGCGCGGAACAGGTCGCGCTTGCGCTGGTAGAACGCGGGCAGGTCCAGGTAGGGCGACGCATCGGCCATGTAGCGGGCCAGCGCATGCTGCACCGGTGTGTTCACCGTGAACACGTTGAACTGGTGCACCTTGCGGAACTCGGCCATCAAGGCCGCCGGCGCGGCCACGAAGCCCACCTTCCAGCCGGTGACGTGGTAGGTCTTGCCGAAGCTCGACACCAGGAAGGCGCGCTCGGCCAGCTCGGGGATGCTGGCCGCGCTGACGTGCGGCCGGCCGTCGTACACCATGTGCTCGTACACCTCGTCGCTGATCAGCAGCACCTGGGTGGGCCGCAGCAGGGCGGCCAGCTGCTGCATCTCCTCGGCCGTCCACACGGTGGCGCTGGGGTTGTGCGGCGAGTTGACGATGATGGCCCGGGTGCGTGGCGTGATGGCCGCGGCGATGAGGCCGAAGTCGGGGCGGAAGCTGCCGGGCGTCAGCGGCACGCGCACGATGGTGCCGCCGGCCAGCTCGATGTTGGGGCCGTAGCTGTCGTAGCAGGGCTCCAGCACGATGACCTCGTCGCCCGGATGCACGCAGCACAGGATGGCGGTGAGGATGGCCTGCGTGGCGCCGGCCGTCACCGTCACTTCGGTGCCGGGGTCGTAGCGGTGGTGGTACAGCGTTTCCAGCTTGGCCGAGATGGCCTCGCGCAGCACCGGCACGCCGGGCATCGGCGGATACTGGTTCAGGCCCTGCTGCATGGCCTGCGTCACCGCGTCCACCAGCTTCGGGTCGCAGTCGAAGTCGGGGAAGCCCTGGCCCAGGTTCACCGCACCATGCTCCTGTGCCAGCGCCGACATGACGGTGAAGATGGTGGTGCCCACGCTGGGCAGGCGGCTGGGCACGGTGAAGGCGGTGGAAGCGTTGCTCATCATGGTCACAGTTGGTAGTCGTCGGCGTCCTGCTCGCTGCCCATGGCGCGGCTGATCAGGCTGCGGCTGAGGCGGTCGCTCAGCAGCTCGGCGAACGAGTAGACGAAGTTGCGCAGGTAGGCGCCGCGCTTGAAGGCCACGTGCGAGATGTTCTGGCCGAACAGGTAGCCCAGCGGCCGCGTCACCAGATCGCCGCCGGGCGGGTCGTCGCGCACCGCCATCTCGGCCACGATGCCCACGCCCAGGCCCAGACGCACATAGGTCTTGAGCACGTCGGAGTCGATGGCTTCCAGCACGAAGTTGGGCGTCAGCCGGCGCTGGGCGAAGGCGGCGTCGATGCGGCGGCGGCCGGTGAAGGCGGCCTGGTAGCTCACCAGCGGCTCGGCGGCCAGCTGCTCCAGCGTGGGCCGTTCCACCGCGGCCAGCGGGTGGCTGCTGGGCAGCACCAGCACGTGCTGCCACTCGTAGCAGGGCAGGGTCACCAGGCCGTCGATCTCGTGGATCGATTCGGTGGCCATGCCGATGTCGGCGCTTTCGTCCAGCAGCATGCGGGCCACCTCGTTGGGCGTGCCCTGGTGCATGCTGACGTTCACCTTCGGAAAGCGCTTGCGCAGCGCGGCCACCGGCTCGGGCAGCATGTAGCGGGCCTGGGTGTGGGTGGCGGCGATGGAGAGGGTGCCGGCGTCCTGCAGGCTGAACTCCTCGCCGATGCGCTTCAGGTTGCCCACCTCGCGCATGATGATGTCGATGGACTTGAGCACCTGCAGCCCCGGCTCGGTGATGCGCTTGAGCCGCTTGCCGTGGCGGGTGAACACGTCCACGCCCAGCTCTTCCTCCAGCTCCAGGATGGCCTTGCTGACGCCGGGCTGCGAGGTGTGCAGGGCCTTGGCGGTCTCGGTCAGGTTGAGGCCGCGCCGCGCCGCTTCCTGCACGAAGCGGAACTGGTGCAGGTTCATGGCAGCTTGGCCGCCGCCGCGGCCATCGCGTCGATCACGTCGGGCATCTCGCCGATGGCGGCATGCAGCGTGAATCGCACGCCGGCATGCTCGGCCTGCAGCCGTTCCATCAGCGCCGGCAGGTCCTTGCGCACGTGGCCGCCCGCGCCCAGGAACAGCGGCAGCACGTCGATCTGGCGGCAGCCGCCGGCCACCAGCTCGGCGGCGGCCTGTGGCAGCTCGGGCTGCATGAATTCGAGGAAGGCCAGGCGCACGGCCAGCCCCGGGCGCTGGGCCCGCACGCGGGCGGCCACGGCCTCGAAGGGTTCGGCCCAGCGCGGGTCGCGCGCCCCATGGGCAAACAGCAGCAGGCCCTGGGCCGGCGCGTCGGGTTGCGGAGTGCTCATCGGTACCTCACAAGCCAGGCAAAGGCCGCCAGCGACAGCAGCAGGTACAGCAGGCTGGGCGTGGCGGCCACTACCCAGGGCGTCCAGTTGCGCAGCAGCCCCAGGTGGCTGGCCACGTTGTTCAGCAGCACGAAGCTGATGCCCAGCAGGATGCCGCCGAACACCTTGAGCGCCACGCCGCCGCTGCGGGCATGCATGTAGGCGAAGGGCAGGGCCAGGCCCATCATCACCAGGCAGGCGAAGGGGTACAGCGCCTTCTTCCAGAAGAGGATGGCGTGGCGCTGGGCGGCCTGTTCCTGGTCGCTCAGGTGCATGCTGTAGCGCCACAGCTCGATGGTGGACATGGTGCTGACCGGCAGCACCGCCGCGGCCACCACGTCGCCGGTCAGGGTGGTGGGCCAGGCCAGGCTCGCATGCCGCTCGTCAGTGATGCGGGCATTGGCGACTTCGGCCGGCCAGTGGGTCACCAGCGCATCGTCCAGCTGCCACTGGCCGTCGCTCACGCGGCCGCTGGCGGCGCTCACGCGGGTGAGCAGCCGGCCGTCGCTGTCGAACTCGAAGATGCGGATGCCTTGCAGCACGCCGTCGGCGGTGGTGCGCTGCACGTTCACCGAGACGTTGCGCTCGCCCTGCGGCGTGCTGCGCCGGTCCTTCAGCCAGGCGCCGGCACGGCCCAGCTCGCGGCCGCCCTGGCTGCGGGCCTGCACCTCCACCGCCTGCCGTTCCGACGCCGGCGCCACGTAGTCGCCCACCACGAAGGTGACCACCGCGAAGGCCGCGCCCAGCCCGGCCAGCAGGCCCAGCGCACGCACGGGGCCCAGGCCGCCGGTGCGCAGGATGGTGAACTCGGACGACTGCGCCAGCCGCGACATCGCGTAGATGGCGCCGATGAGTACTGCGATCGGGAACAGCTCGTAGAAGTGGCCCGGCATGTCGAGCAGGCCCGACAACAGGGCCGAGGCCATCGTGTAGCCCGGCCGGCCCACCTTGTCGAGCTCGTCGACGAAGTCGATGAAGAAGAACAGCGACAGGAAGGCTGCCGCCACGAAGATCACCGCGCCCGAGATGTCGCGGTAGAGCAGCCGGCGCACGGTTCTCATGCGGCGGCTCCGGTGCGGCGCGGCGAGAACAGCCGCAGCGTGGTGCCATGGTCGCGCCACCACAGCAGCGCCACCCCCACGGCGAACATGGTGCCGTGCAGCGTGAGCAGCGAGCCCCCCAGCGACAGCCGGCCGGCGGCGATCCAGGCCTGCGAGACGTTGATCAGGTTGTAATACACGATGAAGCCCAGCAGCGCGAACAGCAGGTTCCAGTTGCTGGCCCGCCGCGGATTGGCCGCCGACAGGCCGATGCCCAGCAGCAGCAGGTTGCCCGCGCCCAGCAGCAGGCCGAAGCGCCAGCCCAGCTCGG
This sequence comes from Aquincola tertiaricarbonis, assembly GCF_023573145.1. GTDB lineage: Bacteria > Pseudomonadota > Gammaproteobacteria > Burkholderiales > Burkholderiaceae_C > Aquincola > Aquincola tertiaricarbonis_B. The sequence goes on from NZ_CP097635.1 coordinate 2,657,829, forward strand.
CCTGGTTCTTCAGCGTGGGCGCGTTCATCAGGTCGACGGTGCGCATGGCCTTGGGCGGCTGCTCCTCGGCACGCTGCACCGAGCGCTCGTCGGCCAGCACGCGGTAGATTTCGAAGCGCGACAGCGTGCGGTTGCCGGTGACCAGGTCGGTCTCGTGGCGCTGGCCGCTTTCCAGCACCAGCCAGCGGCCGTCCTCATGCGTTTCGAGCCGGCCGCTGCGGGCGGAGATCACCGCCTCCTTCTTGCCGTCGTTGGTCAGCACAAAGACGTTGCGGGCGTTGGGCGTGTTCTGGTTTTCGCGCTCGACGAAGAACACACGGCTGCCGTCGCGCGAGGTCTGGAACACACCGGGCGTGACGCGTGAAAGGTCGGAGCGCTGCTGGTAGCGCTCGCGCAGCTCGGTGGAGTTGCGGTTGCCCCACGGCCAGACGAACAGCACCAGCGCCCCCACCACCACCAGCACCGGCCAGCAGGTGCGCAGCACCGGCTTGACGAAACGCGACAGGCTGATGCCGGAGGCATTCCAGATCGCCATCTCGCTGTCGCGGTAGATGCGCCCCAGCGTCACAACGATGGCGACGAAGAGCGACAGCGCCAGCATGGTGGGCAGGTGCACCAGCGAGGTGTAGCCCAGCAGCAGCACCACGTCCTGCGGCGCGATCACGCCGCCGGCTGCCTGTCCGATGGTGCGGATGAGCATGATCGTGAGCACGATGGTGAGGATCACCACCAGCGTGGCGCCAAAGGACCGGGAGAGCTCTTTTCGCAGCGTCGTATCGAATAACATCGTGCGTTCTTCAAACCTGCGTGCATTATGGACTTCCGTTCCCAATCCATCGGCCCGTCGGGGCTCGCTTCTCTGGCCGCTGATGCGCTGCTGGTCGTGGTGGTCGGCGAAGCCGTGCCGGCCGGCCTGGACGCCAAGGTCGCCAGCCTGTTGAACGACGCCCTCGCGCAGGGCGACTTCGCCCTCAAGGCGGGTCGCAGCCTCTACATCCACCGCCCGGCGGGCTTCAAGGCGCCGCGCATGGCCCTGGCCGCCGCGCCGGCGCCCACCGTCAAGGCCTTCAAGGCGGCCGTGGCCGCGGGCGTGGCCAGCCTCAAGGCCCTGGGTGCCCGCCACCTGGCCGTGGCCTGCGCCGGCGCCGCGCTCACGCCCGCCCACGCCGACGCCCTGGTCTCGGCCATCGGCGACGCCACCTACCTGTACACCCAGACCAAGCCCAGCGCGCCGCAGCCCTCCAAGCTGGCCAAGGTCACGCTGGTGTGCGCCAAGGAAGAAGCCACCGCGCTGCAAAAGGGCCTGCTGCGCGCCGCCGCGGTGCATGAAGGCGTGACGCTGGCGCGTGAATGCGCCAACCTGCCCGGCAACGTGGCCACGCCCACCTTCCTGGCCGAGCAGGCCAAGGCCATCGGCAAGCAGTTCGGCATGAAGGTGCAGGCCTTCGACCGCAAGGCGGTCGAGAAGATCGGCATGGGCTCGTTCCTGTCGGTGGCCCAGGGCTCGGACGAGCCGCTGCAATTCATCGTCATGCAGTACCAGGGCGCCGGCAAGACCGATGCGCCGGTGGTGCTGGTGGGCAAGGGCATCACCTTCGACACCGGCGGCATCTCGCTGAAGCCGGGCGCCGAGATGGACGAGATGAAGTTCGACATGGGCGGCGCGGCCAGCGTGCTGGGCACCATGCGTGCCATCGGCCAGCTCAAGCCCAAGGTCAACGTGGTGGCGCTGATCCCCGCGTGCGAGAACATGCCCAGCGGCCGCGCGGTCAAGCCGGGCGACGTGGTCACCAGCCTGTCGGGCCAGACCATCGAGATCCTGAACACCGACGCCGAGGGCCGGCTGATCCTGTGCGACGCGCTCACCTACGCTGAGCGCTTCAAGCCCAAGGCCGTGGTCGACATCGCCACGCTCACCGGCGCCTGCGTCATCGCGCTGGGCCACATCCACAGCGGCCTGTTCACCGCCGACGACCAGCTGGCCGCCGACCTGCTGGCCGCGGCCGACAGCGCGCTCGACTCGGCCTGGCGCATGCCGCTGGACGATGAGTACGGTGAAGGCCTGAAGAGCAACTTCGCCGACATGGCCAACATCGGTGGCCGCCCGGGTGGCGCCATCACGGCGGCGATGTTCCTCAAGCGCTTCACCGCCAAGTACCGCTGGGCGCACCTGGACATCGCCGGCACCGCCTGGAAGAGCGGCGCCAACAAGGGCGCCACCGGCCGCCCGGTGCCGCTGCTGACCCACTTCGTGCTGCAGCAGGCGCGCTGAGCGGCGCACCGCGCCCCCTCACCCCGCGCCTGCATCCCGCGCCAGCATCGTGCCCGCCACCGTCGAGTTCCATACCGGCATGGCCGACAAGATCGGCTTCGCCTGCCGCCTGCTGCGCAAGGCCTACGCCAAGGGCGCCCAGGTGGCGGTGACCGGCGCGCCCGAGCTGCTGCGCCAGCTCGACGAGGCCCTGTGGCTGTTCGAGCCTCAGCAGTTCGTGCCCCATGCGCGGCTCAAGGCGGGGCAGGCACCCACGCCACGGCTGGCGCGCACGCCGCTGTGGCTGCTGGACCCGGGTGCCGCGGCACCGCACCGGGAGGTGCTGGTGAACCTGGGCCCCGGCCTGCCCGACGAACCCGAAGCCTTCCAGCGCGTGATCGAGCTGGTGGGCGCTGCGCCGGACGACCGCGATGCCGGCCGTCGCCGCTGGCGTGCTTATGAGGCGGGTGGCGCCAAGATCGTGCACCATGCGCAAGGCGCCGCCACCGGCGCCCAAGGAGCCGCCTGATGAGCACGATGTCCCGCTCGGTACTGCCCACGCTGACGGAGGTGGTGCGCGTGGAGCCGACGCCGATGCCCAGCCTGCCCGAGCCGCCGCTGCTGGACGCGGTGCTCGATGCCGGCCATCCCCCGCCGCCTGACGAACAGCACCTCACGCAGCGCGTGCTGGCCGACGTGCAGCGCCAGATTGACCTGATGCTGGAGTACCGGCTGCGCGAAGCCCTGGCGCCCGCCATGGCCCGGCTGACCGAGGCCCTGGTGCACGAGGCCCGCAGCGAGCTGGCCAGCACCCTGCGCGACGTGGTGGCGCGTGCGGTGGCGCAGGAACTCGGTCGCCAGCGCGGCCGTTGAGCGGCGCGCATCGGCGCCGTCCGCCAAACCCGTATCAGGGTTTGTGCGCATCTGTCATCGATAACCCGACGCGGCACGTTCAGGGGCCACGCCGATCGGGTTTCCACTACACGTGGCACAGGCCCTGCTACAGGAAAGCGCTGGGCAGAACAGGCACTGTTTTGGAGTATCTTCTCGGCCGTTGAGAAACCCACCCATACCTCTCAACCCATCAATCGGAGAGTTTGAATGCAAGTCAAGATGAACGTGATCGTTGCCGCCGCCGCCGTGCTGTTCGCGGGTGCTACCAGTGCCCAGGAACTGGTGGTGAAGATCGGCCACGTCGGCCCTACCAGCGGCCAGATCGCTCACCTCGGCAAGGACAACGAAAATGGCGCCCGCATGGCCATCGACGAGCTGAATGCCAAGGGTGTCACCATCGGCGGCAAGAAGGCCAAGTTCGAGCTGCTGGCTGAAGACGACGCCGGCGACCCGAAGCAAGGCACCGCTGCCGCGCAGAAGCTGGTCGACAGCAAGGTCAACGGTGTCATCGGCCACCTGAACTCGGGCACCACGATCCCGGCCTCGAAGATCTACAGCGACGCCGGCATTCCGCAGATCTCGCCTTCGGCCACCAACCCGAAGTACACCCGCCAGGGCTACAAGACCACCTTCCGCGTGGTGGCTGACGACGTGCATCTGGGTGGCACGCTCGGCAAGTACGCCGTGACGGAACTCAAGGGCAAGTCGATCGCCGTGATCGACGACCGCACCGCCTACGGCCAGGGCGTGGCCGACGAGTTCGAGAAGGGCGTCAAGGCTGCCGGCGGCAAGACTGTGGGCCGCGAATTCACCAACGACAAGGCCACCGACTTCACCGCCATCTTGACCAGCCTGAAGGGCAAGAAGCCCGACGTGGTGTTCTTCGGCGGCATGGACGCCGTGGCCGGCCCGATGCTGCGCCAGATGAAGCAGCTGGGCATCGACGCCAAGTTCATGGGCGGCGACGGCATCTGCTCGGGCGAGCTGCCCAAGCTGTCGGCCGGCACCATGGGTGATGGCCAGGTGGTGTGCGCGGAAGCCGGCGGTGTGGAAGGCGAGCAAAAGGCCGCCATGGACAAGTTCAAGGTCGACTTCAAGAAGAAGTTCAACGCCGACGTCCAGATCTACGCCCCGTACGTGTACGACGCCGTGATGGTGATGGCCGACTCGATGGTCAAGGCCGGCTCGGCCGAGCCCGCCAAGTACCTGCCGGTGCTGGCCAAGGCCAGCTACAAGGGTGTGACCGGCAACATCGCCTTCGACGAAAAGGGCGACATCAAGAACGGCGCGCTGACCCTGTTCACCTACAAGGGTGGCAAGCGCGAGCAGATCGCCGTGGTCCGCTGATCCGGTTTTTCCTCTCCCTGAAAACGCCCGCAGCCGCGGGCGTTTTTTTATGCCCGTCCTGGCCGTGGGATGGAACCGGCCCGGTGCCCCACACTCCACCTTGAAGCATCAGAACAACAGGGGGTCGGCGTGCCGCACAGTGTTTCCTTGATCACCACCATCGCGGCGGCCCTCGGCCTGGCCCTGGTGCTGGGTTTTGCTGCGGCGCGGCTCAGGCTGCCTGCGCTGGTGGGCTACCTGGTCGCCGGTGTGCTCATCGGCCCTTCTACCCCGGGTTTCGTGGCCGACCTCGACATCGCCGGGCAACTGGCCGAGATCGGCGTGATGCTGCTGATGTTCGGCGTCGGCCTGCATTTTTCGCTGGACGACCTGCTGGCGGTGCGGCGCATCGCCTTGCCCGGCGCCGTGGTGCAGATGACGGTGGCCACGCTGCTGGGCGGCCTGGCCGCGTGGGCCTGGGGCTGGAACCTGGGCGCGGCGCTGGTCTTCGGCCTCAGCCTCTCGGTGGCCAGCACCGTGGTGCTGCTGAAGGCGCTGGAGTCGGCCGGTGTCGTCGATTCGATGAACGGCCGCATCGCCGTCGGCTGGCTGGTGGTGGAAGACCTGGCCATGGTGCTGGTGCTGGTGCTGCTGCCGCCCTTGGCCGGCTGGCTGGGCGGCCAGGCGGCCCCCGGCCCCGAGCTGCTGCGCACGCTGGGCTGGACGCTGCTGCAGGTGGCGTTTTTCATCGCCCTGATGCTGCTGGTGGGGCGGCGGGTGTTTCCGTGGATGCTGTGGCAGGTCACGCGCACCGGCTCGCGCGAGCTGTTCACGCTCTGCGTGGTGGCTGCCGCGGTGGGCATTGCCTACGGCTCGGCGGTGCTGTTCGGTGTGTCGTTCGCGCTGGGGGCCTTCTTCGCGGGCATGGTGATGCGCGAGTCGGAGTTCGCCCACCGCGCGGCCGAAGAGTCGCTGCCGCTGCGCGATGCCTTCGCGGTGCTGTTCTTCGTCTCCGTCGGCATGCTGTTCGATCCGCATGTGTTGATCGACCAGCCCCTCAAGGTGCTGCTGGTGGTGGCCATCGTGGTGGTGGGCAAGTCGCTGGCGGCCATGCTCATCGTGCTGCTGTTCCGCTACCCGCTGAACACGGCGCTCACCGTGTCGGCTGGGCTGGCGCAGATCGGCGAGTTCAGCTTCATCCTGGCCGCGCTGGGCATGAAGCTGGGGCTGCTGCCGGCCGAGGGCCAGAGCTTGATCCTGGCGGGCGCCTTGATCTCGATGGCGCTCAACCCGCTGGTGTTCGCCGCCATCCAGCCGGCCCGGCGCTGGATCCTGCGGCACTCCGCGCTGGCGCGGCGGCTGGAGGCTTCGGACGATCCGCTGGCCGAGCTGCCCACCACCACCGCCGAGCGCTTTATTTCAGGCCAGGTGGTGCTGGTGGGCTACGGGCGCGTGGGCCGTCGCATCGCCGCCGCGCTGGCCGAGGCCGGTGTGCCCTACGTGGTGGCCGAGCAGAACCGTGAACTGGTGGAGTCGCTGCGCAGCCAGGGCGTGCCGGCGGTGTCGGGGGATGCATCCGACCCCGCGGTGCTGATCCAGGCCCACGTGGCCCGCGCGAGCATGCTGGTCATCGCCACGCCCGACACGCTGGACGTGCGGCAGATGGCCGAGACGGCCAACCTGCTCAACCCGGGCATCGAGATCGTGGTGCGCACCCACAACGAATCCGAGGGTGAACTGTTGCAGCGTGAGCAGCGTATCGGACGTGTGTTCGTGGGCGAGCGTGAGCTGGCCACGGCGATGGTGCACTTCGTGCTCGGTCGCTTCGGCAAGGCCTGAGGGGCCGCCAAGAAAAAGGGCCGGTGCGTTGCCGCACCGGCCCCTTCTTCGATCACCTCAGCATCACGCCGGGGTGGAATCGCGCAGCGCCTTGATCTGGTCGTGGTTGGCCTGCACGCCCTGCATCTGGCGCTCCAGCACTTGGCGCACCTCCGCCGGCAGCTCTTCCTTCATCGCCTTGCGGTAGGCGGCCAGCGCGGAATCCTCGCCGCGCTCGCACTCTTCCAGCACCGCGTGGTCGCCGCTGCCGGGCGTCAGCGCTTCCTTGATCGACACCCAGCCGCGGTGCAGGGCACCTGCCGCGCTGCCGCCTTCTTCGGGCTTGCCACCGAAGCGCACCACCAGCGTCTGCAGCTCGGCGGCGCCTCGGGCGCAATCGGCGGCACGGCGTTGCAGCGTTTCCTTGAGCGCGGGTGCCTTCACGCGTTCGGCGGACTTGGCGAAACCGTACTCGCCGTCCTTCGAAGTTTCGATCAGGTCGTTCAGCACACCGATCACGTCGCGGTCGTTCATGTCCAGCTCCTTGTAAGTTCGTTGACCTACTCATCATGGGCGCGCGACTGGTTCGGCGAAGCCGGATGCGGCACCTCCTGCCTGTACGAATCCACCTACCGCGCACGGCCTGCTGCCTGACAGAGCGTCAGGCGCCGGCGCGTGCCGGACAATGGCCCATGTCCTTTGCCTCCCTGGGCCTGTGCCCCGCCTTGCAGCAAGCCGTCGACGCGCGCGGCTACGACCAACCCACCGACATCCAGGCGCGGGCCATTCCCGTGGTGCTGCGCGGAGATGACGTGATGGCCCAGGCCAGCACCGGCTCGGGCAAGACGGCCGCCTTCGTGCTGCCCTTGCTGCAGCAGCTGCTGGCCACCCACCGCGACGGCCCGCGGCGCCTGCGCGGTCTCGTGCTGGTGCCCACGCGAGAACTCGCCGTGCAGATCGCAGACACCTGGCGCGAGATGACGCAGGACCTGCCGGTGCGGGTGAAGACCGTGGCCGTCTTCGGCGGCGTCTCCATCAATCCGCAGATGATGGCCTTGCGCGGTGATGCCGACTTCGTGGTGGCCACGCCCGGCCGCCTGCTGGACCTGGTGCAACACAACGCGCTGCGGCTGGGGGGTGTGCAGACCCTGGTGCTGGACGAAGCCGACCGGCTGCTGGACCTGGGCTTTGCCGACGAGTTGCAGCGGGTGCTGGCGCTGCTGCCGGCGCGTCGGCAGAACCTGCTGTTCTCCGCCACCTTCGCACCCGAGGTGCAGGCGCTGGCCGAGGGCCTGCTGCGCCAGCCGGTGAAGCTGCAGGCTGCCGAGGCGCCGGTGCGTGAGCAGCCCGCCATCACCCAGCGCGCCATCGTGGTGGATGCGCCGCGCCGCACGCAGCTGCTGCGCCACCTGGTGGAGCAGGGCAGTGCCGATGGCAGCACCCGCCAGGTGCTGGTGTTCGCGGCCACCCGCTACACCACCGAGCTGGTGGCCGACAAGCTGCGCCGCGCCGGCCTGCAGGCCGCGGCGCTGCACGGCGAGCTGAGCCAGGGCGCCCGCACCGACGTGCTCGCTGCCTTCAAGTCGGGGGCGTTGCGGGTGCTGGTGGCCACCGATCTGGCGGGCCGCGGCATCCATGTGGCGCGCCTGCCGATGGTGGTGAACTACGATCTGCCGCGCTCGGCCACCGACCACACCCACCGCATCGGCCGTACCGGTCGGGCAGGGGCCTCGGGCACCGCCATCAGCTTCGTGCCACCGGAAGCGGAGGCGCATTTCCGGTTGATTGAAAAGCGTCAGCAGCAGCGCGTGCCGCGCGAGGTGGTGCCTGGCTTCGAGCCCAGCGCCGCCAGCGAGCCCGCGACCCCCGATGCGATGGATCCGGGTGCCGCCGCCGCGCCCGCCGGTCTGGACCCGCATGGCGGCGTCAAGGGTCGCCGCAAGAGCAAGAAGGACAAGCTGCGTGAAGCTGCGGCGCGTGGCGGCTGAGGCGTGCACCGGCTACACCGGCATTTGTTCTCACTTTGGAGGCTTATGTAGGCGCACGCCGACGAGCCCGCATGAAATCCATCCGTTCGCGGGGATGGCCCGAACAAAGCACTCAAGCAGACTTCGCTCCGTCGTCTCCGCCGTTGGAGGCGCGAGACCTCAGGGAAGTCAAAAACATGAAACTGCATCACTTCGCCGCCGCCGCCGTCCTGGCCATCTCTGGCGCCCAAGCCTTCGCCGTCAGCCAGTCTGAATCGCTGAGCTTCGACGCCCTGTCGGCCACGTATTCGTTCGGCGCCAAGGACATCTCGGCTGCCAACACCTCGTTCACGTTCACGCTGGACACCACCAAGGGCATCGCCGCCGGTACCTACGACATCCTGGGCTCCATCAGCGGCACCAACTTCTCGTTCAGCAGCGTCACGCTGAACGGCACCGCCTGGGACCTGAGCGCCAACAGCAAGGGCAAGGTCATCTTCGGTGAAGTCGAGCTGACCTCGGCCCTGCCGCTGACCCTGACCATCAACGGCGCCAAGTTCGGCAGCACCCCCGGCGCTTTCAGCGGCCAACTGGTGATGGCTCCGGTGCCGGAACCCGAAACCTACGCGCTGATGCTGGCTGGCCTGGGTGCCGTCGGCTTCGTCGCCTACCGTCGCCGTTCGGTCTGAGCGAGCGCCGACCCAACAAGACGAGAGGGCCCTTCGCAGTCCGTGTCAATACTCTGACGCCGACCTGAAGCCTTGAAGACAATGCCCTGCAACGCGAGTTGCGGGGCATTGTTCATATGGGCTATGTGCAAGGGCTGAGCCGGGATCAAGGCAGTCTGTTCCCGGTATCGCTGGACGAGTTGATCGGGCCGGAGCATGTGTGCCGCGTGATCGCGGCTTTCGTGGGCCGGCTGGACTTGCAGGCACTGGGCTTTGCGCGAGCCCGCACCAAGGCGACGGGTCGCCCGCCCTACGACCCAGCCGATCTGCTGATGCTGTACCTGTACGGCTACCTGAACCGCGTGCGGTCGTCGCGCCGCCTGGAGCGCGAGTGCCAGCGCAACATCGAAGTGATGTGGCTGCTGCACAGGCTCACGCCTGACCACAAGACCATCGCTGAGTTCCGCCGCTGCAACGCGGCGCCGCTGCGGCGCGCTGGCGCTGAGTTCGTCCGCTTTTGTGCCGAAGCCGGACTGATCCGGGGAGAGTGGGTGGCCGTGGACGGCACCAAGTTCCAGGCCGTGGCCAGCGGCAAGGCCATCCTGGACGCAGCGCAGCGCGCCGAGTTGCAAGCCAAGCTGGAGCAGCGCATCGCCCAGTACCTCCAGGAGCTGGAGGCGGCCGATCAGCAGCAAGGCGAGGTGCCAGTCGATGCCCAGGCATTGCGCCAGGCGCTGGCGCGGCTGCAGCAACAACAATCGGACCTGGCACAGGTCCCAGGCGAGCGGCTGCACGTGAGCACGGAGCCCGAGGCGGTCGTGCTCAAGGGCAAAGGTCCGGGCTACAACGTGCAGACTGCCGTTGATGCCGAGCACGCCTTGATCGTGGCCCATGAGATCAACGCCCAGGCCGGTGACAACGGTTGCCTGCAGCGCATGGGCCAAGCGGCGCAGCAGGCCCTGGGTGCCACGGCGCTGAAGCTGGTGGCAGATGCCGGCTATGCCAATGGCCAACAGGCCCAGGCACTGGAGGACCAGGGCGTGCAGGTGCATGTCCCGGTCAAGCGCTCGCTCAACAACCAGGGCGACGGTGAACTGTTCGACCGGGCTTGTTTCACCTATGACGCCTCGGCCGACGCCTACGTCTGTCCGGCCGACAAACTGCTGCAGCGCAAGCAGGTCAACCGCAAGGACAAGATGGTCGTCTATGCCGCCCAGCCCAGCGACTGTGGGGCGTGCTCGATGAAGGGGCGCTGCACAGCCAGTGCACGCCGCATGGTCACCCGTCATCTCTACGAGCAAGCCCTCGAGCGCATTCACCAGCGTGCCACGCCTGCGGCGATGAGACTGCGCCGCTGCACGGTCGAACATCCGTTCGCAGCCTTGAAGTTCCACATCTTCGAGAAGCCGCGCTTCTTGATGCGGGGCCTGAGGGGCGCGGGCACGGAGATCGCGTTGGCGACCCTGACCTATAACCTCAAGCGTGCGCTGGCTGTGCTTGGCGGGCGGCACATGCTGCAGAAGTTGGCCATGCCATGACAGGGGTAGTGCCGAGGGATGCTCATGCAGACGGTCCTCTGAACGCAGCCCGACACCGCACCCCGGATCAACGTAGCGCCCACAAAACAAAAACGCCCCGGTGAACTCGGGGCGGTTTGCTATCGGCGGCCTTCGCAGCCGTTTCGACACGGACTGTTCGGGGCCCCTTTTCATTTTGTGCGCGCATAAAAAAGCGGGCCCAGCGGGCCCGCGAAGCACATCAGGAATGTGCCAGGAGGAAGATCAGGCGGCTTCCTGGTGGCGACCGGCCATCAGGATGGAGGCATGCAGGCGGTTGACCGCGTCGTTGGCCGAAGCCTTGCCGTGGCTGGTCAGCAGGTTCCACACGAGCTCGTCGTCCATGCGAAACCGGCACAGCAGCGTGTTGCCCGAGGCGATCTTCATGATCTGCGCGGCCGACAGCGTGCCGATCAGCGTCGCGGTGTCTTCGCTGATGCCCAGGCGGTAGAGGGCCTGTTCGCGGTCGGCGCGGATCAGGCTCTGCGCCAGCATCAGGTAGCTGAGGTTGGCTTCACGAATTTCGGCGAGGATCTGGTCGGCGGTCATGTCGGGCTCCTGGGTGGTGGCAGCGGGCGGTGCGTGCTGCGATGGAGATAACTTTAGAACCCCGAACAGGGGGGCGACAGTGGCCCATCTCTGTCCATTCAGTCCCGGTTCTTCCAAGCCCTTGTCAGGCAACTTCCTACACGGCGGATGTTTTTTCGACCTTTCTCCGGCTTTCACCCTTCGCCAGCCTGGCTGGCCATGGTTGCTTTGCTGGTGCTGGCCGGCTGTGCCAGCCACCAGCGCGTGACACCTACCACCGTCGGCCCGCAGCAGGTGGCCGCCATCGCCCGCGTTGCCGATGCGGAGTGGCGCCGCTGGGGCAGCGGCTGGGCCTACAGCAGCCCAGGCAGCGAAGCAGGTTGCGCCTTGCTGCCCGACGGCCGCTGCCGGCGGGTGGACGATGGCTGCGGCCCCGAGCAGACGGCTGCGCTGTGCCCGGTGGTCAACGAATACTGGCGGGCGCTGGGGCCCAACGGCAGCGGGCGAGAGCGACACAGCTGCGGCCAGACCGACCGCTGCGTGGTCGAATGGCGACCCGAGTTCGGCCAACCCGAGCGCACCGCGCCCTGGTCGGCGGCCTTCGTCAGCGCGGTGATGCGGCAGGCCGGTTTCAGTGCGCGCGAGTTCCGCTTCGCTGCCGCGCATGCGCAGTACATCGTCGCTGCGCGCGACGGCCTCATTTCGGCCTTCGAGGCGCTGCCCACGCCCGCGCCGGTGCTGCCGGGCGATCTGGTGTGCCTGCCGCGCACGCCCGATGCGGCGCGGCGACCGCTGCCGCTGGCCGAGATCCGCGACGGGCAGGGCGCGGGCCCGCCCACGCCCATGCATTGCGACGTGGTGGTGTCCATCGACGACAGTGGCCGCCGTGTGCAGGTGGTGGGCGGCAATGTGCAGCAGTCGGTGCTGCGGCGCGAGCTGACGCTGCAGCCCGATGGCCGGCTGGCCTGGCAGCCGCGGGCCGACGCCGCCTGGTCGGTGGTGCTGCGGCCGCGCCGCGCACCGATGGCCCTGCCGGTGTGCACCGGCAGCGACTGCTGAACCCGGTCGTGGACCGTGACAAGATACGCAGTCCACGCATTCTTCTGGAGAGAGACCATGCCCACCCGTGATGTCGTCGTCCTCAGCGCCGCCCGTTCGGCCATCGGAACCTTTGGCGGAGCCCTCGCCGACATGGAGCCCGCCGAACTGGCCGGCACCGTCATGAAGGCGGCGGTCGAGCGCTCGGGCGTGGACCCCAAGCTCATCAACTACGTGACGGTGGGCAACACCATTCCCACCGAAAGCCGCTTCGCCTACGTGGCGCGGGTGGCTGCCATCCAGGCCGGCCTGCCGATGGATTCGGTGGCCATGGCCGTCAACCGGCTGTGCTCGTCGGGCCTGCAAGGCATCGTCACCACCGCGCAGAACATCCTGCTGGGTGACTGCGACTACGGCATCGGCGGCGGCGTCGAGGTGATGAGCCGCGGTGGCTACCTCAGCCCGGCGATGCGCAGCGGCGCCCGCATGGGTGACACCAAGCTCATCGACATGATGGTGGCTACGCTGACCGACCCCTTCGGCGTGGGCCACATGGGCATCACGGCCGAGAACCTGGTGACCAAGTGGGGCCTGACCCGCGAAGACCAGGACGCGCTGGCCGTCGAATCGCACCGCCGTGCCGCGGCCGCCATCGCCGAGGGCCGCTTCAAGAGCCAGATCGTGCCCATCGTCAAGCAGACCCGCAAGGGCGAAGTCACCTTCGACACCGACGAGCATGTGAAGCCCGGCACCACGCTGGAAACGCTGGCCAAGATGAAGCCGGCGTTCAAGAAGGACGGCTCGGTGACCGCGGGCAATGCCTCCGGCATCAACGACGGCGCGGCCTTCTTCGTGCTGGCCGATGCGGCCGTGGCCCAGGCCGCCGGCTACAAGCCCATGGCCCGGCTGGTGAGCTATGCGGTGGCCGGCGTGCCGAACGAGATCATGGGCGAAGGCCCGATCCCGGCCACCAAGATGGCGCTGAAGAAGGGCGGCCTGACGCTGGACCAGATCGACGTCATCGAAAGCAACGAAGCCTTTGCGGCCCAGGCGCTGGCGGTGTCGCGCGGGCTGGAGCTGGACCTGAAGAAGACCAACCCCAACGGCGGCGCCATCGCGCTGGGCCACCCCATCGGCGCTTCGGGTGCCGTCATCGCCACCAAGGCCTTGTACGAGCTGCAACGCACCGGCGGCCGTTATGCCCTGGTGACCATGTGCATCGGCGGCGGGCAGGGCATCGCCGCGGTGTTCGAGCGGCTGTGAGCCGCTAGCTCAGGCCCACCACGGCGCGGCGGCGCATCGGCGAGGCCAGCGTCTCGGCCATCGCCGCCTGCAGGGCCAGCAGGCGGCGGTCGTCGGCGTCGGCCTTGCGCATCACCAGCGACATCTGCAATGCCGGGGCGCCACGACCAAGGCGCAGCAGCCGCACCGGGTAAGCGATCGTGATGCCGGGGTCGGACAGCTGCACGATGGAGATGCCCAGCCCGGCGCTGACCATGGCCACGATGGCCGGCACGTTGTCCAGCTCGATCGAAGGTCGGCGCTCGCGCACGTGGGCGTTGACGTAACGCACCGCCATCGCGCCGGTGACGGTGCCGCGGTCGTAGCGGATCCAGTCGTATTGGCGGAAGAGCGCGCCCACCGAAGGCTCGGGCGACTGCGGTGGCGCCACCAGCAGCAGTTCACGCCGCTCCAGCGGATGCCAGCGCAGCCCGGCGCCACCGCCTTTCTCGGGTTGCGCCACCACGGCGGCGTCCAGGCTGCCGGCCTTCACCATCTCGGTCAGGCCGGCGCTGCGGCCCCGAAGCGGCCGCAGGTCCAGCCGCGGATAGCGCTGCTGCAGGATCTTCATCGTGCCGGGCCCCAGCACCGGCTGCATCGACTCGATGATGCCCAGGCGCACCGTGCCTTCCACGCTCACCGACACCTGCCGGCGCAGCACCGCCAGGCGCTGCAGCCCTTCCTGCATGCTGGCCGCCACCTCGCGCGCGGCGGGTGTGGGCCGCACCTGCAGGCCCGAGCGGTCGAACAAGGTCTGGCCCAGGTAACGCTCGAGCTGCTTCATCTGCATGCTCACGGCGCTGGGCGTGAGGTTCATCTCCAGCGCCGCGGCGGCGAAGGAGCCGCCGCGCAGCACCGCATCCAGCGTGTGGAAGGCCGCGATCTTCATCAAGATTCCTTCAGTGGAAGACGAATTTTCATCGCTTTTTCTTGATCTGCCTCAAACCTAGACTGCTGCTCCATCGGTAGCCGTTGTGCCGCTGCCCAGGAGACGAGATGACCGTTCGACCCCCCGCCGCCGCTGCCTGGCGCGCCGAAGAAGCCGCTGCCGACAGCGGCTGGATCCTGCGGCTGACGCCCGATGAAGCCGAGGGCTTTGACCAGGCTCTGCGCCATGCCCGCCAGGCCGACAAGCCCTGGCTGGCCATGGGTCCCCAGGACTTTCCGTTGCCGCCCGCCTCGCGCGGCGCACTGCAGCGCGCGGCCGAGCTGACGCAGGGCCGCTGGGGCATGTGCCTGCTCAGGGGCCTGCCGGTGGACCGCTGGAACGAGCATGAGGCCCGGCTGGCCTGCTGGGGCATCGGCCTGCACATGGGGGTGGCCCGCACGCAGAACCGTGCCAGTGACTTCATCGCCGACGTGCGCAACGAAGGCGGCGTGTACAAGGGCGCCAATGGCCGGGGCTACAACACCAATGCGGGCCTGGACTTCCATTGCGACTCGGCCGACGTGGTGGCCCTGCTGTGCCGGCGCGCTGCCAAGCGCGGTGGCGAAAGCAAGGTGGTCAGTTCGCTGGCGGTGATCGACGAGGTGGCGCGCCGCCGGCCCGACCTGGTACCGGTGCTGCAGGGCGACTGGTTCCACAGCTACCAGGGCGCGCAGCATCCTGACGCGCTGCCCTACTACCGCTGCCCCATCATCGGCAGCGCCGAAGGGCATGTCGCCATGCGCGCCAACCGCAAGAACGTGATGGCCGCGCAGCGCGACTTCGAGGCTGTGCCGCGACTCACCGACGCGCAGATGCAGGCGCTGGACCTGCTGGACGTGTTGATGCAGGACCCGGCACTGTGCTTTTCGATGTGGCTGGAGCGCGGCGACCTGCAGCTGCTGAACAACTACGTGACGCTGCATTCGCGCACCGATTTCGAGGACCATGACGAGCCTGACCTGAAGCGGCACCTGTACCGTCTGTGGCTGGCGCTGCCGCAGTCGCAGCCGCTGCCAGCCGACTGGGCCGAGTACTTCGGCGACGTGCGGGCCGGCGCGGTGCGTGGCGGCCTGTACGGCAGCCAGATGACGCGCGAGTTCCTCGACTTCGAACAACGCCAGGCTGCCGCGATGGGCATGCCTTGCCAGGTGCGGCCGCTGGTGCGGCCGGCCTGACGCCCGGCGGAACGCCTCACAAGATCAAGCAGGAGACAAGCATGCAACGACGCCATTTCCTGGCCGCGGCCAGTGCTTCAGGCTGGGCCCTGGCCGGCCGCGCGCTGGCGGCGGGCGAACCCGGCAGCCGCATCCTGGTCGGGGCCACGCCCGGCGGCGGCACCGACCTGGTGGCCCGCTCGCTGGCCGCCGAACTGGGGCCCCGGCTGCAGCGCCAGTTCATCGTCGAGAACCGGCCCGGCGCGGCCGGCAACATCGCGGCCGGCGCGGTGGCCAAGGCCGAGCCCGACCTCAGCAGCCTGCTGGTCTGCTACACCAGCCACGCCATCAATGCCTCGTTGTTTCCGAAGCTGCCGTTCGATCCGCTGAAGGACTTCACCGCGCTCAGCCTGGTGGCGCGATCACCGCTGCTGCTGGTGACGCGGCCCGACTTCCCCGCGGCCAGCCTGCGCGAGCTGCTGGCTTCGGCCAAGAGCCGGCAGGGCCAGCTCAGCATTGGCGTGGCCGGCGTGGGCAGCGCCAATCACCTGGCCGGCGAGATGCTGAAGACGCAGGCCGGCATCGCGGCCGTTTCGGTGCCCTACAAGGGCGCCGGCCCGGCGTTGACCGATGCGATGAGCGGCCAGGTCGATCTCGTGTTCAGCAACGTGGCTTCGGCGCAGGAGCTGATCAAGGGCGGCAAACTCAAGGTGCTGGCCGTGAGCACCGCGCAGCGCGTGGCGGCCTATCCCAACGCGGCGCCGGTGGCGGAGTTGTTTGCGGGCTTCGACTATGGCTCGTGGTATGGCCTGCTGGGGCCTGCGGGCATCAAGCCGGCCGACGCGCAACGCGTGGCCGCTGCCGCCCGTGCCGCGGTGAGCGGCGAGGCGATGCGCAAGCACCTGACCACCGAAGGCCTGGAGCCCGTCGGCAGCACCAGCGCGGAGTTCGCCAGCTTCCTGCAGGATGAGGTGGAACGCTGGCGCAAGGTGGTGCAGCTCACCGGGACCAAGGTGGAATGAGCGGGCCCACTGCTTTGCAACGGCGCCTGGCCGCGCCGCAGGCGCTGCTGGCCCCGGGCGTGTACGACCCGATGACCGCGCTGCTGGCGGAGCAGGCCGGCTTCGAGGCGGTCTACCTTTCGGGCGGTGCGGTGGCCTACAACCTGCTGGGCCGCAGCGACGTGGGACTGACCACCGCCACCGAGACGGCCGAGGTGCTGTCGCGCATCACCGACCGCATCCAGGTGCCGGTGATCGTGGACGGCGACACGGGTTATGGCAATGCGATCAACACCCAGCGCACGGTGCGCCTGCTGGAGCGGGCCGGTGCCGCGATGATCCAGCTGGAAGACCAGACCTTTCCCAAGCGCTGCGGTCACCTGGCCGGCAAGGCGGTGGTGCCGGTGAAGGAGGCCTGCGGCAAGCTGCGCGCGGCGCTGGACGCACGGCGTTCGGCCGGCACGCTGATCCTGGCGCGCACTGACGCGGCCGGCGTGGAAGGCCTGGACGCCGCACTGGACCGCGCCGAGGCTTATGCCGACTGCGGCGTGGATGCGCTTTTCGTCGAGGCCTTGCGCACCCCCGAGGACATGGACCGCGCCTGCCGCCGCCTGGCCCACCGGCTGCCGCTGCTGGCCAACATGGTGGAAGGCGGCCAGACCCCCATCGAAAGCGCCGACGAACTGGGGCGCCGTGGCTTTCGCATCGTCATCTTCCCGGGCGGCACGGCCCGCTTCGTGGTACGGCAGCTGCAGCGCTACTTCGGCAGCCTGCGCCAGCACGGCAGCACCGCGCCGATGCGTGGCGAGATGCTGGACTTCGATGGGCTGAACGACGTGATCGGCACGCCGGAGCTGCTGGCGCGGGCCGAGGGGTACGAGGCTTGACCGCCAGCCGTGGAAGGCTCGCGCGATCAGGCGTCAGTCGTACGCCCGCGCCTCCGACCGCAGCCAGGTGTACGCCACGCCGATGCCCACCGTGCCGCCGTTGGTCTGGCGCACAAGCGGGCTGTCGCGGTTGGCGGCGCCGCTCACGTTGTCTAGGCGGGCAAAGCCGAAGACGCGCCAGTCGCGGGTGAGGGCGGACGACAGCGTGGCCTGCAGGCGCCAGGTCACCAGGCCGCTGCTGGCCTGGTAGGCCGGGCGGTCGGCAGTGGCGTACTGTGGCGCCACGCCGTAGAGCGTGCGGTTGATACGGCGGTCGCCGATCACCGCGCTGACCGAGGTGCCCCAGCTCCAGCCGTTGTCCATGCTGCGGCGGTAGCCGATCTCCGGCTCCAGCGACCAGCCGCGGTGGGCCATGCCGTCGCTGAGGTCGAACACGCCGCGCAGCGGCAGGTCGAGGCGGAAGCGGCCGCCCCAGGCTTCGCCCAGCTTCCACTTGATGCGCGGACCGAACTCCACCAGCGTGCCCAGGTCGGGCATGCCGCGGCGGGCGTCGATGTCCTTGGAGCTGGAACCGAAGGCACCGGCAAAGCCGATGTCCACTTCCACGTTGTCGGTCTTCACCGCGCGCACGCCGGCGGTCTGGCGGTCGGCCCGCAGGTATTTGCCGCGGTAGATGACGAAGGGCAGCACCAGGCCGCGGTTCACATGCTCGTCGGCGCCGGGGTAAGCCTGCTGGCGCACGCCGAAGCCCAGGCCACCCACTTCCCACAGGGCGAGCCCGCCTTCGCTGTCGTCTTCCTGGGCCTGCGCAAGAGGGCACAGCAGGGCGGCGCAAGCCAGCGCCAGGGCGCGGGCGCGGGTCGGGTTCGGTCGGGGCACGGGGCTTCCTCGGGGCAGTGGACGGTCCCCGAGTATCGGGCCCCGCGGGCCCGGTGCAACGCTGGCGGCTTCAGCCCCGCCGGGCCGCCCCAAGGGGCTGAGCGCCCCCTTGGGGGGCAGCGAGCGCAGCGAGCTTGGGGGTCTCAGCCTGCCGGCGGGTTGCCGCTGCCCTTGGCCTGGTCGGCTTGCGGGTCCAGGCTCTCGGTGGAGCTGGGACCGGTGCCGTCGGGCTCGATGTGCACCTGCTTGTCGTCCAGCGCGTCCTGCTTGAAGTTGCGCGGGCTGTCTTCGTGGGCCTTGCGCTGGGCTTCCAGCAGGTCTTCGCGCTGCTGCTCGGGGGGCACGGGCGTGGTCTGGCTCATCGCGGTCTCCTGGTTGTACAGGCCACGGGGCAAAAACCGCGCCCGGCCCGTCACCGGGCGCGTGGCAGTGCTTCAGCGCTGCAGGTAGGGGGCCAGCCAGCCCAGGCCTTGCGAGGTGCCGCCGGCCACCGCGCCGCGCTGCGGGCGGTACTCGCAGCCGATCCAGCCGTCGTAGCCGATGTCGTCCAGCAGCTTGAACAGGTAGGGGTGGTTGATCTCGCCCAGGTCGGGTTCATGCCGCTCGGGCACGCCGGCGATCTGCAGGTGGCCCACCTGGCCGGTGGCCAGGTACTTGCGGATCTTCATCGCCAGGTCGCCTTCGGTGATCTGCGCGTGGTACAGGTCCATCTGCACCTTCAGGTTGGGCGCGCCCACTTCGGCCACCACCGCATGCGCGTCATCCTGGCGGCTGAGGAAGAAGCCGGGCATGTCGCGCTGGTTGATCGGCTCGATCAGGATGTTGACGCCCACCTTGGCCGCTTCGGCCGCCGCGTGCTGGAGGTTGGCCACGTAGGTGGCGCGCAGCTGCTCACGCGGCACGCCCGCGGGCGCCAGGCCAGCCATCACGTGCACGCGCGGGCATTGCAGTGCCTGGGCATAGGCCAGGGCCTTGGTGATGCCTTCGGCGAACTCGGCCTCGCGGCCGGGCAGGCAGGCGATGCCGCGCTCGCCCTTATCCCAGTCGCCGGGCGGAGCGTTGAACAGCACCTGCTGCAGGCCGGCGGCCTTCAGCCGGGCGGCCAGCTCGTCGGCGGCATAGGCGTACGGGAACAGGTACTCGACGGCGGTGAAGCCGTCTTTCGCGGCGGCGGCAAAGCGGTCGAGGAAGTCATGCTCGTTGTAGAGCATCGACAGGTTGGCGGCAAAGCGGGGCATGGGAGGGTCCTTGCGATGAGGTTCAGGGGGCCGTGCGGCGCGGGGCGCTGTTCAGCAGCTCGGCCAGGCGGTCCTTGTAGAAGCGGGCCTGGCCGACGGTGCCATGGCCGCTGGTCTCGGGGCTGGAAGGGATGACGTAGGCCTGCGCCTTCGGGATGCGCGCGATGGCCTTGTCCAGCACGCCCAGCTCGGGCGGGTTGCGTTCGTCGTCGGCCGAGTTGATGGCCAGCACGCGGGTGGTGATGCGGTCCAGCGCGGGCTCGGGGTCGTAGTTGCGCGACGCTTCCCACTGGTAGAGGTAGTCGTTGGCATCGGCGCGGAAGGGCGCCTTCAGCCGCTGGCTCACCAGCGCGTCGGCGGCGGCGCGGTCGGGTGCCAGCTTGTACAGGCCCTGGTTGCCGCCGTTGGTGCCGGTGTTGAAGAACACGGCCGCCAGCTGCAGGCTGCGTGGCTGGCGGGTGTACTGGCCGCCCTGCCATTCGGGGTCGCTGCGGATGGCTTCGCTCAGCAGCCGCCGCATCATCCAGTTGCGGCCCGACATGGCCACCGGCAGCGAGGCCATCGGCACCGCCGCGTCCATGAAGTCGGGGTGGCGCTGGGCCCACAGCCACGCATGCATGCCGCCCATCGAGTTGCCCACGATCACCCGCACGTGGCGGATGCCCAGGTGCTCGGTCAGCAGCCGGTGTTGGGCGGCCACCATGTCGTCGTAGTTGTAGGCCGGGAACTGCGTGCGCAGCCCGTCCGAGGGCTTGCTGGAACGGCCGGCGCCGATGGCGTCGGGCAGCACGATGAAGTATTTGCGTGCATCCAGCGGCTGGCCGGGGCCGAACAGCTCACCCGCGAAGGCGGGCGTCAGCATCGAGTCGCCGGAGCCCGCGGTGCCGTGCAGCACCAGCACCGGCTCGCCCTTGGGGTCGCCCACTGTGGTGTAGGCCAGCTTCAGCTCGGGCAGTACCTGCCCGGTGTGGAAGCGGAAGTCGCGCACCGTCCACTCACCGCGTTGCGGCGCGGGATAGTCGGCAGCCGCGGCGGCCACCGCCGTCACGGAGCACACGAACAGGGCGCACCACTGGCGCCAGCGAGTCTTGAGCATCTTGTCTCCTGTGCGCGCCTGCGTGCGGGGCTACCAGCTGGCTCCGAACACGCGGCGCAGTTCTTCGATCTGCGCTTCGGCCAGCGGCGTGGCCTCGGGCTGCAGGCGGTGAAGGCGGGCAGTTTCTTCGAGTTCTTCCAGCACCGCCATCGCGGCAGCCGGCGTGTCGTGCCACACGTTGGGCCCCAGGCGCGCCAGCATCACCGCCTGCAGCCGCCGGCCCTGCGCGGCATGGCGGGCGATGGCGGTGGCCACGGCCTCGGCAGCGGCGGGGTCGCCGGGGCGGCGGTAGGCGATGTGCGGCACCCGACCCACCTTCATCACGAAGTAGGGCGTGATGGGCGGCAGCAGCTCGGCGTCTTCGGGCAGCGCGCCGGCGGCCTGGCTATCGGCCTGCAGCGAGCAGGCCACCAGGTGCGTGCTATGGGTGTGGATGATGCAGCCCGCCGGCTGGCCGGCCGCGGCGGTGGCCTCATAGATGCGACGGTGCAGCACGATGGTCTTGCTGGCGCGGTCGCCGCTGAGCTGCTGGCCGCTGGCGTCCAGTCTGGCCAGCCGCCCGGGCTCCAGAAAGCCCAGGCAGGCATCGGTGGGCGTGATCAGGAAGCCATCGGCCAGCCGCACGCTGATGTTGCCGGCGGTGGCATGCACGTAGCCGCGGCCGAACAGGCTGCGGCCCACGCGCACCATCTCTTCGCGGGCCTGGTCTTCGCTCAAGGGCAGGTGGCTCATGCCTTCAATTGTGCAAAGGCCTTGGTGAAGAAGTCGGGCGTGCCGAAGTTGCCCGACTTGAGCGTGATGTGCAGGCCTTCGGGTGCCACGTCGCTGGTGGCATGGCACCAGGGCACGCCGGGGTCGATCTGGCCGCCGATGCGCATCTGGGCGATGTTCAGTGCCTGCACGCAGGCGCCCGAGGTTTCACCGCCGGCCACCACCAGCTGGCGCACGCCCAGCTGCACCAGGCCGCGGGCGATGCCGGCGATGGTGCGTTCCACCATCGCGCCGGCTTCTTCCACGCCCAGCTGGCCCTGGATCGCGCGCACGGCCGAAGGCTCGGCTGTGGAGTACACCAGCACCGGGCCGCTGGCCAGCTTGTCCTGGGCCCAGGCCAATGCTTCGGCCTGCACGTCGGCGCCGCTGGCGATGCGCAGCGGGTCAATGGCCAGCGCCGGCCGGCCGCTGCGGATGAACTCGGCCACCTGGCCATTGGTGGCCACCGAGCAGCTGCCCGACACCACGGCCTGCAGGCCGGCCGCGGGCGGCAGGCTGGCCGCCGTGGAATCGGCACTCAGGCCGAAGTTGGCCGGCAGCCCGATGGCCACGCCCGAGCCGGCGGTGACCAGCGGCATGCCCTTGAGCGCGGCGCCCAGCGTCACCAGGTCGGCATTGGCCACCGCATCGACGATGGCAATGCCCACGCCCTCGGCCTGCAGCGCTGCAAAGCGCGCGCGGATGGCGTCAGAGCCCTGGGCCACCACGGTGTGGTCGACCAGGCCCACGCGGTGCTTCGTCTGCGCCTGCAGCACCCGCACCAGGTTGGGGTCGGTCATCGGGGTGAGCGGATGGTTCTGCATGCCGCTCTCGTTCAGCAGCACGTCACCGGCGAACAGGTAGCCCTTGAACACCGTGCGCTTGTTGTCCGGGAAAGCCGGCGTGGCGATGGTGAAGCCGGTGCCCAGCGCCTGCATCAGCGCATCCGTCACCGGGCCGATGTTGCCCTGCGGCGTGCTGTCGAAGGTGGAGCAGTACTTGAAGTAGATCTGCTGCGCGCCCTGCGCCTGCAGCCATTGCAGCGCGGCCAGCGATTGCGCCACCGCCTCGCCCGGCGCGATGGTGCGGCTCTTGAGGGCCACCACCACCGCATCGGCCTCGGCCTGCAGCGGCTCGGCCGGCACGCCGATGGTCTGCACCACGCGCATGCCGGCGCGCACCAGGTTGTTGGCCAGGTCGGTGGCCCCGGTGAAGTCGTCGGCGATGCAGCCGAGCACGATGCGGCCGGCTGCCATCACGCGGCTCCCTTGGCTTTGGGCAGCTCGATGCCCGGGAAGATCTTGATCACGGCGCTGTCGTCCTCGCGGGCGAAGCCGGCGGTGGAGGCCTGCATGAACATCTGATGCGCGGTGGCGGCCAGCGGCAGCGGGAATTTGCTGGCGCGGGCGGTGTCCAGCACCAGGCCCAGATCCTTGACGAAGATGTCCACGGCCGACAGCGGCGTGTAGTCGCCTGCGATCACATGGGCCATGCGGTTCTCGAACATCCAGCTGTTGCCGGCGCTGTTGGTGATCACCTCGTACAGCGCGGCGGCGTCCACGCCTTCACGCAGGCCCAGGGCCATGGCTTCTGCGGCCACCGCGATGTGCACGCCGGCCAGCAGCTGGTTGATGATCTTGACCTTGCTGCCCGCGCCGGCCGCATCGCCCAGGCGGTACACCTTGCCGGCCATCGCGTCGAGCACGTGATTGGCGGCGGCATAGGCCTCGGGCTTGGCCGAGGTCATCATCGTCATCTGGCCCGAGGCGGCCTTGGCGGCGCCGCCGGAAATCGGCCCGTCGATGTAGTGCACGCCCTGCGCGGCCAGCTTGCCTTCCAGCGCGATCGACCAGTTGGGGTCGACGGTGGAGCACATGATGAAGGTGCTGCCGGGCTTCATCGCCGCGGCGGCGCCGTTGTCGCCGAACAGCACGCCCTCGGTTTGCGCGGCATTGACCACCACGCTCACCACCACCGGCGCGGCGGCGGCCACCTCGGCTGGGTTGGCCCAGGCCGAGCCGCCTTCCTTCGCAAAGGCCTCGGCGGCGCCGGGTTTGACGTCGCACACATGCACATGGAAGCCGCGGTTGCGCAGGGTGCGCGCGATGCCGGCGCCCATGGCGCCCAGGCCGATCACGCCGACGTGTTGAGGTTGAGTCATGTCGAGGTCCTTGTTCGGTGGAAGGGGAGGGTCAGGCGACGGCCACCCACAGCAGCCAGGTCAGCGCGAAGCCGGCCAGGCCCAGCACGGTGGTCAGCACCGTCCAGCTGCGCAGGCCGTCGGCCACGCTCAGGCCCAGGTAGCGGGTGACGATCCAGAAGCCCGAATCGTTGACGTGCGACAGGCCCAGGCCGCCGAAGCCGATGGCCACGGCCAGCAGCGCGGTCTGCATCGCGGTGTAGCCGCCGGCGGTCACCGCCTCGGCCAGCAGGCCGCAGGTGGCCAGGATGGCCACGGTGGCCGAGCCTTGCGCCGCGCGCAGCGCCAGGGCGATGGCGAAGCCCGCCAGGATCAGCGGCATGTGCGCGGCGGTCAGCGTCTGCGACAGCGCGGTGCCGATGCCGGTGGTGGTGAGCACCTTGGCGAACACGCCGCCGGCGCCGGTCACCAGGATCACGGTGGCAGCCGGCGGCAGCGCCGACTCCATCACCTCATTCGTGCGCTCGCGGGTCCAGCGCTGCTGGCGGGCGATCAGCCAGAACGCAAGGCCGATGGCCACCATCAGCGCAAACATCGGCGCGCCGATGAAGCCCAGCACGTTGCGCAGCGGGTCGCCCTTGGGCAGCATCGTGGCACCGGTGGTGCCCACCATGATCAGCGCCAGCGGCACCAGGATCAGCGTGAGCACCGCGCCCACGCCAGGCGCACGCAGCGCGCTGCCTGCGGTGGATTCACCGGCGAAGTTCTTGAACTGCTCGGCCGTGGTCGGCAGCATGGTGTAGTGCTTGCGGTTGAGCCAGCGCGACAGGTATTGCGACAGCGGTGCCAGCGGCAGGCAGATGGCCAGGCCCAGCAGCGTGATCCAGCCCACGTCGGCCTTGAGCACCGCGGCACCGCCCACGATACCCGGGTGCGGCGGCACCACCACGTGTACCGCCAGCATGATGCCGGCGACCGGCAGGCCGAACTTCACCGGGTCCACCTTCGCGGCCTTGCAGAAGCCGTAGATGATGGGCACCAGGATGATGAAGCCCACGTCGAAGAAGACGGGGATGGACAGCACCAGCGCGGCGGCCGTGAGCGCCGCAGGCACGCGGCTGGGGCCCAGGATCTGCGTGAAGCGGTTGGCCAGGCTGCTGGCGCCGCCCGAGACCTCGATCATCCGGCCCAGCATCGCGCCCAGCGCCACCAGGATGGCGACCGAACCCAGCGTACCGCCCATGCCGGCAATCATGGTGCTGATCACGTCGCCGATGGGCATGCCGGCGGCCAGGGCCACCAGCAGGCTGACCAGCATCATCGCCACGAAGGCGTGCACCTGCCACCGGATGATGAGCAGCAACAACAGGGCGATTCCGCCGGCGGCAATGCCGAGCAGCGCAGCAGTGGACATGTAGCGAGTCTCCTCAGGGTGCGCGCAGCCTTCTGCGCTTGATTGGTATGGTCATCATACAAATTACAGCGAGTTTCATGGGCTAGGGGTTAACCCGGTTGGGCACAAAAGGGGTTCGGGTCAGCCGCCGGGCCGCCCCAAGGCTGACCGCGCCCCCTTGGGGGGCAGCGAGCACAGCGAGCTTGGGGGTCCCGTTCAGCCGCCCGGGCGGCGGGCAGCGGGTCGGCGGGTGGGCAGCTGTTCCACCAGCACCTCGGCCAGGCGGCCGCCGTCCTGCTGCCAGAAGCCGGGCTCGGCCTGCTCGATGCGGGCCGCGGCATTGCGCATGTGGCTGGCGGCGGCATCGCGGGCCGCGGCCGGGTCGCTGCGCTCGATGGCCTGCACGATGCGCTCGTGCTCGGTCATCACGCTGTGCGCAAAGTCGACGCGCCGCGCTTCGTTGGCCCGCGTCACGCGGGTGGCGCCTTGCAGCAGCTGCGACAGGTAGTCGAGCGTGCGCACCAGGAACGGGTTGCCCGCCGCTTCACCGATCGCGCGGTGGAACAGCACGTCCTCGTCCACGCCGTCGCCACCCGCGGCCACGGCGGCGGCGATGGCCTGCATGCGCTCGCGCAGCAGCTGCACATGCGCTGGTGTGCGGCGCTCGGCGGCCAGCTGGGCCACCTCGGACTCGAGCGCACGGCGCATCTCGATCATCTGCAGCACGGCCTCTTTCGACGCAGCGGTCACCGGGTCGAAGCTCAAGGGCTCGATCGCGGCGGCGCGCACGTACATGCCGCTGCCCTGGCGCGAATCGACCAGGCCGCGCGACTTCAGCCGCGAGATGGCCTCACGCACCACGGTGCGGCTGACACCGAACTGCTGCACCAGCACCGCCTCGGTCGGCAGCTTGTCGCCCGCCGCCAGCCGGCCGGCGCGGATCTCGGTTTCGAGCGCACTGGCCACCTGGTCGGCGAGCCCGGCACCGGGCTTGATTTCAGCGAAGGAGACCAAGGGAAGGCCGTTGGGAAAGAGTGGGAAGGCAGGCACTCTAACGCGGGTGGGGTCGGTTCAGGGTGCGCCGTCGGGTGCGCAAGCGAGTTCGCGTTCATGCGGCTGTCTGTCTGCGTCCACGTTGAGGATGCATCGGTGGCTCTTCGCTCCAGAATGCTGCGCGTCGACCATGCCCTGTCCCTTGCAGAATGCACCCAGAACCCACGCGCCATCCGCTCGACGAATGAACTCGATCCAGGAAGGCGGCGGACCGGTCGGCGTTGCCGAACTGCGTCTGCTGCCTGAACCGCTGACGCCGCAGACCTTCTACACCGGCATCCACTATGGACATGCGGGCCAGACGGCGCAGGGGGCGTACGACGGCACGCCCAATGCCCGGTCCGCCGGCACACCTGCCCGCATTGCCGCGGCCGAGGCGCGGCTGGGCGTGGCACTGCCCGAAGGCCTGCGCGCGCTCTACCGGGTGCAGAACGGCGGTGAGTCGTGCAATGTCGCGGTGCCCCTGGTGCCGCGGCCGCAGCGCTTTGAGGACATCCTCACGCCTTTCGGTGGCTACGAGGACCTGCACCCCACCGAAAGCCTGGCAACCGCTTGGGACAGCTTCCTGGCCTTTGCCACGCCGCAGGACGAAGCCATGGCCTACCTGTTTCGCAAGGGCACTGACCGCATGGTGGTGCTGTCGCAGTGGTACCGCCGCACCTTGTTCCTCGACTACAGCCGGCCCGGCCCGCCTTCGGTGGGCCATGTCGACTTCGATGATCCGGCCTGGGCGGAGCGGATCACACGCTGGCCGGACTTCGACGCGTTCTTCGCCGAGCTCCGGCGATTCGAGGTGCTTTGACCTCGCCAGGTCGGGCGGGTGCAGCCGCAGGCGTTCGTCGAGACGTTTGCGTCAGGCTGGCGCAGGCGCCACTGGCTTGGGGTGTACCAGCCTGGCGCAGTGCGCCAGGGTGCATTGGCCGAGTCGGCGCCTGAAGCGCCCGCAGACCCGGGGCTACCCTGAGGTTTGGCCCCTGCGCGGCGGCCGTGCGGGCATGGCACGGATGTTGTGGTGAATCGACCAGCCAAGCTGGCTTGAACCACCCCACCGGAGAGACAGTCATGATCTATGCCGCCCCCGGCGCCGCCGGCGCCCTGATCGCCTACAAGCCCCAGTACGACAACTTCATCGGTGGCAAGTGGACGCCGCCGCTCAAAGGCGAGTACTTCAACGTGCTCACCCCCACCACGGGCAAGTACTACACGCAGGCCGCACGCTCCTCGGCCGAAGACGTCGAGCTGGCCATCGATGCCGCGCATGCCGCGGCCGAGGCATGGGGCCGCACCGACGCCGCCACGCGCTCGAACGTGCTGCTGAAGATCGCCGACCGCATCGAGCAGAACCTGGAAAAGCTCGCCTATGCCGAGACGGTGGACAACGGCAAGCCGATGCGCGAGACGCTGAACGCCGACATCCCGCTGGCGGTGGACCACTTCCGCTATTTCGCCGGCGCGCTGCGCGCGCAGGAAGGCGGCATCAGCGAGATCGACGAGAACACCATGGCCTACCACATCCATGAGCCGCTGGGCGTGGTGGGGCAGATCATTCCCTGGAACTTCCCGATCCTGATGGCCGCCTGGAAGCTGGCGCCGGCCCTGGCCGCAGGCAATGCGGTGGTGCTCAAGCCGGCGGAAAGCACGCCCATCTCCATCCTCGTGCTGACCGAGCTGATCGCCGACCTGCTGCCGGCGGGCGTGCTCAACATCGTCAACGGCTACGGCCGTGAGGCCGGCATGCCGCTCGCGCAAAGCAAGCGCATCGCCAAGATCGCCTTCACCGGCTCCACCAGCACCGGCCGCGTGATCGCACAGGCCGCCGCCAACAACCTGATCCCGGCCACGCTGGAGCTGGGCGGCAAGTCGCCCAACATCTTCTTCGCCGACGTGATGGACCGCGACGATGCCTACCTCGACAAGGCCATCGAAGGGCTGGTGCTGTTCGCTTTCAACCAGGGCGAGGTGTGCACCTGCCCCAGCCGCGCCGTGATTCACGAAAGCATCTACGACCGCTTCATGGCGCGCGTGCTGCCGCGGGTGGCGGCCATCAAGCAGGGCAACCCGCTGGACACCGAGACCATGATCGGCGCCCAGGCCTCCAAGGAGCAGCTGACCAAGATCCTGTCCTACCTCGACCTGGGGCGGCAGGAGGGGGCGCAGCTGCTGTGCGGCGGCAGCCAGGCCCGCCTGGGCGGCGAGCTGGACAGCGGCTTCTATGTGCAGCCCACGCTGTTCAAGGGCCACAACAAGATGCGCATCTTCCAGGAAGAGATCTTCGGCCCGGTGCTGGCCGTGACCACCTTCAAGGACGAAGCCGAGGCACTGGCCATCGCCAACGACACGCCCTATGGCCTGGGCGCCGGCGTGTGGACCCGCAACGGCAACCTGGCCTTTCGCATGGGCCGCGCCATCAAGGCCGGCCGGGTGTGGACCAACTGCTACCACGCCTACCCGGCGCATGCGGCCTTCGGTGGCTACAAGGAATCGGGCATCGGCCGCGAGACGCACAAGATGATGCTCGACCACTACCAGCAGACCAAGAACCTGCTGGTGAGCTACAGCGAGAACAAGCTGGGCTTCTTCTGAGCCGCGGTCATCCACAGGTGGCGCCCATGGTCGAACGTGTGATTGCGACGCCCGCGGCGCTCGCGTTGATCGAACACCTCAAGCGCCGCCACGGCCCGCATCTGATGTTCCACCAGAGCGGTGGCTGCTGCGACAACAGCGCCGCCAACTGCTACCTCCCG
Source organism: Aquincola tertiaricarbonis (assembly GCF_023573145.1). Taxonomy (GTDB): domain Bacteria; phylum Pseudomonadota; class Gammaproteobacteria; order Burkholderiales; family Burkholderiaceae_C; genus Aquincola; species Aquincola tertiaricarbonis_B. The sequence goes on from NZ_CP097635.1 coordinate 2,686,419, forward strand.
GGGGAGATCACTCCCGGGGCGGGCGACGTGCTGCTGGGTGAGATCGGCGGCTGCGCCTTCTACATCGGCCGCTCGCAATACGCCGGCTGGCGGCACACGCAGCTGATCATCGACGTGATCGAAGGCCACGGCGGCGGCTTCTCGCTCGAGGGGCCCGAGGGCCAGGCCTTTCACACCCGGTCACGCGTGTTCAGCGCTGCCGAGCTGGCGGCGCTGGACGCCGAAGACGCGGCGCTGGCGCGTGCCGTGGAGCACCCGCGTGATCGGTGAGGCCGCCTTGACGCGCCGCCGGTGCGTGGGCATGGCCGCTGCGCTGGCATGGCTGCCGCGCGCCCGCGCCGACCAGCCCGCGGTCCGGGGCATCGACCGCACGGAAGGCGACTCGCTGGGCACGCTGCAGTGGCCGGACCTGCGGCGCGAGTTCATCGGCGAGGGTGCCGTGGCCTTCAGCGATCGCGTGCGGGTGCGGGTGCCGGAGACGGCCGATGACCCGCTGAACGTGCCGGTGATGGTGGATGCGCGCGGGCTGGCGGCCGATGGCGTGCGCATCCGCCTCATCCGCGTGGTGGTGGACCGCAACCCGATCCGCCATGTGGTCGACTTCGAGCCGCTGCGCTCGCTGCCGGTGCTTTCGCTGCGCCTGAAGCTGGAACAGGCTTCGCCGGTGCGTGCGTTGGTGCAGGCCGAAGACGGGGCCTGGCATGTGGCGGGCGCCTGGGTGCAGGCCGCCGGCGGCGGCTGCACCGTGGCTGGCAGCAGCCGTACCGACGGCAGCTGGAGCCGCACGCTCAACCAGGTGCGGGCGCGCTTGTTCGACAACGTGATCGAAGGCAGCCGGCGCCTGCGGGTGCAGGTCATGCATCCGATGGACACCGGGCTGGTGGCCGGTATTCCGGCCTTCCACGTCGAACGGCTGGCGCTGCTTGACGCGGCCGGTCAGCCCTGGTGGCGGCTGGCGCTGCGCGAGCCGGTGTCGGAAAACCCCAGCCTCGGATTCGAGCTGCCGCTGTCGCTGAGCGGCCCGCTGCGCCTGCGCGGGCAGGACAACAACGGCAACCCCATCGACGCGGTGCTCACGGCATGAGGTCCGCTTGCAGCATGGCGCGGCGTGTGGCCGCGGCCCTGGGCGTGATGGGCGCCGCGGCGGCCATGGCCCAGCCGGTGGACAGCAGCCGGCTGGACTACCGCCTGCAGGCCCGGCCGCTGGCCGCCGGCAGCTGGGTGATCGAAGGCGCGGTCGACGACTTCAGACGCGGCAACGGCTGCAACATCATCAACACCGCCTTCATCGCCACCGCCGAAGGCGTGGTGGTGATCAACACCGGGCCCTCGCTGCGCTACGGACAGCAGCAGCGTCGGCTGATCGAACGCACCACCGGGCAGCCGGTGGTGCAGGTACTCAACCTCAACCTGCACCCCGACTACTTCTTCGGCAACCAGGCCTGGGCCGACCGGGCGCCGCAGGCGCTGGCCGGCAGCATCGCCGGCATGCGCGCCGAGGGCGAGGCTTATGCCGACAACCTGTACCGCCTGTGCGGCGACTGGATGCAGGGCACCGTGGCAACCCCCGCCGCGGCCACCTGGACGCCTGGCTTGCAGACGCTGGGCGCGCACCGGCTGCACACGCTGCGCCTGGCCGGCCACACCGCCGACGACCTGGTGCTGATCGACCTGCACACGCGGGTGGCCTATGTGGGCGGGCTGGTGTTTGCCGACCGTGTGCCCACCACGCCGCATGCCGATTTCGAGGCCTGGCTGCGCAGCCTGGACCAGTTGCAGGCGCTGCAGGCCGCCGGCGTGTTCCGCACCGTGGTGCCCAGCCACGGGCCGGTGCATGAAGGTCCGCGCGGTATCGAGCAGACCCGCGACTGGATCCGCTGGGCGACGAGCCACATGCGCGACAGCGCCGAAGCAGGGCTGGACCTGGTCGAGCTGATGGGTCAGCCGCCGGCCGCGCGCTTTGCGGGCTGGGCGGCGCAGCCCGCTGAATGGCACCGCACGCTGGCCCGCTGGTACCCCGTTTACGAGCGCGAGGCGTTGCCCCTGCGCCCCGCCACCGATTCCCACCCCTGATCTGCCACGGAGGACTTTCCGAGATGACCACCTTGCAAGCTCGTCGCCCGCTGCGGGCCACTGCCGTCACCATCGCCGCGCTGTACGCGTGGCCGGTCCTTGCCACCGATTCCGACGACGCGGCCGAGCTGGCCCGCGCCAGCGGCTGCCTGTCCTGCCACTCGCAGAAGGAGAAGATCGTCGGGCCGGCCTTTGCCTCGGTGGCCGAGAAGTACGCCGGACAGAAGGACGCGCTGGCCGAGCTGACGATGTCGGTGCAGAACGGGTCGGTGCGCAAGTGGGGCCGCATACCCATGCCGGCCCATGCCAGCCTGCCGCCGGCCGATGTCAAACGGCTGGTGGAATGGGTGCTGAAGACGCCGCAGTAGCGGGGCGCAGACGCGGCCCCTCAGGGCCGCGGCGCGGTTTCGACGTAGCTGCGCAGCGCGTACACCAGCGCCGGCTCCAGCACGCCGTCGAAAGGCGGCATGTGCACGATGCCGAACTTCTGCTTGCCATAGCGCACGGAGGTGACGAAGAAGTGGTCGGCATCGGACAGGCAGCGCTGCTTCAGCTCGGCGTCCTTGACGCGGCGGCAGGCGAGGCCGATGCGGCGCAGGTCCGGCGCCGGTGAGCGTGAGCCGTCGGCCTCCGCGCCGTGGCAGCGGGCGCAGGTCTGGTTGAAAGCCTGGCGTCCAATGGCCTGCGCCTGCGCCAGGCCGCGCAGGGGGTTCGTGGCCGCCCACCCGGGGGCCAGGGTTTGCAGGTCGGTGGTGTCGACCGCGGGCCGCTCCACGAGCGGATCGGCGAGTGCCCCCGCCGTCAAGGTCATGGCCAGGAGGGCAAGCAAGTTCGAGCGGATGTGCATGTGTTCAGTCCCAGCCGGTGGGGCAGCCCTGGCAGCCCTGCATGTTGGATGACGGAAAGACGGCGTAGCGGGTCACGTTGGCTTCGAAGCGTGCGTCCTGCAGATTGACCCCGTTGAACTTGGCCTCCTGCAGGTTGCACGCGACGAACTGCGTGCCGACGAACCACGACTTGTCCAGCCGCGCGATCTCCAGGCTCGCGCCGTTGAACTCGGCCGCCGAGAAGTCGGAGCGGAACAGGCGCGCGCCCTCGAGGTCCGTGCCGATGAAGCGGGCGTGACGCAGGTTGGCGCTGGACACCGTGGCCTTGCCCAGCCGGGCACCGGTCAGGTTGGCACCCTCCAGGTTGGCGGCCGACAGGTTGGCGCCCCGCAGGTCGGCGCGGCTGAGGTCGGCGCCTCGAAGGTCCGCCCCGCTGAGGTTCTGGCCCACCAGGCTGGCATGGCGCAGGTCGGCCCCCGGGCAGCGGGTGTAAGGCCAGATGGGGCAGCCGTTGATGACCTGGACCTCATCGTCGTCGGTCGCGGCGGTCGCGGTGCCGGCCGCCATCAGGCCGAGCAGGACCCAGCTGGCCGCGACCACAAGGCCGGCCGCGGGCCGCCGTGCGCAGTCGGCATGGGCAAAGGGGGAGTGCATGAAACGTCTCCTGATCGTGTGGTCGGGCCCGCGTCTGGCGCGGGCCCGGTCGGCTCAGCGCAGGGCGGTCAGCGGCTGGCCAGCTGCTTGGGCAGCTTGAACACCCACATGGAGCCGCCCTGCGACACCTGCTTGGTCAGCTCGGCCATGTCACCGCCCCACAGCGGCACGGCGCCACCGTAGCCCGACTGGATGCCGACGTACTGCTCGCCATCCATCTCCCAGGTCACGGGCACTGACACCACGCCGGAGCCGGTCTGGAACTTCCACAGCTCCTTGCCGGTCTTGTTGTCGAAGGCCTTCACATAGCCGTCGGAGGTGCCGGTGAACAGCAGGCCGCCGGCGGTGGTGAGCGTGCCGGCCCACAGCGGGAACTGCTCCTTGTGCTCCCAGGCGATCTTGCCCGTCACGGGGTTGATGGCGCGCAGGATGCCGACGTGGTCGTTGTGCAGCTTCTTGATGCGGAAGCCTTGCCCCAGGTAGGCAGCGCCGGCCTTGTAGGTGATGTTCTCTGCCCAGTAGTCCATCGCCCAATGGTTGGCCGGGATGTAGAACAGGCCCGAGTCGGGGCTGTAGCTCATCGGCATCCAGTTGGTGCCGCCCAGGAAGGGCGGCGAGACGAAGATGCTGTCGCCCTTGTCCTGGCCTTCCTTGGGCAGCGGGGGGTACTGCTCGATCGGCACGTTGGGCATGCCGGTCTTCAGGTCGAAGCCCGTGGTCCAGGTGATGCCGTCCACGAACGGAAAGGCGTTGATGATCGCCGTCTGCTTCCAGGGATGGCCGCTGCCGGCTTGCGCCAGCTTCTCGCGGTCGGTCACGAAGAAGAAGCCGTTGCGGTCGGCATGCGCCGAGGCCTTGACCGTCTTGCCGCTCTTGGGATCCTTGTAATCGAACAGCAGCACCGAGTTGTTGCCGGAGAAGTCCCAGGCGTCGTTGGGCGTGTGCGAGAAAAAGCCCTTGAGTTCGCCGGTGGTCGGGTCCAGGTAGGCCTGGCCCGAGGTGTAGAGGCTCGGCCAGTTGGTCGGCTTGTCGCCGGCGGCCGTGCGTTTCCAGGTGTTCCACGGGGCCGGGTTGCCGGTCCCCACCACGATGGTGTTGGTTTCCACATCGAACGATGCCGTCTGCCAGGGCGCACCGCCGCCGTGGCTCCAGGCCTCGACCTTGCCGGTGGGGGAGTTGGCATCATCGGGCCAGCTCGGGGCCTTGGGGTTGCCCGTGGGCGTGCTGGGCTTGCCATTCAGGCGGCCCATGTGGCCCTCCACGAAGGGCCGCGCCCAGACCTCTTCGCCGGTTTCCACGTCACGCGCATACAGAAAGCCGACGACGCCGAATTCGTCGCCCGAGGAGCCGTGCACCAGCAGCACCTTGCCGGTCTTCTGATCCTTCACCACGAAGGGCGCGCCGGTCATGGTGTAGCCGATCTTGTGGTCGCCGAACTTCTCCTTCCACACCACCTTGCCGGTGTTGCGATCGAGCGCCACGATGGAGGCGTCCAGCGTGCCGAAGAAGACCTTGTCGCCATAGATGGCCGGACCGCGGTTGACCACGTCGCAGCACGGGCGGATGTCTTCCGGCAGGCGGTGTTCGTAGGTCCACAGGCGCTTGCCGGTGCGCGCATCCAGCGCCACGAAGCGCGAGTACGAGGCGGTGGCGTAGATCACGCCGTCATGCACGAGTACCTGGCCTTCCTGGCCGCGCTGCTTCTCGCCGCCGAAGGAGTGGCTCCACACCGGCACCAGGCCGGCGACGTTGCGGGTGTTGATCGTTCGGGCCGGGCTGTAGCGCTGCGCCGTGAGACCGAGGCCGTAGCTGACCACGTCGGCCGTGGTCTTGTGGTCGTTGGCGATGTCGTTCCAGTCCACCGGCTTCACGCCGTCGGCGTGGGCGGTGTTGGCGGACATGGCCACCAGGCCGGCCAGGGCCACCAGCGTCATCAGTGCCCTGCGCGGCGGTTGCGTTTGACGGGTGCGTTGCATGAAGTCTCCTCGGGGTTGATCAGATGCGACCTGTGGTCGGCCACCCCCGCCATTTCGCAATGCATGTGCCACGCGAAAAGCGCCTGCAACGACCCTGGCCGGGCCGCGCAACGCGCCGCCGCGTGACAGCTGCTCCAGCGCGCCACGTCCGGTCTGGAGCAACCGCGCCGCCGGCCCAGGGTCTGCACGGAGACCGGCGTTGCCATGCCCGGCAGGCCATGTACTGGCAGGGCTTTTGCAAACCGCGGTGCAAACCAACCCTTGGAGACAAGACCATGCCCCTCTCATTCCGCCTTGCGACGCTGAGCGCACTGCTGGCTGCCTGTGCGCTGCTGCCCGGCCTGAGCGGCGTCGCCGCGGCCCACGGCGACATGGCGCCGCAGGCCGTGGACACCCGCACGCTGCCGCAGCTGGGCGATCAATGGCGCGCCAGCAATCCTTATGAGTCCGGGCAGCCCGGACGTGACGAGGCCGTGCGCATCGGCACCTCGGCCTACAACCAGAACTGCGCCCGCTGCCATGGGCTGGAAGCCATCTCCGGTGGCATCGCACCTGACCTGCGGCAGTTCGAGGGCGATTGCACCGGCCTCAAGGTGCCGGCACAGAAGCAGGCGTGCTTCAAGGAGATGGACGAATACTTCCTGGCCACGGTGCGACGTGGCCGCGTGCGCGACGGCCGCGTCTACATGCCGCCGTTCGAGGGCACGCTGACGCAGGAGGCCATCTGGGCCATCCGCAGCTACATCGAAACCCGCCGCGAGCCGTGAGGCCGACCGACGCCGCGCCGCGCTACGACCGCGTGGCGCGCTGGCTGCACGGGGGCATCGGTGCACTGATGATCGGGCAGATCGCCTTCGGGCTCGCGCTCGATGCGCTGGCGCCACGCGGCAGCCCCGGGCGCGCCGACGTCATCAACCTGCACAAGTCACTGGGCGTGCTGCTGCTGGCGCTGGTGCTGCTGAGGCTGGCGTGGCGATGGCGGCATCCGCCGCCACCCTGGCCACCGACGATGCAGCCGGCCGCGGTGCGGGCCGCCACCTGGGGGCACCGCTGGCTGTATGCGCTGATGCTGGCATTGCCGCTGGCCGGCTGGCTGGCCACCAACCTGAGCCGCCATGGGCTGCGCCTGTTCGGCTGGCGCATACCGCCCTGGGGGCCGGACGTGCCGTTGCTGTACCAGACCTTCAACGCGCTGCACGTCGCCCTGGCCTGGGCGCTGGCACTGACGATCGTCGGCCACGTGGCGATGGGGCTGTGGCACGGCGTCGTGCGGCGCGACGGCGTGCTGCAGCGCATGCTGCCGCAGTGGCCGAGGCACTGAGCCGATGGGTCAGGCCTTGGCCGGCGCGTTCCAGCGCAGCTTGCGGTAGATCGTGTTGCGGCTGATGCCCAGGCGCCGCGACGCCACCGAGATGTTGCCGCCGGCTTCGTCGACCGCGCGACGGATGCTCAGCAGTTCCAGCTCTTCCAGCGTGCCGCCGTGGTCGGCGGGCGCCGGGGCCTGCGCGGTGGGCTGGAGCGGGGCTGCGGCCTCGTCCGTGCCCGTGGTTGCGGGCGGTGCGGCTCGGCTGGCCGCGCGCTGCAGGCTGCACTCGGCATCCTCCAGGAAGTCGTCGGACAGGTGTTCACGGGTGATCGCGTTCTCGCCGCCGGCCATCACGGCGGCGGTGCGCAGCACGTTGCTGAGCTGGCGGATGTTGCCCGGCCAGTGGTAGGCCTGCAGCAGGGCCGTCACGTCTGCATCGGGTTCCAGCACCCGGTGGCCCACCTCGGCGCGCAGGATCTTGCGCACGATCTGCATCAGGTCGCTGCGCTCGCGCAGCGCCGGCAGCCGCACCACCAGGCCGTTGAGCCGGTAGTAAAGGTCTTCGCGGAAGCTGTGGGCTTCGATCATCTCGCGCAGATGGCGGTGCGTGGCGGCCACCACCGCCACGTCCACCGGGATGGCGCGCGCCGAACCCAGCGGCGTGACCTGGCGCTCCTGCAGCACGCGCAGCAGCCGCGCTTGCAAGGCCAGCGGCATGTCGCCGATCTCATCGAGGAACAGCGTGCCGCCATTGGCCTGCAGGATCTTGCCCGGGGCGCCCTTGCGGCGGGCGCCGGTGAAGGCGCCGTCTTCGTAACCGAACAGTTCGGCCTCGATCAGGCTCTCGGGGATGGAGGCGCAGTTCACGGCCACGAAGGGCTGGCGCGCACGCTGCGAGTCGTGGTGGATGGCGCGCGCCAGGAGTTCCTTGCCGGTGCCGGTTTCGCCGAGCACGAGGATGGCGATGTCGCGGTCGATCACGCGGCGGACCTTGGTGATCACCGCCTCCATCTGCGCATCACCGGTCTGCAGGTAGCGCAGGCCCGACAGCGTCGGCGCGCCGCCCGGCTCGGCCCCGGTGGTGCCGGTGCTGCGCAGGCCGGCGGCGAACAGCCCGCCGCGGTCGGCCGTGCCAGCCTCCATCGCCCCGGCGTCCACCACCTGGCCGGCCGGTTCGGCGTCCATCGACAGGCTGCCCAGCCGGTGCCAGGTGGGCCAGTTGAAGACGGCCCTCATCGCCAGTCTCTGGCCATCGGGCAGCAACATCGTCATCGGGGGCGCCATCGGCGAGCGGAAATGGTCGACCACCGCGCCCACGGTGAGGTTCAAGAGCATCGGCAGGCTCTTCATGCGCAAGGCGGCACTGCTCAGGCGCAGCTGGTCGAGCGCGCTGCGGTTGGCCCCGATCAGGCGGCCATCCCGGTCCACGGCGACGATGCCCTCCATCAGCGTGCCGATGAATTCGGGCCGGCTGTGGAAATGCAGCCGCAGTGCATGGCGGAAGTCGTCGGCCAGCCAGTGGTTCTCGATCATGCGGGCCGACATCTTCACCAGCCCCATGGTGTGCAGGTGGTAGCTGTGCTTTTCGCCCGAGACGTCGAGCACGCCCAGCAAGTTACCCCGCGGGTCGAAGATGGGCGCCGCCGAGCAGGTGAGAAAGCCGTTGGCATGCATGTAGTGCTCATCGGCGTGGACCAGCGTGGGCGCTTCTTCGACCAGCGCGGTGCCGATGGCATTGGTGCCCTTGTTCGACTCGGCCCAGTTGGCCCCCGGCGCCAGCGCCACCCGAGAAGCCCGCTGCAGGAAGCTGTCGTGGCCCACCGAGTGCAGCACGGTGCCACAGGCGTCTGTCAGCAGCACCATGCTCTGCGAAGCCATGGTCTGTTCCAGCAGCAGTTCCATCACCGGCAGCGCATGCAGGTGAAGCCGCAGGTTGCGTTCGCGGGCCAGCTGCAGCTCGACCTGCGGGCCGGGGCTGTGGTCGGGGCTGACCATGCGCCCCAGGCCCAGCGCGGCGCAGCGCTCGTGCGATTGCTGGATGGTGCGTGAGTGCAGCGGGTCGGCCAGCGCCAGGGGGGCCGCTCTGCTGGTGGGTGCCGCCAGCGCGGCAGGTGCAACGTGCATGTCTGTCTCCTCGGGCGTGCCCTTGGCGCAAGGGCCGCCCGCTTGTCGCGGGCATCGTCGTGGCGGCGCCCGCTGATGCCCCTGAACCCTAACCGTGAACAGGAACGCTGTCATTGAGGATTGTCTCGACGGCGTTCGATCGTGGCGCGCCTGCACGGGGCGGGAGTTGCTCCAAATCAGGACAGCGTCAAAAAACAAGGCCCGCTTTCATCCGCGCAGGCCGTTATAGTCGGCCCCGTTGGTGCTCGCACCGGCCATCCGGCTGGTGCAGTGAAACTGGGAATCAGGAAGTGACGTTCCAACGGAACGAAGCCAACCTGAGCTGCCCCCGCAACGGTAAGTGGATGGCGCGTGGCAACACGCGCCGACTCGTGCAACACACCCACTGGGCTTGAACGGCCTGGGAAGGGCGCCCGAGACGCATCCACCAGCCCGGAGACCGGCCAACAGGGTGGGTGCATCGCGCGCTGCAAGGCGCGCGGCGCAACCCGTGTCGGACACCTGCGGGGAGGCAGGCGGCCGGTGTGATCGTTGTGTGCATCAACCATGTTTTCCATCCAGGAGCGCATTGCGCGCTGTCCTGCGATGCTCATTGCCGCGCCCGCTTCGGGGCAGGGCAAGACGAGCGTCACCGCCGCCCTGGCACGCCTGCACCGCCGGGCCGGCCGCCGCGTGCGGGTGTTCAAGACCGGGCCTGACTTCCTCGACCCCATGGTGCTGGCGCAGGCCAGCGGCCAGCCGGTGCAGCAGCTCGACCTGTGGATGGGCGGCGAAAGCCATTGCCGTGCGCTGCTGCACGAGGCCGCCCAGCATGCCGACCTGATCCTGGTGGAAGGCGTGATGGGCCTGCACGATGGCGAGCCTTCCACCGCCGACCTGGCGCTGCGCTTCGGCCTGCCGGTGCTGGCCGTCATCGACGGCAGCGCGATGGCGCAGACCTTCGGCGCGCTGGCGCTGGGCCTGGCGCAGTACCGCCCGGGCCTGGCCTGGGCCGGCGTGCTGGCCAACCGCGTGGCCGGCGAGGGCCATGCCCGGATGCTGCGCGACAGCCTGCCGCCGCATCTGGCGTGGTGGGGTGCGCTGCCGCGCGACGAGGCCTTCAGCCTGCCCGAACGCCACCTGGGCCTGGTGCCCGCCGCCGAGCTGGCCGACCTGGCGCAGCGCATCGAGCGCGCCGCCGATGCGCTGGCCCGCCACGGCGATGGCGCCGGCCTGCTGCCGCCCGAGGTGGCTTTCGAGCCGCCGCTGCCTGAGCTGTCCAGCCGGGCTGGCGCCGCGCTGCAGGGCGTGCGCATCGCCATCGCGCGCGACGCGGCCTTCTGCTTCATTTACGCGGCCAACCTGCAGGTGCTGCAGGAAGCGGGGGCGCAGCTCAGCTTCTTTTCGCCGCTGGCCGATGCGGCGCTGCCGCCGTGCGACGCGGTGTGGCTGCCCGGCGGCTACCCCGAGCTGCACCTGGAGGCGCTGGCCGCCAACCTGCCGATGCAGCAGGCGCTGCGCGCCCACCAGGCCGCAGGCCGGCCGCTGCTGGCCGAATGCGGCGGCCTGCTGGTCCTGCTGCAAGGCCTGACCGACGTACAGGGCCGCCGCCAGCCCATGGCCGGCCTGCTGCCCGGCGAAGCGGTGATGCAAAGCCGCCTGGCCGCCATCGGCCTGCACGAAGCGGCCTTGCCCGAAGGCACGCTGCGCGGCCACAGCTTCCATTACTCGCGGCTGGAAACGCCGCTGGCGCCGCTCACCACCACGCGGCCCGCACGCGCCGGCCGCAGCGGCGAAGCGGTGTTCCGCCAGGGCCGGCTCACGGCCAGCTACTTCCACGCCTATTTCCCTTCCAACCCGGCGGCGGCCTGCGCGCTGCTGCGGCCCTGACCCGACTCAACCCGAGGAGAGACCCATGCACATCGAACCCGGCCTGCTGGCCGCCCCCAAGCTGATGGCCGCCAACGTGGCCGCCGTGGCCCTGCTGGCCGTGCATGCACCCGCCTGGCTGAAGCAGCCGCGGCTGTGGCTGCGCACGGTGCTGGCGGCGCTGTTCTTCACGCTGTTCATGCAGTCGTTCCACCGGCCGGTGGGCCCGTCGGAGCTGCACTTCATCGGCGCCATGCCCATCTACCTGCTGCTGGGCTGCCTGCCCACGCTGTTCGGCTTCGGCCTGGGCCTGCTTCTGCAGGGCCTGTGGTTCGAGCCGCAGGACCTGGTGCACCTGTCGGTCAACTTCCTGTCGCTGGCGGTGCCGCTGCTGGCCCTGCACCACACGCTGGGCCGCCGCCTGGCGCAAGGCGCGCTGCCGGTGCGCGATGTGCTGAAGCTGGACGCGGCCTACTACGCCGGCGTCACCGCCATGGTGGGCTTCTGGCTGTCCATCGCCAACGACGCCACGCCGCTGGCCGACTGGGCGATGTTCGCGGCCTCCTACCTGTCGGTGGTGGCGCTGGAGCCGGTGTTCACCGTGCTGGTGGTCAAGGGCGTGCAGGCGGTGCGCACCCAGCGCTGGGCCCGCGCCTGCTTCGACGAACGGCTGACCGCCGCTTGAGCATGCCGGGCACGGTGTGGTTCGTCGGTGCCGGTCCTGGTGATCCGGAGCTGATCACCGTCAAGGGCCGGGCGCTGATCGAGCAGGCGGGCGCCATCCTCTTCGCCGGCTCGCTGGTGGACGAAGCGGCCACGCGCTGGGCGCCGCCCGGCTGCGTGATCGCCGACAGCAAGGGCATGACGCTGGAGGAGATGTCGGCTTGGCTGATCGAGCAGGCCGGCCGCTGCGGCACCGTGCTGCGGCTGCAGACCGGCGACCCCGCGCTGTACGGCACGCTGATCGAGCTGGTGCAGCCGCTGGACGCCGCCGGCGTGCCCATCGGCGTGGTGCCGGGCGTGTCGTCGGCGATGGCCTCGGCCGCCGCCGCGGTGGAAAGCTTCACGCTGCCCGAGGTCACGCAGACCACCATCTTCACCCGCGTGGAGGGCCGCACGCCCATGCCCGAAGGGGAAGACCTGGCCGCGCTGGCCGCGCACCGCAGCACGCTGTGCATCTTCCTGTCCATCACCTTGCTGCACAAGGTGGAAGCCGGGCTGCGCGCTGCCGGCTGGCCGGAAGACGCACCGGTGGTGGTGGTGCACAAGGCCAGTTGGCCGGGGCAGCAACGCATCGTGCGCGGCACCGTGGCCACCATCAAGCACCTGTGCCGCGAGGCCGGCATCGTCAGCCAGGCCATGGTGATCGCCAGCCCCACGCTGGGCGCACGCCACTGGCCCGAACTCACCAAGTCGCGGCTGTACGACGCCGCCTTCACCCACCGTTTTCGCCGCGCCAGCGCGCCTGGGGAATGAGATGACCGACAACCACATGCATCTGAACGCCCACACCACCGTGCTGCTGGTGGGCCATGGCTCGCGCGAAGACAGCGGCAATGAGGAGATCCGCCAGTTCGTCGCGCAATGGCGCGCGCGGCGGCCGGGCTGGCGCATCGAGCTGTGCTTCATCGAGTTTGCGCCGCCCAGCCTGCACGACGGCCTGGTGGCCGCGGCCCGCGGCGCGCAGCGCGTGCTGGTGCTGCCGCTGATCTTGAACGCCGCCGGCCACGTGAAGATGGAGATCCCCGAGGCCATCGAGCATGCCCGTGAACATGCGCCGGGCGTGGAGTTTCTGTACGGCCCGCACCTGACGGCCTGCGACCCCATCCTCACCATCCTGCAACGGCGGCTGCGCCGCGCGATGCTGGCGCTGGACATGCCCGACCCCACCACCACCGGTGTGGTGCTGCTGGGCCGCGGCTCTTCCGACCGCGGCGCCAATGGCGACATGGCCAAGATGGCGCGCTGGCTGTTCGAGTCGGGTGACCATGAGCTGGTGGAGCTGGCCTTCACCGGCATCGCCTGGCCGCGGCTGGAACGGGTGGTGCAGCGCCAGGTGCTGCTGGGCATGCGCCAGGTGGTGGTGCTGCCGTACTACCTGTACACCGGCACGCTGATGGAGCGCATCCACCGCCAGGTGGCCCACCTGCAGCAGCAGTACCCGCAGGTGCGCTTCCACGGCGGCACGCACTTCGGCTTCGAGCCGGAGATCTTCGCGCTGCTGGAGCAGCGGGTGGCCGACCTGCAGGCCGGCGTGCCCGACAGCAAGCTGCCCTGCGACGGCTGCCGCTTCCGCGAGCTGGCGCACGAGGCCGGGCACGGGCATTCACATGAGCACACCCATGCGCACACGCATGCGCCTGCGGCGGCCACGGTGCACGTGCATGCCCACGACCCGCATCACGCGCACGACCACCACCACCAAGCCCCCCAGCCCGCCTGAGCGCCGATGAGCACCGTCAACACCGTCACCGAGCAGCTCACGCCGGCCGGCCAGGCCATCGAGCACGACAGCTTCGCCATCATCGATGCCGAGGTGGGCCCGCATGCCTATACAAGTGCCCAGTGGCCGGTGGTGCGGCGGATGATCCATGCCAACGCCGACTTCGACTTCAACGGCCTTACCGACTTCCACCCGCAGGCGGTGGCGGCCGGCATCGCCGCCATCTGCCGCGGCGGCACGCCGGTGGTGGCCGATGTGGAGATGATCTGCTCCGGCCTCAGCAAGCCGCGGCTGGCCCACTTCGGCATGGCGGCGCACCAGTTCATCAGCGACGACGACGTCATCGCCCAGGCCCGGGCCGAGAACAGCACCCGCGCGGTGCAGGCCATGCGCAAGGCGGGGCGGCTGGGGCTGCTGGAAGGCGGCATCGTCGGCATCGGCAACGCCCCCACCGCGCTGCTGGAGCTGGTGCGCCTGGTGCGTGAAGAAGGCGTGCGCCCCGCGCTGGTGGTGGGCATGCCGGTGGGCTTCGTGTCGGCCGCGGAATCGAAGGATGCGCTGGCCGAGCTGGCCGAGGTGCCCTGGATCGTGATCCGCGGCCGCAAGGGCGGCTCCACGCTGGTGGTGGCGGCGCTGCATGCGCTGTTGTCGCTGGCCGAGGCCGAAGCACGCGGATGAAAGAAGGCGCCAAGCCCCGCGGCACCCGCACCGGTTTCACCACCGGTGCGTGCTCGGCTGCGGCGGCGCGGGCGGCGGCCATCGGGCTGGTGGAAGGTGCCGTGCCGCCCCACATCGACTGCCTGCTGCCCAATGGCGACAGCGTGCGCTTCGAGGTGCACGACGGCCGCTGCGATGCCCACAGCGCCCACGCCATGGTGGTGAAGTTCGCGGGCGATGACCCCGATTGCACCGACGGCGCCCACCTCACGGCCGACCTGCGCCGCCTGCCCGGCCAGGCCGGCGTGGTGCAGCTGACCGGCGGGCCGGGCGTGGGCACCGTCACCATGGCCGGCCTGGGGCTGGCCGTGGGCGGCCCCGCCATCAACCCGGTGCCCCGCCGCAACATCGAAGAGAACGTGCGCGCGGTGGCTGAAGAACTGCTGTTGCACGACGGGCTGGAAGTGTGCATCTCGGTGCCGCAGGGCGTGGAGATGGCGCGCAAGACGCTGAATGCGCGGCTGGGCATCCTGGGCGGCATCTCCATCCTGGGTACCACCGGCATCGTCAAGCCCTACAGCACCTCGGCCTACCGGGCCAGCGTGGTGCAGGGCGTGCAGGTGGCGGCCACGCTGGCCGCGCAAACCGGCCGCAGCGTGGTGGTGCTCACCACCGGCGGCCGCACCGAGCAGTTCGCGATGCGTGAACACCCCGAGCTGCCGCCCGCCGCCTTTGTGCAGATGGGCGACTTCCTGCGCTATGCGCTCGATGAGGCGGTGGCCCAGGGCATCGCCCAGGTGGTCATCGGCGGCATGGTGGGCAAGCTCACCAAGATCGCCCAGGGCGAGACCATCACCCACGCCAACCGTGCCGAGGTGGACACCGAACTGCTGGCCCGCCTGGCCGCCCGCGTGGGCGCACCGGCGGCCGACTGCGCCGAGATTGCTGCCGCCGAGACCGCCCGCTTCGCGGCCGAGCGCATGCAGGCGCTGGGACTGCTGGAAGCCTTTCATACCGCGCTGGCGCAGGAGGTGGTCAACACCCTGACCGCGCCCGACCGCTACGGCCAGCGCTTCCAGCTGCAGGTGCTGGTGTGCGATTTCGATGGCCACAAGATCGCCGAGGCCCATTCAT
Organism: Aquincola tertiaricarbonis; assembly: GCF_023573145.1. GTDB lineage: Bacteria > Pseudomonadota > Gammaproteobacteria > Burkholderiales > Burkholderiaceae_C > Aquincola > Aquincola tertiaricarbonis_B. The sequence continues at coordinate 2,701,461 of NZ_CP097635.1, forward strand.
GACGACGACCCCTTCAGATCCTTCCCCGGCCCGCGTGATCGGCGTGCTGGACGACGGTGCCGCCAGCCTCACCGCCACCGCGCTGGCCCACCTGCGCCAGGCGCGGGTGGTGATCGGCGGCCACCGCACGCTGGCTCTGTTCGACGACGACATCGCGCCCCAGGCCCAGCGCCTGGACCTGACCGGCCGCCTGAGCCAGGTGCCCGAGTGGATACGCGCCGCCCGCGCCGACCGGCTGCCGGTGGTGGTGCTGGCCACCGGCGACCCGCTGTGCCATGGCATTGCGGCCTACCTGGCCAGCCATTTGTGCATCGAGGCCATCGAGGTGCTGCCCAACCTGAGCACGGTGCAGCTGGCCTGCGCACGGCTGGGCCTGGCCTGGCAGGAGATGAAGATCCTCTCGGTGCATGCCGCCGATGCCGGCGAATGGACGCCCGGCGCCGCGCCCGGCCATGGCCTGTATGCGCTGGCCCAGGCGCTGCGCGCGCACGACCGCTTGGCCGTGCTCACCAGCCCCGACAACACGCCCGACCGCATCGCTCGCCTGCTGTTGGCCGAAGGGCTGGGCGATGCGTTCCAGATGGCGGTGGCCGAGCGGCTGTGCAGTGCCGATGAACAGGTGCACGGCACGCTGATGCCGGCCGATGCCGCCCAGCGCAGCTTCGCCGACCCCAACGTGGTGCTGCTGTGGCGGCTGCAGGCCAGGCCACAGCCGGTGCTGTTCGGCCTGCCCGATGCGGCCTACCAACAGCGCCAGCCCGACAAGGGTCTGATCACCAAGCAGGAGGTGAGGGCGGTGTCGCTGGCGCGGCTGCAGCTCAAGGCGCACAGCCGGGTGTGGGACATCGGCGCCGGCAGCGGCTCGGTGGGGCTGGAGGCCGCACGCTTGTGCCCGCAAGGGCATGTGTGGGCCATCGAGAAGAACGAGGCGGATGTGGCGATTGCCGCCACCAACCGCACGGCCTTCGGCGTGGCCAACCACACGCTGGTGCAGGGCCGCGCGCCCGAAGGGCTGGACGCCTGGCCCGACCCCGATGCGGTGTTCATCGGCGGCTCGGGCGGTGAGCTGGCCGGGCTGATCACGCTGTGCCTGCAACGGCTGCGGCCGGGCGGCCGGCTGGTGATGAACTTCGTCACCATCGAGAACCTGGCCACCGCCACCGCGGCCCTGACGCAGGCCGGCGCCAACTGGGGCACCACATGGGACGTGCTGCAACTGCAGGCCGCGCGCAGCAAGCCCATCCTGGCGATGCACCGCCTGGCCGCCGAGAACCCGGTGTGGATCGTGTGCGCAGAAAAGGCGGTGGCCGATGTCTGAAGCCATGGTCACCCGCGGCCGCCTGATCGGCGTCAGCCTGGGCCCCGGCGACCCCGGGCTGATCACCCGCCGCGCCTGGGCGCTGCTGCAGCGGCCCGATGCGGTGTGGGTGTACCCGGCCCGCAGCACCCGCACGCCCAGCTATGCCTTCGGCATCGTCGAGCGGGCCGGGCTGCAGCCGCCGGCCGAGCACCAGTGCCTGCTGTTTCCGATGACGCACGACGAAGAGAAGCTGGTGCGGGCCTGGCACCGCGCCGCCGATGCGGTGCTGCCCTGGCTGCAGGCGGGGCGCGATGTGCTCTTTCTGGTCGAAGGGGATGCGGGCACCTATGCCACCTTCGGCCATCTGGCGCGCACGGTGCAGGCCATGGATGCGCGCATCGCCACCGAGATAGTGCCTGGCGTGCAGGCCTTCACCGCCGCCAGCGCGGGCCTGAACCAGCCGCTGGCCGAGCAGGACGACACCGTGGCCGTGGTGCCGGCGGCTTATGGCGTGGCCATGCTGGACCGGCTGCTGCCGGACTTCGACACGCTGGTGCTGCTCAAGGTCAAGCCCTTGATGGAGCCGCTGCTGGACTGGCTGCAGCAGCGCGAGCTGCTGGCCGGCGCCGCCTTCGTGGAACGGGTGGGCGCGCCGGACGAGCGCCACCTGCGCGGCCCAGCCATGCTGGCGCTGCGCGGCCAGAAGGTGAGCTACCTCTCTTTGTTGATCGTGAAGAACCCGCTGCGGGTGCGTGGTGAGCGCATACGCGGCTGCTTGAAGAAGGATGTTGCATGACGGGTGTGGACACACCGCAAGCCCGGCCGCCCCGCGTGGTGCTGGTGGCCATCACACGCCACGGCGCGGGTCTGGCAAGACGCCTGGCCGAGGCACTGCCCAGCGCCGAGGTCTGCGTATCGGCCAAGTTCGCCGAGGCGCTGACCGGCCTGCCGCAGCCGGTGCATGCCTATGAGGGCGCGTTCAAGGACGAGATTGGCGGCCTGTTCGCCCGCTACGACCAGATCGTGTTCTTCGTCTCGCTGGGCGCGGTGGTGCGGCTGATCGCGCCGCACCTTAAGAACAAGGACGAAGACCCCGGCGTGCTGGTGGTGGACGATGCGGCCGCCTTCGTCATCCCGGTGCTGTCGGGCCATGTGGGCGGCGCCAATGCCATGGCCGAGCAGGTGGCCGTGCTGCTGGGCGCCACGCCGGTGCTCACCACCGCTTCCGACGTCGGCCGCACGATTCCGGTGGACATCCTGGGCCGTGAACTGGGCTGGACGGTGGAAGCGCCCAAGCTCAACATCACCCGCGTCTCGGCCCATGTGGTCAACGGCAATCCCATCGCCTTCGTGCAGGAAGCGGGCAGCCCGCATTGGTGGACACGGCCGACGCCGCTGCCGGCCAACATTCGCCGTTTCGAGCGGCTGGAAGACGTGGACCTGGCGCAGCATTCGGCGGTGCTGTGGGTCACACACCGCCCGGTGCCGCCCGCGCTGTGGCAGCAACTGCACGAAGCGCTGGTGGTGTACCGGCCGCCGCAGGAAGCGCAGGCATGAGCAGACCCGTGGCCGTGGGCCTGGGCTGCGACCGCGGCACGCCGCTGCCCACGCTGGCGCAGGCGCTGGCCGAGGCGCTGCAGCAGGCCGGCGCACGGCCGGCCGACGTGGCCGGCGCGGCCAGCATCACCCTCAAGGCCGACGAGCCCGGGCTGCTGGCGCTGGCCGCTCAGCAGGGCTGGCGCATCCACTTCTACGCCCCGGCCGAGCTGGCCGAGGTGCCGGTGCCCAACCCTTCTGAAGTGGTGCGCCGCCACACCGGCACGCCCTCGGTCAGCGAGGCCGCGGCCCTGCTGGCCGCTGGCGGCGCAGGCGCGCGCCTGCTGGTTGAAAAACACAAGCTGCGTGGCGCCGACGGGCGCCATGCCACCGTCTCCATCGCCGCCTTGGCACCCCGACCATGAACGCTGAAGCCACGCCCATTCCGGACCCCACCACCGCCGGCAAGATCATGCTGGTGGGCATCGGCCCCGGCCATGTGGACCACATGACCGCCCGCGCTCGCGCCGCCATCGCCGAAGCCGACGTGGTGGTGGGCTACGTCACCTACATCAAGCTGGTGGCCGACCTGATCGAAGGCAAGGAGGTGGTGCGCAAGGGCATGACCGAAGAGCTAGACCGCGCCGTGAGTGCGCTGGAAGCCGCCCGCGCCGGCAAGAAGGTGGCCTTGATCTCCAGCGGCGATGCCGGCGTGTACGGCATGGCCGGCCCCACCTACGAGGTGCTGTTCCAGGCCGGCTGGACGCCCGACGACCCGGTGGCGGTGGAGATCGTGCCCGGTGCCTCTGCCTTGAATGCCTGCGCCGCGCTGGTGGGTGCGCCGCTGACGCACGACTTCTGCGCCATCTCGCTCAGCGACCTGCTGACCCCCTGGCCGGTGATCGCCCGCCGGCTGGACGCCGCTGCCGCGGCCGACTTCGTGGTGGCGCTGTACAACCCCAAGAGCGGCCGCCGCACGCGGCAGATCGTGGAGGCGCAACGCATCTTTTTGCGCCACCGCCGGCCCGACACACCGGCCGTGGTGGTCAAGAGCGCCTACCGCCGCCGCCAGACCATCCACCACACCACACTCGATCGGCTGATCGAGGCCGACATCGGCATGCTGAGCACGGTGCTCATCGGCAACAGCGCCACCTTCGTGCGCGACGGGCTGATGGTGACGCCGCGCGGTTATGCCAACAAGTACGACGCCGAGCACGAAACGCGTGAAGGCGAAAAGCCCGGCCGATCCTTGAGCACCGGCCTGCTGGGCTGGCTGGCAGCGTTGCGCGAGCAGGCCGCCCAGGGCCACACCGTCAACGACCTGGCTTGCCTATACAACTTGCCGGCCGACTACATTGCGGCCACGCTGGCCGACACCGAAGACGGCCCGGCCGCGGACACCGAGGACACCGAAGCATGACCGATACCGCCACGGCCCCGGAACTGGCCGGCACCGAGGTGCCCAAGCCCAAGATCGGCGCCTACCACCGCCACCTGCTGGTGTGCACCGGCCCGCGCTGCTCGCAGGACGGCGCCTCGCAGGCGCTGTTCGACAGCCTGGGCGACAAGCTCAAGGCCGCGGGCCTGAACGAAGGCGCGCTGCGCATCAAGCGCAGCCGCGTCAGCTGCTTCGCGGCCTGCAAGGGCGGCCCCATCGTGTGTGTGCAGCCTGACGGCACCTGGTACTACAACGTGACGCCGGCCAACATGGACCGCATCATCGAGCGGCACCTGGTGGGCGGGCAGCCGGTGGCGCCGCTGGTGTTCCACCAGGCCGGGCAATCCCCAACAGGGGGTGCGTGATGGAGATCGTGAATCCCCCCACCAGCGCCTCGCCCAAGCCCGAAGGCGAACGCCGCGGCCTGCTGCTCATCCACACCGGCCACGGCAAGGGCAAAAGCACCGCGGCCTTCGGTCTGGCGCTGCGCGCCCATGGCCGCGGCAAGCGGGTGAAGATCTACCAGTTCATGAAGGTGCCTTCGGCCCGCTTTGGCGAGCACCGCGTGTTCGAGCAGCTGGGCGTGCCCATCGAAGGCCTGGGCGACGGCTTCAGCTGGAAGAGCAAGGACTTGGAACACAGCGCCCAGTTGGCGCGTGATGGTTGGGCCCGGGCTGAGGCCACCATCCGCGCCGGCGAGCACTTTCTGGTGGTGCTGGACGAAGTGACCTACCCGCTGCGCTACGGCTGGCTGCCGCTGGAGCCGGTGCTGCAGGCGCTGCGTGAGCGCCCGCCCCATGTGCACGTGGTGCTCACCGGCCGCGACGCGCCGCAGGAGCTGATAGACCTGGCCGACACGGTGACGGAGATGACGCTGGTCAAGCACCACCACCAGGCCGGTGTGCCGGCGCAGCGCGGCATTGAAGATTGATGCCGTCAACGACATGACCCGCACCCACGGCGGCCCCGACGCCCGCGGCCCGGCGCGCTTCGACTTCTCGACCAATGCCAACGCCACCGGCCCGTGCCCGATGGCGCTGGCCGCCGTGCAGGCCGCCGATGCCAGCCGCTACCCCGACCCCGGCTACACCGCGCTGCGGGCACGGCTGGCGGCCTTTCATGGCGTGGCGCCGCAGCGCATCTTGCTGGCCGCCAGTGGCAGTGAGTTCATCCAGCGCATCACCGCCGTCGGCGCCCGGCTGCAGCCCGGCCCGGTGGACGTGCCGGCGCTGGCCTATGGCGACTACCGCGCCGCCGCGCAGGCCTGGGGCCGCGAGGTGGTGACGGCCGACGACCCCCGCGCCACGCTACGCTGGCAGGCCGAGCCCAGCAGCCCGCTGGGCCAGGATGCGCCACCGCCCGCCGACCCCGGCGACCGCCCCACCGTGCTGGACGCGGTGTACGCGCCGCTGCGCCTGCAAGGGCAGGGCGCGTGGACGGCGGTACAACGCGACCAAGTGTTCGTGATGCACAGCCCCAACAAGGCCCTGGGCCTGTGCGGCGTGCGCGGCGCCTATGTGGTGGCGCCCGATGCCGCCTCCGGCCTGGCCTGGGACGTGGCCGCCTGGTGCCAGGCGCTGCAGGCGGCCGAGGCTTCCTGGCTGCTGTCGGCGCAGGGCGTGGCGATGCTGCAGAGCTGGACGCAGGAGGGCACGCAGCAGTGGCTGCGTGAATCGCTGGTGGTGCTGCGGGGCTGGAAGGCGGAGCTGGTCGAGCTGTTGGACCAGCGTTGCTTCGAGCTGCAACCCAGCGTGACGCCCTTCTTCGTCGCCCGCCCACCGGAGGGCCTGAAGGCCGCGGCGCTGCGTGAAGCGGGCATCGCGGTGCGAGAGACGACTTCGTTCGGACTGCCGGGCTGCTGGCGGCTGTCTGCTCAGCCGGGTGACGCGATGCAAGCGCTGGCCACCTCGATGGACAAAGAGCAAGCCGCATGCTGAGTGTTGGCATACTCTGCCAACAAGTCCCTCATCCATAGCGCAGGAGTGCCCCATGCCCACACGCAACGTCGTTTTGAGCGATCACCAGCATGCGCTGGTGGAAGGTCTGGTGCAGTCGGGTCGTTACCAGAACGCCAGCGAGGTGCTTCGCGAGGGTCTCCGGCTGATCGAAGATCGTGAGCGCGCCCAGGAGGCCAAGCTGACCGCTTTGAAACAGGCGGCCCGCAAGGGCTGGGCAGACCTGTCGGCTGGACGCTTTGCGGACGTGGAAGACGACCAGCTCGAGGACTTCATCGGGCAGCTGGGTCGCCGAGCTGCGGCCAAGGGCAGTACCTCCGGCGCATGATCCGCTATCGCTTGTCCGATACGGCTCAGGCGGACATTGAGCAGATCCTTGCATGGACCCATGAGCACTTTGGCGAGCCAGCGCGGCTGCGTTACCAGCGCCTCATCATTGCTGCCCTGCGAGATCTGTCGACCGATCCGCAGCGGTTGGGCAGCGTCGAACGACCTGAACTGGGTCGAGGCGTGCGGACCTGGCACCTGCGCCTGAGTCGTGATCATGTGGACCCTTCGCCGCAGCGGGTGCGACGACCCAGGCACTTCCTCGTGTATCGGGTGGAGCCCGACTTGCTGGTGGTGGGTCGCGTCTTGCATGACGTGATGGAATTGGAACGCCATCTTCCGCCGGGTGCACGCTGGGAGTAGCGTCCAACTCGCTGACCCGCACGCTCCGCCTCAGCCCTTCACCCCACTCGCCACCGCCCCGGCGTCATACCCGTCACCCGCCGGAACGCCTGGGTGAAGTGCGACTGGCTGGCAAAGCCCAGCTGGTTCGCCAGTTGGGCCAGCGGCGTGCGCGGGGCGGCGCGCAGCAGCTGGCAGGCCACCTGGATGCGCCGCTCGGTCACGTAGGCATGGGGCGATCGCTCGAAGCTGCGCTTGAAGGCACGCGCGAAGTGCGCCGCGCTCAGGCCGGCCAGCGCGGCCAGTTCGTCCACCGACAGGTCGTCGGCCAGATGTTCGTCGATGTGCTCGCGCAGCCGACTGCATTGCACCGGCGACAGCCGGGCCTGTGCACGCTCGGGCGGGCCGGCATGGGCGCCGTGTTCGCTCGTCAGCCAGCCCAGCAGCGCCAGCGACAGGCCTTGTGCATACAGCCGGCCATGCGGGCCGCCCTGGCTGGCTTCGTCCCACAGCTGCAGCACGAGGTCGGTCACCCGCGCATCGAACAGCTCATGCCGCGTGGGCAGTGCCAGCACCGCGCCATCGCCCTGCAGCAGCGCGCCTACCTGGGCGGCCGGCAGCTGCAGCGCCACCACCTCGCCGCGCTGGCCCTGCCAGCGCGCTTCGTCCACGCAGAAGCCGGCGCCATAGAGCTCGAACATGCCGGGTGAAGCGTCCAGGTCGAGGGCCCGGCGGCCGGTGGTGTAGCAGCGTTTGCCGCGGCCCGAGCGGGCCACCGCCAGCGACGGATGGCACATCTGCATCTGGGCCACCACCGCATCGCCGGGCAGCAGCTGCAGTGTCATCGGCAGGCCCGTCCAGGCGGGCGGCGCCGACAGCAGGGGCAGCATCACCTGGTCAGCGTCGGTGCCGCTCACGCCCACGCAGCTGCCCCACGCGGTTGCGCGCCGGGTGCCGGCCGAGGGCGCTGGAAGCAGATCGGGCGAGGCCATTTGGCATGCAGTTTATTGCTTGGTTCCGTGCGCCATCAGCGCGGGCAAACCCCGACGGACAAGCGCAGGGCGATGACAAACCAGCGCAGGTTCCTGGTAGACCTGGGCGTCTCTCGTTTCTATCGTCGCTCCACTTGCCCAGCCGCTGTGGGGCGCAAGTGCACTTTAGTGCTACATCATGAGGAGACAAGGATGATGAACCCGATGCAAGGCCGGCGCCTGGCCGCCGGTCTGGGCCTGGCGGCCACGGTGCTGCTGGCCGCTTGCGGCAGCAACGACGACGACCGCGCCGCACTGGCCTGCGACAGCAGCCTGGCCACCGCCTTCCAGCCCGATGCGCAGACCTCGGTGGTCGCGGTCAAGGCATTCAGCAAGGGTGATGCGTTGCTGCTCAGCGGCAGCGCCAGCGCCAACACGCCCACCGCGGCGGCCGACGTCTGCATGGTCAAGCTCAACGTGGGGCCGGGCAACCCGGGGCCGGCCGGTGCGCCGTCCACTTCGGCCGGCATTGGCATCGAGGTGTGGCTGCCTGCCAAGGCGGCCTGGAACAACCGCATCCATGCGCTGGGCGGCGGCGGTTGGCAGGGCGGCCCGGCCGGTTCGGCCACGGCGATTGCCAGCACCGCGGCGGCGGCCGTCGCCGGGGTGGAGGGCGCGGTGTCCTCCGTCACCGACACCGGCCATGCCGTCACGGGCACCGGCGCCTTCGCGATGAACCCGGACGGCAGCATCAACCAGACGCTGTGGACCGACTTCGCCACCCGCGCCATCCATGAACAGGCGGTCAAGACCAAGGCGCTGGCCGCGGCCTACTACGGCCGCCCGGCGCGCTGGGCCTACTGGGAAGGGGGCTCCACCGGGGGCCGCCAGGGCCTGAACCTGGCGCTCAACCACCCCGAGCACTACGACGGCATGGTGGCCAACTACCCGGCCATCCACTGGACCCGCTTCATCACCAGCGAGCTGTACCCGCAGATCGTCTACCAGCGCGACCTGGGCGGCACGCCGCTGAGCAAGGCGCAAGTGGACCTGGTGTCCAACGCGGCCATCAGCGCCTGCGACACGGTGGGCGGCACGCACCTGGGCTACCTGATCGACCCGGCGGCTTGCCGCTACAACCCCGTGCAGGATGCGGCCGTGCTGTGCGCGGCCGACGGTGGCAGCAACACCACCACGGCCTGCGTGAGCCGACTGCAGGCGCAGGCGCTCAACAAGATCTGGTATGGCATGACCAGCGACGGCAGCGTGCCCGACCCGGCCACCGACAACGGCTGGCAGCAGGTCATCGCCAGCACCTTGATGGGCAACGGGCTGCAACGCTGGACGGGCCTGACCCGCGGCACCAACCTGGGCCTGCTGGCCGGCGCGCAGACCGAGTTCACCATCGCCTCGGACCTGGTGGCGCTGGAACTGGAAGACCCGACGCTGGCGGGCACCAGCTTCCTAAATGCCAAGGCCAATGGCCAAGCGGGCTGGAAGCAGCTGAGCTATGCGCAGCTGAACAATGCCTATGAACGCGGCCTGGCGCTGCAAAGCCAGTTCGCCAACATCAACACCGACAACCCGGACCTGAGCGCCTACAGAAACCGCGGCGGCAAGATCCTGACCTGGCATGGCCTGGCCGACGAGCTGATCGCGCCGCAAGGCACGATCAACTACTACCACCGCGTGGCCGCCGCAATGGGCGGCATGGCCAACGCGCAATCGTTCTTCCGGCTCTACCTGGTGCCCGGCCAGGGCCACGGCACCCCCAACGGCACGTCGAATCCCAACGCCATCATCCCCGCCGTGGCCGCCAGCCAGATGTACGGCCTGCTGACCGACTGGGTGGAAAAAGGCACCGCCCCCGACCAGGTGCTGCTGAGCACCACCACCAGCGCCGGCACCACCCGCTCGATGCCGGTGTGCGTGTATCCCAAGAAGATCACGTACCAGGGTGGGGATGTGGGGGTGGGTGCGAGCTACGGGTGCAGTTGAGCAGGGCCGACGTCGTCTGATGTGTGGATGTCAAGCCAGGGGCCGGGCGCTACAAGCCCAGTACCTGGGTTGACCCATGCAGGAGGACGTCATGAGGGTTCGTCGTCGCCAGCGCTCGCGCAGCCATTGGATGGTCATGGCAGCCACCTCGTCAGCCGTGGTGGCCGTCACCGGCTGCAGCATGATGAATCCCTACGACCATGTCAGCCTGGTTCCGCCGCCAGCTGCGCCGGACGCAGCTCCGGCGCGGTTCCGGCTCGCAGGCGGCGCAGACGAGGGACTGCGGGTGGCCGAGTCGATGCGGCAAACCTACTTCAACAACCTGAAGTACACGTCCTACCTGCGCAATGGCACGGCCGTTCTGGCAGGCACGCTCACGGGCTGGACGATCTACAACGCGACCAAGCCTGACGGCGCCGGCAGTGGCGCCTCTGAGGCCAACACACGCCGCGGCGTGCGGCTGGGTGCGACGCTGGCGACGCTCTACGGGCTGCGCGAAGTCTTCGTCAACCCCGAGCAGGACGCCGCCTATGTGGCGGGCTACCAGGCGTTGACCTGCCTGATGCTGCAGTCTTCTCCCTTGCTGATGACGCAGTTCGATCCGAAGAGCGGTACTGGCGGGCAGTCCAGCCAGCCACCGGCTCCCACAGGTGCCGCCTACACGCCGGCAGTGCGTGTGCGTACCGACGACATCGGCGATGCCGACTGGCTGGAGGCCTCACTCAACCGGTTGGAGCAGACCATCTTTCGCGTGCATAAGCGCGTGGCGCAGGATGCTTTGCGTGCCGATGCCTTTGCGGAAGGCGATGCCGACGTTGCGAAGAAGCAGGCCTACCTGCACGGCCAGATCAAGGCCACCCGCAAGGCGTTGTCGTATGCCCGCACTTCGTTGGCGGAGGGGCGGGCGCTGCTGCACTCGGTGGACCATGTGGGCGCCGAGCTGACCAAGCGTGTGGGATTGGTGGTGTCGGCCGTCAACGGTCAGGTGCAATCCACTCAACGCGATGTGGCCGGTGCGGCGGATGCGTTGACCAAGGCCGATGACCTGCTGGGCACGGTGAGAGGGCTGGGCGGTGGCACCGAAGCCGATCAGGCCGATATCGCGACTGCATCAGCGCAAAGCGCCGCCGAATTCTGGCTGTGGCCTGCGTCGATGCCTTCGATCCGGTTGGCCGGTCCCATGAGCACCGCGGTGGATGTGCTGCTGGCCCAGGCACCGGTGGCCCAGGCGGGTACACCATCCGTCGTGAAGAAGAAGCCGGCCGGAACGGGGCCGGTGAAGTCCAAAGCGTTGCCGGCCGAAGTCGTTGCAGACGCCGCCACGGCTGCCGAGTTGCAAGCAATCCGGGATGCTTTGGATGCTGCGCTCAAGGCCATGGCGGAACGAAAGGCGAAGGCGGATCAAGCTGAACTCCTGAAGAAGAAGCAGGAAGAGATCGACCGGCTGCAGGCTGCGATGACGAAGATGAAGACGCAGGCGCTTTGGGAACAGGCGGCCTGCAGCAATAACGAGATCGGATGCGCCGCGTCGTTGGCTGCCGAGACCGAAGAGCTTTTCGCGGACCGCCGACCGGTGGCGCAGGCCTTGCTCAATTTCCGTCGAGCCGTTCGACAGGTCGGCGATACCCCGGAGTGCAATGAACTGGCCGCGCTGAGGGTCACGCCCAGCGAGCCTTTTTATGCCCGCCCGGGGGACACGGTGTCGTTCTTCGTCAGCCAGCGCGACAAGGGGAATCCGTCGGCGTTCATGAACGGGCCGACCGACGAAAAGTCGGGCATCAAGTTCTCGTTCAATGGCGTCGAAGGCTCGACGGCAGGCTTGTTCCGCGCAGACCTTACCGTAGGCCCGGACATGAAGCGCCAGCAGGTGCGTGTGGTCTTCTCCAATTCGAAGGGCACTGCGCGCCGGGAGGTGGTGCTGCTGGCCGGGGCCACCGCCGCCTCCGCCTCCTCGCCCGCTCCGACAGCTTCGGCCGCTTCGGCACCTTCTGCGGGAGATGCAAAAGCCAAGTGATCACGAGAAGTTGCGGCCCAACCTCACCGCACCCCCCTCCTTCAGCACATCCACATCCACCCCACCGCGCGTCACCCGCAGCCGCCCGGCGTCGGCCAGGCCCTGCGCCACGCGGCGCACCTCGGGCATCAGCGCGCGCCAGCCGGCTTCTTCGGCCACCAGCGCGCGGGCCACTTCGGAGGGGCAGATCGTCTTGCCCGGCTGACGGGCAGCCAGCAGACGGAAGATCGTCTCTTCGATCTGCGGGTCACCCCCCATGCCGGTCATGCCGCGCTGCGGCCCTGCACGTCGAACCGGTCCAGGTTCATCACCTTGGTCCAGGCCTGCACGAAGTCGCGCACGAAATGGGCATCACCGTCGGCGGCGGCGTACACCTCGGCCAGGGCGCGCAGCTGCGCGTTGCTGCCGAAGATCAGGTCGGCCAGCGTGGCCGTCCAGCGGCGTTCGCCGGTCTTGCGGTCGGTGCCTTCGAACACGTTCTTCTGGCCTTCCACCGGCTTCCAGGCCGTGCGCATGTCCAGCAGGTTCCGGAAGAAGTCGGGGCTCAGCGTGCCGGGGCGGGTGGTCAGCACGCCATGCGCCGTGTTGCCGCTGTTGGCGCCCAGGGCGCGCAGGCCGCCCACCAGCGCGGTCATCTCGGGCGCGGTCAGCATCAGCAGGTTGGCCTTGTCGATGATGGCGTTGGCCACGTTGGCCGGCGCCGCCTTGCCGATGTAGTTGCGAAAGCCATCCACCGCCGGTTCCAGCACCTTGAACGATTGCACGTCGGTCTGTTCCAGCGTGGCGTCGGTGCGGCCGGGGGTGAAGGGCACCTGCACCGTGTGGCCGGCCTGCTGCGCGGCCGCTTCGATGGCGGCGCCACCGGCCAGCACGATCAGGTCGGCCAGCGACACCTGCTTGCCACCGGCGGCTTTGCCGTTGAACTCGGCCTGGATGGCTTCCAGCTTGGCGATGACCTGGGCCAGCTCGGCCGGGTCGTTGGCTTCCCAGTCCTTCTGCGGCGCCAGCCGCACGCGGGCACCGTTGGCACCGCCGCGCAGGTCGCTGCCGCGGAAGGTGCTGGCGCTGGCCCAGGCCGCCTTCACCAGCTGCGCCGTCGTCAGGCCGCTGGCCAGGACGCGCTGCTTCAGCTGCGCCACGTCGGCCGCATCCACCAGCGGATGGGTGGCAGCGGGCAGCGGGTCTTGCCACAGCAGTTCTTCCTGCGGCACCAGCGGGCCCAGGTAGCGCACCTTGGGTCCCATGTCGCGGTGGGTGAGCTTGAACCAGGCGCGGGCGAAGGCGTCGGCAAACTTCTGCGGGTTGGCCAGGTAGTCGCGGGCGATCTTCTCGTAGGCCGGGTCGAAGCGCAGCGCCAGGTCGGCGGTGGTCATCATCGGCTGGTGCAGCTTGCCGGGGATGTGGGCATCGGGCACGTTGCGGCCGGCGTCGCCCACGGGCTTCCACTGGTGCGCACCGGCGGGGCTCTTGGTCAGTTCCCACTCGAAGCCGAAGAGGGTTTGCAGGTAGCTCATGTCCCACTGCGTGGGCGTGGCGGTCCAGGCGCCTTCCAGGCCGCTGGTGATGGCATGGGCACCGATGCCGGATTCATACGCGCTCTTCCAGCCCAGGCCCAGCTCCTCGATGTTGGCGCCTTCGGGTTCCGCGCCCACGTGGTGCGCCGGGCCGGCGCCGTGGCACTTGCCGAAGGTGTGGCCGCCGGCCACCAGGGCCACGGTCTCGGCATCGTCCATCGCCATGCGCGCGAAGGTCTCGCGGATGTCGCGGGCCGAGGCCACCGGGTCGGGCTTGCCGTTGGGGCCCTCGGGGTTGACGTAGATCAGGCCCATCTGCACCGCGGCCAGCGGGTTGGCCAGCTCACGTTCGCCGCTGTAGCGCTCGTCGCCCAGCCAGGTGGATTCCGGGCCCCAGTCGATGGGCAGCGGTTCCCAGATGTCTTCACGGCCGCCGCCGAAGCCGAAGGTCTTGAAGCCCATGGACTCCAGCGCGACGTTGCCGGCCAGGATCATCAGGTCGGCCCAGGAGAGCTGGCGACCGTACTTCTGCTTGATGGGCCACAGCAGGCGGCGGGCCTTGTCCAGGTTGCCGTTGTCGGGCCAGCTGTTCAGCGGCGCGAAGCGTTGCTCGCCCGAGCGGGCGCCGCCACGACCGTCATAGATGCGGTAGGTGCCGGCCGAGTGCCAGGCCATGCGGATGAAGAAGGGGCCGTAGTGGCCGTAGTCGGCCGGCCACCAGTCCTGCGAATCGGTCATCAGGGCATGCAGGTCGGCGATCACCGCTTTCAGGTCCAGCTTCTGGAATTCCTGGCGGTAGTCGAAGTCTTCCAGCATCGGGTCGCCCAGCTTGCTGTGCTGGTGCAGCACGCCCAGGTTCAGCTGGTCGGGCCACCAATGGGCGTTGGTGCGGGTCTGCTTGGGCTTGCTGCTGCCGTGGGCCACGGGGCACTTCATCTCGGTTTCGGCGCTCATGCGGGGCATCTCCTTGCGGGCGGTTTGTGTAGGCCTGAAGGTTACGGTGGGCAGGGGGTAGGTAGCCATTGGCCGTTTGGATGATGGCGATAGCCCCCGACCGGCTTGCCCGGCGGGTGCCGTTGGTGCAAGCCCACGGCGGCCAGGGGCGGGGTGGCGGTGGCAACATGTCGCCTTTGGCTCACGAAGAACAACCATGCACAACCGTCGTTCACATCTGCTTGCAAGCGCCGCCCTGGGCCTGGCCCTGCTGGCCGGCACCGCCCATGCCGCCACCGACCTGCTGGACGAGGTGAAGCAGCGCGGCACGCTGCGCGTGGCGGTGGAGGGCACCTACCCTCCCTTCAACTTCCGCGACGCACAGGGCCAGCTCACCGGCTTCGACGTCGAGATCGCCGCCGCCATCGCCGGCAAGCTGGGCGTCAAGCCGGTGTTCACCACCACCGAGTGGAGCGGCATCCTGGCCGGGCTGCAGGCGGGCAAGTACGACGTAATCGTCAACCAGGTGGCGGCCACCGACGCGCGCCGCCAGACCTTCGACTTCAGCGGCCCCTACGTCAGCTCGTCGGCACAGCTCATCATCCGCGCCAACGAGACGCGGCCGATGGGCACGCTGGCCGACCTGAAGGGCAAGCGCATCGGTGTGGGGCAGGGCAGCAACTACGCCGACCTGGCCCGCGGCATCGAAGGCGCCGAAGTCAAGGTCTACCCCGGCGCGCCCGAGTACCTGCAGGACCTGGCCACCGGCCGCATCGACGCCGCGCTGAACGACAGCCTGCTGATCCCCTACCTGACGCAGACCAGCAAGCTGCCGCTGAAGGCCGGGGCGCCCATCGGCCCGAGCACCAGCAACGCCATTCCGTTCCGCAAGGGCAACCCCAAGTTCCAGGAAGCGATCGACAAGGCACTGGCCGACCTGAAAGCCGACGGCAGCTTCGAGAAGATCTCGACCAAGTGGTTTGCCCGTGACGTGAGCAAGCCGCTGGCCGCCGCCAAGTAAGCCATGGACCTGTTGCCGCTGTTGCAGCTGGCCGCACCGGTGATGCTGCGCGCCACCGGCTACACGCTGTTCTTCGCGGTCTCGGCCATGGTGCTGGGGCTGGCGCTGGGCACGCTGGTGGCGCTGCTGCGCGTGCTGCGGCTGCCGGTGCTGGCACAGCTGGCGCAGCTGTACGTCAGCATCTTCCGCGGCACGCCGCTGCTGGTGCAGGTGTTCATCGTGTACTACGGGTTGCCCAGCATCGGCATCGAGTTCTCGCCGGTCACCGCGGGCATCCTGGCGCTCACGCTCAACGTGGCGGCGTACCTGAGTGAAAGCCTGCGCGGCGCGGTCAGCGGCATCGGCCAGGGCCAGTGGCTGGCCGGCACCAGCCTGGGCCTGACGCATGTGCAGACCCTGCGCTACGTGGTGGCGCCGCAGGCGCTGCGCACCGCGGTGCCCAGCCTCAGCAACTCGCTGATCAGCCTGATCAAGGACACCTCGCTGGTGTCGGTGATCGCGGTCACCGAGCTGATGCTGGCCACCAAGGAGCTGATCTCAACCACCTTCCAGCCGTTTCCGCTGTACCTGGCGGCGGCGGGCGTGTACTGGGTGCTCAGCCTGCTGTTCGAGCAGGTGCAGCGAGTGCTGGAAAAGCGGCTGGCGTTTCCGGGCTGAGCAGGCCGCCCGGGGCATGTTGCTGCCGGCTTACCAGCGCCACAAGACCGGTTGACACAGGTCTTGCAGCATTGCAGCTTGCTACGCTGCCCTTGCGCCCTTCGTGAATCTCTCCTTCCGCCCACGGCCCTGGAGGCCGTGTTTGCTGGCCGCCTGCGCGCTGGCCTTGGCCACGGCGCAGGCCGCCGCTGCCGCACCGTCCACCATGGCCCCCACTGCCCGGGGGGCAGGCACCACCACGCTGAACTTTCCCGACATCGAGGTGGAAGCCGCCGCCCGCGTGATCGCCGACCTGTTGAACCGCCCGGTGCTGGTGGACCCGCGGGTCAAGGGCAAGCTCACGCTGTACACCGAGCAGCCCGTCAGCTCGGCGCAGGCCATGTCGGTGTTCGTCACCGGCCTGCGCGGGCTCAACCTGGCGATGATCGAATCCAACGGCCTGCTGAAGATCCTGCCCGAGGCCGATGCCAAGCTGCAGAGCAGCACGGTGCGGGTGGACACCGCCAGCGTGCGGGCCGGCGATCCGGTGCAGACGCAGGTGTTCAAGCTGGTCCATGAGAACGGGGCCAACCTGGTGCCGGCGCTGCGGCCGCTGATCGCGGCCAACAACACCATCAACTACATCGCCGGCACCAATGCACTGGTGATCACCGACTACGCCAGCAACCTGCAGCGGCTGGGCCAGCTCATCAGCGCGCTCGACCAGCCGGGCGCCACCGACGTGGAGGTGATCCGCCTGCAGCATGTGCTGGCCACCGAGGTGGCCCCGCTGGTGCAGCGCTTCGTCGACGACACGGGCGGCGCCAGCGCGCAGGCCGCAGGCGGCACGGCACCGGCAGGCTTGCGCACCAGCGGCAGCGGCCCCGGCATCGTGGCCGACGGCCGCATCAATGCGCTGCTGGTGCGGGCCCCTCATCCGGCGCGCCTGGCCGCCATCCGTGGGCTGGTGGCTCGGCTGGACCAGCCCGGCAGCACCGGCCTGGCCGGCAGCAACGTGCACGTGATCTACCTGCAGCACACCGAGGCCACACGCCTGGCGACGGTGCTGCGGGCGGCGTTTCCGGCCGGGGCCAGTGGGGCGAGCGGTGGCTCGTCGTCGCCTTCATCGCCGCAAGGCAGCGGCGGCGGTGTGGGCGGTGGCAGCACGCCCGGGCTGTCAGCCGCCGCCGGGTCGTCGTCCAGCGGCAACGCGGACAACAGCGGCGGCGCCAACAGCAAGGCCTCCACCGCGGCCACCACCGGGGCGGCAGCGCCCGTCACCGGCGGCCACATCCAGGCCGACCCGGCCAGCAATTCGCTCATCGTCACCGCGCCGGAGCCCTTGTTCCGGCAGTTGCGGGCGGTGGTGGACCAGCTGGACACGCGCCGCGCCCAGCTCTACGTGGAGTCGCTGGTGGTGGAGGTGGACGCCAGCAAGGCGCTGGACGTGGGCCTGCAGTGGAAGCAGATCTTCAACATCAGTGCCACCACCACCGACCTGACGCTGGGCACGGTGGCACAGGCGCTGCAGTCGATGTCGGGCACCAACATCCTGTCCACCGCCAACCTGGTGACGCTGGACAACGAGGAAGCCAAGATCGTCGTCGGCCAGAACGTGCCCTTCGTCACCGGCTCCTACACCTCCACCAGCAGCAGCACGCCATTTCAGACCATCGAGCGCAAGGACGTGGGGCTGACGCTGCGCATCCGGCCGCAGATCGGCCCCAACGGCGCCATCCGGCTGAGCATCCTGCAGGAGTCGTCGTCCGTGGCCAGCACCACCACGCCGGGCACCACCAATGCCGGCCCCACCACCAACAAGCGGGCCATCGAGTCCACCGTGATGGTCAACGACGGCAAGATCATCGTGCTGGGCGGGCTGATCGAAGACGGCTACACGACGCAGGCCGACCAATGGCCGGTGCTGGGCGAGATACCGGTGCTGGGCGCCTTCTTCCGCACGCTCAGCAGGACGCGATCGAAGACCAACCTGATGGTGTTCCTGCGCCCGGTGGTGATGCCCGACGAGGAGGGCAGCAGCCGCCTCTCGCTGGATCGCTATGACTACATGCGCAGCCGCCAGCAGGCGCTGCCAGCCGATGCGAGTCAGGTGCTGCCCGGCCGGGAGATGCCGCTGGCACCAGACTGGACGGACTGAGGCCCCCAAGCTCGCTGCGCTCGCGCCCCCCCTAGGGGGAACACCCGCCCTTGGGGCGGCCCGGCGGGCGGGTGGGCCCTGAACGTGGTGCTCAGACCTGGAAGGCGGCCACCGCCTGCACCAGCTGGCGCGACTGCTCGCGCAGGCTGTCGGCGGCGGCCGTGCCTTCTTCCACCAGCGACGAGTTGTGCTGCGTGGCCTGGTCGATCTGGCCGATGGCCAGGCCCACCTGCTGCACACCGGCGCTCTGCTGAGCGGTGGCCGCGCTGATCTCGGTGACCACCGAGTTCACGCCGCGGATCGCCTGCACGATCTCCTGCATGCGCTGGCCGGCATCGTCCACCAGCCGGCCACCGCGGTCCACCTGTTCCACGCTGCCGCTGATCAAGGCCTTGATCTCGCGCGCCGCTTCGGCGCTGCGCTGGGCCAGCGTGCGCACCTCGCTGGCCACCACGGCGAAGCCGCGGCCCTGCTCGCCGGCACGGGCGGCTTCCACCGCGGCATTCAGGGCCAGCAGGTTGGTCTGGAAGGCAATGCCGTCGATCACGCCGGTGATGTCGGCGATCTTGGACGAGCTGCGCTCGATGTCGCGCATCGTGTGCACCACCTGGCCCACCACCTCGCCGCCGCGCTGGGCCAGCGTGCTGGCTTCCTCGGCCAGCTTGCTGGCCTGGGCGGCGTTCTGGGCGTTGTGGCTCACGGTGGCGGTCAGTTCGTCCATCGTGGCGGCGGTCTGCTGGCAGGCGCTGGCCTGTTCTTCGGTGCGCTGGCTCAGGTGCAGGTTGCCCTGTGCGATCTGGGTGCTGGCGGTGGCCACGCTTTCGGAGTTGCCACGCACGGCGGTGACGATGGCCGACAGCGATTGCTGCAGCCGCTGCACTGCGGCCAGCGTGCTCTTGCTGTCCCGCGGGTGCACCACCACCGGCGTGACCAGGTCGCCGGCGGCCAGGCGGTTGACCGCCTCGTTCAGGCAGGCCGGCTCGGCACCCAGGGTGCGCAGCACGCGGCGGGTGATGGTCAGCGTCAGCCATACACCGGCACCCACGGCGAGCAGCACGCCGGCGATGGCCCCATTGCGGTCCCAACTGTGGCGGCGTTCGGCCTCCGCCTCCCGCAGCGCGGCATGGCGTGCCGTCGTGGCCACCATGTTGTTCACCTCGGCCAGCAGGGCCGCCAGCAGCGGGCGGCATTCGGCGGCGATGCGGCGTTCGGCGTCGGCCACCTGGCCGCTGGTGGCCAGCGCCACGATCTGCAGCGCCACCGGGCTGTACCTGGCTTCCGCCGCCTGCACTTTCTCGAACTGGCTGCGCTCATCCGCCGAGGCGCGTGAGGTGTCTGCCAGCTTGGCGGCCAGTCCCTCCATCGCCTTGATCATGGCCTTCTGGGCCTTGTCCACCGCGGCCTTCTCGGCCTCGATGTCCTGCGGCGCGGTGACGATCACCAGGTTGCGCGCGGCCACCGCGCGGGCGTTGGCCGCGGCCACGATGTCATTGAGCAGGTGGGTGCGTTCGGCCGGGCCGTCGACGTAGCGCAGGTAGTCGCTGCGTCCGTCTTGCATGCCCTTCATACCCACTGCGGCCACGGCGATCACCACCGCCACCATCAGTGAGAACCCCAACAACAACATCGAACGCACGGATTTCATCATGTCTTTCGCCTGCCAAACCACCGACAAAAACGGGCTGTGCTGGGCTATCGGCAGTCCCGCGCCGGACCTGAGCGGCGATTTGATGAAAACGGCGGCGTGGCGTGTCGTTTATGGCCGAAGTGGTGGCTCACGCCAAGCGGCGTGGCAAGAGGACATCGTTGCGCTGGGTGACGGGTTCCCTGGCTGCAAGGCCTTCCGCCCATTGCTGCGGTCGGTTCTGCGCTCCGATGACGTGATTACAGCGGCGGTGTGTGACAGGGCGATGTCGAGGCATGTGCCGGGTGGCCGGCCGCCACTGCGGCCGCGGTCGGCTGCTGCTGCGGTTGCTGCACCTGCCCGGCCACCTGGCGCAGCCGCGCCTCGAAGCCCTGCACCACGCTGTCCCAGCCCAGCGGTGTGGCGGTGCGGCGCGCCTGCGCGGCCAGCCGATGGCGCAGCGCCGCATCGCCCGCCGCCTGCATGGCCAGGCCGACGAAGCGCGGGCTGTCGTCCAGCGGCGCCAGCAGTCCATCGTGGCCGTGCCTCAGCAACTGACCAGCGGCCGCATGCTGGAAGGCGACGATGGGCAGCCCGCTGGCCAGCGCCTCCAGCGTGGCATTGCCGAAGGTCTCGGTCTGGCTGGGAAAGAGGAAGAGGTCGAACGAGGCATAGTGCGCCGCCAGCGCGGCGCCGCGTTGCACGCCGGTCATCACCGCCGTGGGGCAGGCGGCCTGGAGCGCGGCCTGCTGCGGCCCGTCGCCCACCAGCACCAGCCGGGCGCGGGGCTGCAGGCGGCGTATCTGCTCATACGCCTGCAGCGCCACGCCCAGGTTCTTCTCGGCAGCCAGGCGGCCGACGCAGCCCAGCACCAGGTCATCGGGGCCGGCACCCCAGGTGGCGCGCAGCGCATCGCTGCGATGGGCCGGGGCAAAGCGCTGTGTGTCCACGCCGCGGGGCACCACGTGCAGCCGCTCGAAGCCCTGCAGCTCCAGCTGCTGGCGCAAGGCCTCGGTGGGCACCAGGGTGCAGCCGCAGGCATTGTGAAAACCGCGCAGGTAGGCCGTGATGGGGTGCTGCAGCCAGCCGATGCCGTAGTGCGCGCTGTAGGCGCTGAAGTTGGTGCGGAAGTCAGCGCTGACGGGCAGCCCCAGCCGCCGCGCCGCGCGCAGCGCCGACCAGCCCAGCGGGCCTTCGGTGGCCACGTGCACCACGTCGGGCCGTTGGTGCTGCCACAGGCGCAGCAACCGGCCCACGGCCGGCAGGCCCATGCGCAGCTGCGGATAGCGGGGAATGGCCAGGCCGGGCAGCAGGTGCTGGCGCAGCGCGCCAGGTGGCTGCGGGGCCCGTGGTCCTGCGGTCGGTGCATCGGCCGCCTGGCGCGGCCGGATCAAGGCGACATCGTGCCCGCGGCCTCGCAGCCCCTCCACGAACTGCTGCGTGGTGGTGGCCACGCCGTTGACTTCCGGCGGATAGGTCTCGGTGACGAAGGCCACGCGCAGTGCATTCATGCGGCCATGCTGGCGGCGCTGCGCAACAGCTTGATGACACCGGCCGGTCACGCGGCTTTCATCGGCGGTGGGCAGCATGGGCGCGCCTTCAGGCCCTTCATGGAGACCGCCCGCATGAAACGCTTCCTCGACACGCTGCGCGAACAGCGCTGGGACGACCATCGCTTCTACCACCAGAGCCGCATCAACCAGAGCCTTCACTTCATCAGCGCCATCAGCTTCCTGGTGGCTTATGTGCTGCTGTTCATCGACCCCGCGATGGCCGCGCTGATCGGCTGGCTGTTCTCGATGACCACGCGCCAGATCGGCCACTTCTTCTTCGAACCGCGCGGCTTCGACGACGTGAACAACGTGACCGACGAATACAAGGAAGCAGTGAAGGTGGGCTACAACATCCACCGCAAGGTGGTGCTCATCGCGGTGTGCGTGGGCCTGCCGCTGCTGCTGTGGCTGCAGCCTTCGCTGTTCGGCCTCATCACCCCGGCCACCAGCTGGCAGGGCACGCTGCACGACATCGGCATCGCCTGGCTGGCGCTGGGCGTGGCGGGCCTGCTGTTCCGCGTGGCGCAGCTGTGGCTGCGCGACGGCGCGGTGCCCGCGCTGGCCTGGATGACCAAGATCCTGACCGACCCGGTGCACGACATCATCCTGTACCACAAGGCGCCGCTGGCCCTGCTGCGTGGCGAGCTGATCGACCCGATGACGCATGTGCGGCATCAGGTCCGGGGCCAGGTTCAGCCGAATCGCTGACGGACCAGTTCTTTCAGGAACCCGCGGCGGATGCCGCGGTTGCTGGCCGAGGCGTCATGCCACCACCAGCCGTCGGCCTGCATCTCGCGGGCCGCGGCCACGAAGCGGGCCGCCACCGCATCCACGTCGGCCTGGCCGTGATTGAGGCTGAACACGATGCGGCCGCTGCCCACCCACGACAGCGCCAGCCCATGCGCCCGGAGATAAAACTGCAGCATCCAGTTGTAGCGCGAAGGCACGGTGTACAGCACCGTCCAGATGCTTTGCAGCCCCGCCACACGCACCGGCACGCCGGCCGCCGCCAGCGCCGCATTGAAGCGGTCCTGGTGGCCCGTCCAGCGCTCGTCCAGTCCGTCGTAGATCGCCTGCACTTCAGGCGTGTCGAGCCGACGCAGGAAGGCGTTCATCGCGGCCATCACCGTGGGGTGGGCGTTGAAGGTGCCGCGGGCGAAGCAGATGTCGGCCGGCCGATCGTCGCGGAAGCGCTTCATCAGCGCGGCCTTGCCGCACACCACGCCGACCGGCAGGCCGCCGCCCAACGTCTTGCCGTAGGTCACCAGGTCGGCCTGCAGGTTGAAGTAACCCTGCGCGCCGCGCTCGCCGAGTCGAAAGCCGACGAAGACTTCGTCCAGGATCAGCACGATGCCGCGTTCGGTGCACACCTGGCGCAGCTGCTGCAGCCAGGCGGTGTAGGCGGCGCGGTCCACGCCGGCGCGGCGGCTGCTGTCCACCAGCGACGAATCGCCCGGCGCCGCGGCGTTGGGGTGCAGCGCCTGCAGCGGATTGACCAGCACGCAGGCGATGTCGCGCCGGGTGCGCAGCACGTGCAACGTGCGCTCGTCCATGTCCTTCAAGGTGTAGGTGTCGCGCTGCGGCATCGGGTTGCCGGGGCCGGGCTGCACGTCGTCCCACCAGCCGTGGTAGGCGCCGGCAAAGCGCACCAGGTGGCGGCGGCCGGTGTGGTAGCGGGCCAGCCGCACCGCTTGCATCACCGCCTCGGTGCCCGACATGTGGAACGACACTTCGTCCAGGCCCGAGATCTTGCGCAGCCGCGCGATGTTGTCGGCCACGCAGGGCAGGTAGCTGCCCAGCACCGGGCCCACGGCCAGCGTGGCGGCATGGGCTTCTGCCATGCAGGCCTTGTAGAAGTCGACGCCGAACACGTTGACACCGTAGCTGCCCGTCAGGTCGTGCAGCTGGTTGCCGTCCAGGTCCTGCAGCATCACGCCGCTGGCCTGGGTGACGAAGCTGCCCGCGCGCAGGTGCTGCCGCACCATGGCGCTGAACGGGAAGGGCACGCGGTAGCGGCCGGTGAACTGCAGGTCCGACAGGCCCTCGGCCGCCTGCGCGGTCAGCGCCGCGCCCTGGGCAAAGCGCTGCGCATACAGCGCGGCCAGCCGCTCGAAACCCTGGCGCCGCCGTTCGGCCACCGCGTCGGGCACGCCGTCGGCATTGAAGAAGCGGTCAGGCCCGTAGGCAAAGCCCGGTATCCAGCCGGCCACGCGCTTGGCCATGCGCGCATGCCCGGTGAGCGAGCGGTGCTTGGCCCGCGACAACTGCAGCCGGCGCCGCGTGCGCGGCAGTCCCCAACCCAGCGTGCCGAGCGCTGCCACGGCCAGGGCCGTCAGCGCGAAGGTGTCGTCCATGTCATGTCCTTGTTTGCCATACCCGGGGTCTAACCCAGATGCTTGACACCACCATGAAAACCGGCGCCTGGCGCCGCCTGTTGCAGCAGGAAGACCTCAACTTCCTGCTCACCAACCGCATTCCGCGCATCGCGCTCACACGGGCGATGGGCCGCTTCAGCAAGATCCGCAGCCCGTG
Source organism: Aquincola tertiaricarbonis (assembly GCF_023573145.1). Classification (GTDB taxonomy): domain Bacteria; phylum Pseudomonadota; class Gammaproteobacteria; order Burkholderiales; family Burkholderiaceae_C; genus Aquincola; species Aquincola tertiaricarbonis_B. The sequence goes on from NZ_CP097635.1 coordinate 2,725,316, forward strand.
GCTGGCGCGGCTGTCCATCGCGGTGTGGCGGCTGTTCACCGACCTGGACCTGAGCGATGCGAAGCAGCAGCGCTTTGCCAGCCTGCATGACTGCTTCACGCGTGAGCTGGTGGCCGGCGCGCGGCCGGTGTGCATGGCGCCTGAGGTGCTGTGCAGCCCCAGCGATGGCATCGTGGGCGAGTGCGGCACGGTGCAGGCCGGCCGCGTGTACCAGGCCAAGGGCTTTCCGTACCGCATGGCCGAGCTGTTCGGCCCCACGCAGGACAGCAGCGTGTTCGAAGGCGGCACCTACCTCACGCTGCGGCTCACCTCGGCCATGTACCACCGCTTCCATGCGCCGTATGACGCGACGCTGGAGCATGTCACCTACCTCAGCGGCGACACCTGGAACGTCAACCCGGTGGCGCTGAAGCGGGTGGAGCGCCTGTTCTGCCGCAACGAGCGCGCCGTGCTGCGGCTGCGGCTGGCGAAAGACGGCCAGCCGCTGGCCATCGTGGCGGTGGCGGCGGTGCTGGTGGCCAGCATCCGGCTGCATGCGCTGGACGTGCTGCTGCACCTGCGCTGGCCCGGCCCGCATGAGCTGCCTTGCAATGCCGCGGTGCAAAAGGGGCAGGAGCTGGGCTGGTTCGAGCATGGGTCCACGCTCATCGTCTTCGTGCCGCCGGGCTTTGCGCTGGCCGAGGGCGTGCACACCGGCCGCCGTCTGCGCATGGGCGAGCCGCTGCTGCGCCGGGTGGGCGCCACGGCGCCGTCAACGGCCGGTCATGCGGCGGGTGCAGCATCGGGCCCCGCATGAAGACCATCGACCTCGTGTACTTCGACGCGGGCGGCGGCCACCGCGCCGCGGCCCAGGCGCTGCAGGAAGCGGCGGCGCTGCAGCAGCGGCCCTGGCGGGTGCGGCTCGTCAACCTCACGCGGGTGCTGGACGCCCAGTCCAGCTTCCGGCGCCTGACGGGCTTCGAGCCCGAGGACTACTACAACCTGCGTCTGCGCCGCGGCTGGACGCTGGGCCTGGCGCAGGAGCTCAAGCTGCTGCAGATGCTGATCCGCCTGGGCCACCGGCCGATGGTGCGGCTGCTGCGCCGGCACTGGCAGGCTGCGCCGCCCGACCTGGTGGTGAGCCTGGTGCCCAACTTCAACCGGGCCTTGTTCCAGGGCCTGCGCGCGGCGGCGCCACGCGTGCCGTACATGACGGTGCTCACCGACCTGGCCGACCACCCGCCGCACTTCTGGATCGAGCCGCAGCAGGCGCAGACCTTCGTCTGCGGCACGGCGCGCGCGGTGCAGCAGGCGCTGGCGGCCGGTGTGCCCGCCCAGCGGGTGCAGGCCACATCGGGCATGGTGCTGCGCCCCGCCTTCCATGCGCCGGCCCTGCCGGCGGCCGAGCGCGCCCGTCAACGACAGGCCCTGGGCCTGCCGGTGGAAAGCCCGCTGGGGCTGGTGATGTTCGGCGGCCATGGCTCGGTGCAGATGCTGTCCATCGCCCGCCGGCTGGACGAGGTGCCGCTGCTGTTCGCCTGCGGCCACAACGTGGCGCTGCGGCAGGAACTGCAGGCCCTGCAGCGCAGCGCGCCGCATGTGGCGGTGGGCTTCACGCAGGACATTCCGCCGCTGATGGACCTGGCGGACTTCTTCATCGGCAAGCCCGGCCCCGGCAGCCTGAGCGAAGCGGTGCAGCGCGGCCTGCCGGTGATCGCGCTGGCGCCCACCGGCGTGATGCCGCAGGAGCGCTACAACGTGCAGTGGATCGCCGAGCACGGCCTGGGCACGACGGTGCGTTCGGTGCGCGCGCTGGGCCACGCCACGCAGCGGCTGCTGGCCGATCTGCCGGCCTACCAGGCACGGGTGGCGGCGATGGGCAATCGGGCGGTGTGGGAGGTGCTGGAGCTGATGGCGCAGCAACTGCAGGCCGCCGGAGCCGCCGCGGCTTCGGAGAGCCTGCCCCTGTGAGGGGCGACCGGGCCGGGCGCCGCCCGGCCGCGGGTGCTACAGCACCTGATCGAGCAAGGCCGCGGTCTCGTCGGCGCGCTGGCCGGCCGCCGCCTTGCGGCCCTTGCGCAGCCCGCGCTTGACCACCGTCTGCGGCGTGCGCGCCGTGCGGCTGCGGTCCAGGATTTCCAGTCGGCCGTCGGCGTGTTCGACCAGCGCGGTCAGGCTTTCCACCCAGTCGCCGTCGTTGCAATACAGCACGCCGTCGATGCTGCGCATCTCGGCATGGTGGATGTGGCCGCACACGACACCGTCGGCGCCGCGGCGCTGGGCTTCGCGGGCCAGGGCGGATTCGAAGTCGCCCACGTAGCTGACTGCCCGCTTGACCTTGAGCTTGAGGTAGCGCGACAGGCTCCAGTAGGGCAGCCCCAGCCGGGCCCGTGCGCTGTTGAACCAGCGGTTCACCTTGAGGGTGAACTCGTAGGCCACGTCGCCCACCAGCGCCAGCCAGCGGGCGCACTGCACCACGCCGTCGTACAGGTCGCCGTGGGTCACCCACAGGCGGCGGCCGTCGGCGGTGATGTGCATGCACTCTTCCACCACCTCCACGCCGCCGAAGTTCACGCCCAGGTAGCGGCGCGCGAACTCGTCGTGGTTGCCGGGCACGAAGACCACGCGCGTGCCCTTGCGGGCCTTGCGCAGGATCTTCTGCACCACGTCGTTGTGCGACTGCGGCCAGTACCAGCTGCGGCGCAGCTGCCAGCCATCGATGATGTCGCCCACCAGGTACAGCGTCTCGCACTCCACCTCGCGCAGAAAGTCCAGCAGCGCCAGCGCCTGGCAGCCCGGCGTGCCCAGGTGCAGGTCGGAGATCCAGACGGTGCGCATCTGCAGCACCGGCGCCGGTCGGTCGGCGAAGCCGTCAGGGTCGGGTCGCATGCCGGCATGCTGGGGTCGCCGGGTGACGGCGGCATGACGGCGCGGTGACCGTCCGGCGACGGTGGCCCTCAGGCCAGGCCCGCCTTGTCCAGGCCATAGGCCTTGTCGAGCGAGCCGGGCAGCGTCCGGAAGGCAACGCCGGCGCGGTTCCAGGCGTTGATCAGCATCACCTGGTAGGTGAGGTCGCTCAGCGCCGCCTCGTCGAACTGCTCGCGCACCTCGGCATACAGCGCGTCGCTGATGCCTTCGGGCGCCAGCCGCGTCAGTGCCTCGGTCCAGGCCAGGGCGGCCCGCTCCCGCGCGTTGAACAGCGGCGACTCGCGCCAGGCGGCCAGGTGGTACAGGCGCAGCTCACGCTCGCCATGCAGCCGCGCCTGCTTGCTGTGCATGTCCAGGCAGAAGCTGCAGCCGTTGAGCTGGGAGGCGCGGACGTCCACCAGGTGCAGCAGCGCTGCGTCCACATGGCCGCGGCGGGCCAGCGTCAGGCTCACGTCGGCCAGCTTCTTGAAAAGCTCGCTGGACAGCGCGGCATGGTTCAGTCGGGGAAGGGTGTTCATGGTCTTGGCCTTGCGGCAGGTGTGAAGGGTTTGAAGGCCGGTCCGCGCCTGGTGGCGCAGCGGCTTCACAGGTCAAGACGAGCCAGCCCCGCGGCGTGTGACATCGCCCGGGCGCTTGGCCTACAGTCGCCCTGATGTCCACGCCCACCCCCGGCCTGGCGCAGGCCCAGGACGAGCGGGCACTGCGCTTTCAGCAATCGCATGCGCGTGCCTTGCGGGCGCTGGCCTACCGCATGCTGGGCTCACGGGCCGAGGCCGAGGACGTGGTGCAGGACGCCTGGCTGCGATGGAGCACGGTGGACGAAGCCACGGTCCAGCATGCGGGCGCCTTCCTTTCGCGGCTGGTGACGCACCTGTGCCTCGACCGGCTGAAGTCGGCCGCGGCGCAGCGTGAGCACTACGTGGGCGTGTGGCTGCCCGAGCCGCTGGTGGACGAAGCCGCCGGCTGGTGCCCCGGCCCCGAGGCACAGGCCGAGTACGCGCAGGAGGTGTCCACCGCCTTCCTGCTGGCGCTGCAACGGCTGTCGCCGCTGGAGCGGGCGGCCTTCCTGCTGCACGACGTGTTCGAGCTGGATTTCGACGAGATCGGCGGCCGGCTGCAGCGCAGCCCGGCGGCCTGCCGCCAGCTGGCCAGCCGGGCGCGCAGCCGTGTGAGGGCCGGGGAGGCGCGCCAGACGGTGCAGGCGGACGAGCACGAGCGGCTGCTGGCCGCCTTCATCCAGGCCTTGCAGCAGCAGGACGTGGCCGCGATGGCGCAGGTGCTGGCCGACGACGCGGTGCTGCTGGCCGATGGCGGCGGCAAGGTGAACGCGGTGCCGCGCGCGCTGGCGGGCGGCGGCCGTGTGGCCAAGGCCCTGGTGGGCTTCACCAAGCTGCCGGGGCATCTGCAGTGGCGGCTGCAGCCGGCGCGGATCAATGGCGAGCCGGGCTACGTGGCTTATGACGCGCAGGGCCTGCCGGTGCAGACGGTGGTGCTGCGGCCGGCCGACGCGGGCCGCATCGCTGCGGTGTACATCCAGCGCAACCCCGACAAGCTGCGGCACCTGCGGCCGCTGCCGCCTGCCTGAGCCGCGGGCGCTGGCGCCGCCCCGTCAGTGCGGCGGAATCCAGTCCAGCACCAGGTGCACCAGCCGCGACACCGAGGCCGCCAGCCGGAACAAGGTGTCCAGCACCTGGGCGCAGGCCTGCAGCAGCGCGGCGGGCACGGCCAGCGCATCGGCCAGCAGGGCGCGCAGGGTTTGCAGCAGGGTGTCGATGAACATGGCCGCGATGCTACGGCCTGCGGGCGCCGCAGCCAAGCCGGTCGGCGACTTTCAAGGTATGGGCGGTGGCGGTCAGCCGAAGCGGGCCGGCGCATACGGCGCCGCGTCCAGCAGCGGTGCGGCACCGGTCATCAGGTCGGCCAGCAGGCGTCCGCTGGCCGGGCCCAGCGTGAAGCCCTGGTGGGCATGCCCCAGGTTGAACCACAGGCCGCGGTGACGCGGGGCCGGGCCGATCACCGGCAGCATGTCGGCGGTACAGGGGCGGGCGCCCATCCACGGCGTGCTTTCCACCGGCGTGCCCAGGGGAAGCAACTCGTTGGCCAGCGCCTCGGCCTTGTGCATCTGCACCGGCGTGGGGGCGGCGTCCAGTCGCGCGAACTCGGCGCCGGTGGTCACGCGCACACCGCGCTGCATCGGGCCCATCACCAGGCCGGCTTCCACGTCGTAGAGCGACAGCCGGGGCGCGATGGGCGCCGCATGGTGCCGGTGGTAACCCCGCTTGATGAACAGCGGGTAGCGGTAGCCCAGCGTGCGCAGCAGCGTGTCCGACCACGGCCCCAGCGCCACCACCGCCTGGGCGGCCTGCACCGGGCCATCGGCCGTCTGTACCTGCCAACCACTGCCGGTGGCGGCCAGCGTGGCCGCGTCGCCGATCAGCAGCCGGCCGCCGTGGGCCTGCAGGGCCTGCGCATAACGGGCCACCAGCGCACCGGGGTCGTTCACGGTCCACGGGTCCAGCCAGTGCAGGGCACCGGCGGCGCGCTCGGTCACGCCGGGCTCTGCGCGGCGCAGCGTGTCGCGGTCCATCACCACATGGCGCAGGCCGTGCCGTTCGGCCAGGCGCTGCGCGTCGGTCACGGCCGCCGCCATCGCGTCGCCGGTGCGGAAGATCCAGCGGTAGCCTTCTCGGCGCACCAGGTCCTGGGCGCCGGCCAGGCCGATCAGTTCGTCATGGGTGTGCAGGCTGTGCTCGATGAGGGCCGCATAGGCCTGCGACAGCTGCGCATGCCGCCGTGGGGCCGAGTTGCGCCAGTAGCGGGACAGCGGTGCCGCCAGGCCGGGCAGGGCGCCCAGGTGGTAGTTCACGTCGGCACCGCGCTTCATCGCCACGCCCAGCAGCTTGGACAGCTGGCGCGGGAATGCATAGGGCACCACCGCTTCGCGCTGGATGATGCCGGCGTTGCCGTAGGAGGTTTCGCGCCCGGGCTCACGCCGGTCGACCAGCGTGACCGCATGGCCGCGCAAGGCCAGGTGCAGGGCGGTGCAGGTGCCCACCATGCCGGCCCCCAGCACCAGCACGTCGGGCTTCATGCGGGGGCGAAACGGTGGATGGGCTTCGGCAGGTAGGTGGTCATGGGCGTTGGCAGTGCGGCTGAGATGCCGCCGATTATTCAGCCGGCGCGGGTGCTGCAGCCGCCGCGCGGTTGAATCCAGCGTTGCGCCAGGCGCAAGGCTCAGCCGCCCTCCAGCCGCTGGCGCAGGAAGTCGATGAAGGCACGCGCGGCTTCCGGCAGCTGGCGTCCTGCCAGGGTCTGCACCTCGAAGTGGCGTTCGGTCATCTCGCGGTCGCGCAGCGGCACCGCCACCACCGCGCCTTGCTGCAGGTGCTGGCGCAAGGCCAGTTCGCCGCAGAAGGTGATGGCCTGCGTCTCGGCCGCGTAGGCCACCAGCGGAAACAGGTGGTCGCTGGTGAAGCGCGACTGGTAGGCCAGGCCCTGGCGGCTGAAGCACACGTCCAGCAGCCGGCGCAGCGTGGAGGCGGTGGAGGGCAGGGCCAGCGGCCAGGCCACCACCTGCGCCAGCGTGAGGTGGCGCTTGCCCGCCAGCGGGTGGCCGGCGGCCAGCACCGCCAGCACGGGGGCGGGGTGGCGCAGCTCCACCGTCAGGTCGCGCTCCGACGTGAGGTTCACCGTCACGCCCACGTCGGCCGCGCCTTCGCGTACACGGCGCACCACCTCGGCCTGCACCGCCATGTCCAGCGAGAAGCTGACGTGCGGCTGCCGCGCCTGGAACTGCGCCACCAGGGCCGGCAGGAAGTCGTAGGCGAAGCCCTCGGTGGCCACCAGCTTGACCTTGTCCTTGCGCTGGCCGCGCAAGGCCTGGATCTCTTCGGCCACGCGCTCCATGTCCAGCCAGGCGCGGCGGGCGTGGGCGGCCAGCAGTTCGCCGGCCGAGTTGAGCACCACGCCGCGCGCACGCCGCTCGAACAGCAGCGTGTCCATCTCGCGTTCCAGCCGCGCGATCTGGCGGCTGACGGCCGAAGGCGCCAGGTTCAGCCGCGCGGCCGCCTGCGTGATGGAGCCGGTGTTGGCCACCTCCAGGAAGTGCTGCAGCGCCGGCTCCTGCAACGCACGGGCGTTGACGCTGCGGCTGCGGGCGGCGGGGCGGCGCGCGACCGGCTTGCTGCGCGGCGGCGCGGGGGTGGGGGGCGAACTGGCCATGGCCAAGGCTAGCCAAGCCTTGCGTTTGACGCAACGCTCGATTCGCCGCCATGCCGTTGCTGGCGGTGGGGGCCGTTCCTAGGATGCGCCCATGTCCCCTTGCTGGAGCACCCACCGCATGAGCCCTGTCACCACCCCCCACCGCCAGGTGCTTTGGACCGCGGCCTGCGCCTTGCTGGCCGCCGCCAGCCTGCCGATGCAGGCACATGCGCAGGCCTACCCGCAAAAGCCGATGACGCTGGTGGTGCCGTTTCCGCCCGGCGGCAGCACCGACGTGCTGGGCCGCCTGTTCGGCAAGCTGCTGTCCGAGCAGCTGAAGCAGCCGGTCATCATCGACAACCGGCCCGGCGCCGGCACCATCCTGGGCGCGCAACTCGTGGCCAAGGCCGCGCCCGATGGCTACACCTTGCTCATCAGCTCGGGCTCCACCTTCACCGTCAACCCGGCCATCCGGCCCAACCTGCCCTACGACCCGGTCAAGAGCTTCGAGCCGGTGGCCATCGTGGCGCGGGTGCCGCTGGTGCTGCTGGCCAACAACGCGGTGCCGGTGAAGGACGTCAAGGGATTCGTGCAGGCCATCAAGGCGCAGCCGGAGAAGTTCGCCTATGCCTCCTTCGGCAGCGGCACCACCTCGCACTTCACCGGCGAGATCATCCTGCAGGCCGTGGGCGGCAAGATGCTGCACGTGCCCTACAAGGGCAGCGCCCCGGCCATGACCGACCTGATCGGCGGCCAGGTGCCGTACTCGGTGGACACGGTGATCGCCGCGCTGCCGCAGCTCAAGGCGGGCAAGGTCAAGGCCATTGCGGTGACCACCGCCAGACGCTCGCAGCAGCTGCCCGACGTGCCCAGCTTCGCCGAGAGCGGCTACCCGCAGGTGGACGCCGACACCTGGCTGATGCTGGCCGCGCCCAAAGGCACACCGGCCGCCGTGCGCGCCACGCTGGAAAAGACGCTGGCCGGCCTGCTGGCCAAGCCCGAGGTGCGGCAGCTGCTGCTGCAGCAGGGCGCCGAGCCGGCCTTCAGCTCGGCCGCGCAGGCCGCCGCGCAGATCGACAAGGAACTGCCGCTGATGCGGGCCGTGGCCCAGCGCGCCAACATCCAGCCCGATTGAGGCCATGCCTGCGATGCCCATGACCCCGCCCGCTTCCGCCAGCCCTTCCTGCATCACCGCGCTGCCGGCGGTGGAACTGCGCCGGCTCATCGGCAGCCGCGCCCTGTCGCCGGTGGAGCTGCTGGAAGCCTGCATCCAGCGCATCGAGCGCTACAACCCCTTCGTCAACGCCGTCACCGCCACCTGCTTCGAGCGTGCGCGGGTGGAGGCAAGGGCCGCCGAGCAGGCGGTGATGCGTGGCGAGCCACTGGGCCTGCTGCACGGCCTGCCGCTGGGCGTGAAGGACCTGGAGCCCACCGAGGGCCTGCTCACCACGCTGGGCACGCCCAGCCTGCGCAATCACGTGCCCACGGCCGACGTGGAACTGGTGGCCCGGCTGCGCCGCGCCGGCGCCATCGTGGCCGGCAAGACCAACGTGCCCGAGATGGGCGCGGGTGCCAACAGCCGCAACCCGGTGTGGGGCGCCACCGGCAACCCGTTCGATCCGCGGCTGAATGCGGGCGGCTCGTCCGGCGGCTCGGCCGCCGCGCTGGCGCTGGACCTGCTGCCGGTGTGCACAGGCTCGGACACCGGCGGCTCGCTGCGCATACCCGCGGCCAAGTGCGGCGTGGTGGGCCTGCGGCCTTCGCCCGGCGTGGTGCCCAGCGTGCGCAAGCCGCTGGGCTGGTCGCCCATCTCGGTCGTGGGCCCGATGGGCCGCAGCATGGCCGACACCTGCCTGCAGCTGGCCGCCACGGCCGGCCCGCATGCCGGCGATGCACTGAGCTTTCCGCTGGAGGCCGGTGCCTTCCTGCAGCCGGCGCCGGTGGACCTTTCGCGCCTGCGCGTGGCCTGGACCGAGGACTTCGGCGCCTGCGACGTGGACCCGGTGGTGCGCCAGGCGATGCGCGACAAGATGGCCGCCATGCGCCACCTGTTCGCGGCCTGCGACGAAGTGAGCTTCGACCTGGGCGACGTGCACCGCTGCTTCGACGTGCTGCGGGCCGAGGCCTTCGTGGCCGGCATGCGCGAGACCTATGAGCGCGACCCCGGCAGCCTGGGCCCCAACCCGCGCGCCAATTACGAACTGGGCGTCAAGATGTCGCTGCTCGACGCCGCCTGGGCCCAGGCCGAGCAGACGCGCATCATCAACCGCTTCCAGCAGGTCTACCGGGACTACGACCTGGTGCTGTCACCCACCACGCCGGTGTCGCCCTTCCCGTGGACACAGCCGCACGCGGCCGAGATCGATGGCCGCCCGCAGGCCAACTACTACCGCTGGCTGGCGCTGACCTACGTGGTCACGCTCACCACCCACCCGGCCTTGAGCCTGCCCTGCGGCCGCGACGCGCGTGGTCTGCCTTTCGGCCTGCAGGTGGTGGCGCCGTTCCGTGCCGACCTGGCGCTGCTGCGCGCCGGCCTGGCGCTGGAACAGGCTTTCGCCGCCCAGCCGGCCCTGGCCCGCCCAAGGCCCGATGCCGATCGCCTGGGCCCGGTGGAGCCGGCCTTGCGTTCCATCGTCACCGCGCCGCCGGATGGGCAGGCGGCTGCGGCCGGCGTTTCGGCCTCCGTGGTTTAAACGCCGGGGCCGCAGCCACCCGCCGGTGCGTGGCCCAGGGCCGAGCGCGCGGTCGGCATCAGCCGATGCTGCAGGGGCGGCGCGGCCGACCACGGCGCCAGCAGCGCGTCCAGCGGTCCGGTCCCGGCCGCTGCAGGCCCTGACGACACGCGCACCAGCACCTGCAAGTCTTGCCGCACCGGCAGCCGGGGAAAGTTGTTGGCCGCCGGCTCCGTGACGTACCAGCCGGTCAGCGCGCCACTGCCGACCTCCAAGGGTGGCTGCGACGCGGCACGGCACAGCGCCAGCAGTTCGGCCGACGCCGGCGCACGCAGCGGGTACAGGCGGATGTGCACTGGCTGTGGCGGCGCCATGCGCACCGCGCCGGCCGCCCGGCGCAGGCCCGCCAGCGGCAGGCCGGCGCCCGGCCAGGCGGGCCGCAGCAGCAGCACGTCGTCCGAATCCACCATCGTGGCGTTGGCCGCCTGCCGGTGCTGCTGCCACACCGGCCCGTCGTAGAAGCCGGCCAGTGCGGCGGCGCGCGTGGCCATGTCGGCAAAGCCGCGTAGCCAGACGAAGCGGTCCGGTGCATCCAGGTCGCGGAACTGGCCCATCACCACCATGCCCTGGGCTTCCTGCGGTTCCACGAAGTGGGTGTCGAAGAGGTCGACCAAGGTCTCGCGCTGGCCCGGGTAAAGGGTGTAGCGGCGCAACTCCAGCACCTGCGGTTCGATGGGCGGCAGCGGCAGTACCACCGCCTGGTCGGCCAGCCGCTCGAAGTCCATGGTCCAGTTCAGCTCCCAGCTGCGGCCGCCGTCGGCGGAAAACGCCTGTTCCCAGCGGGCGCGGTCCGGGCCTTGCCGACGCCACGTGAAGCGCACGCGGATGGGCCGGCCGTCCAGCAGGTCCTCGCCTTCGAACAGGCCTTCGTCCCCGTGGAATCCGCCCACCACCGGGGGCGCCAGCCGGCCGCTGTCGGCGTCCAGGCCCGTGCCGTCGTTGGTCAGCCAGTGGATGCTCCAGCGGCCCGTGGCGGGGTGGAAGCAGCGCAGCGTCATGCCCACCCAGCCGGGCCGCCGGGTCTCGGCCACCAGGGTGTCGAAGTGCACCAGCCCGCCGGGCAGGCGCTGGGCCTGCGTCTGTGCATCGAACACCTCCCAGTCGGTGCAGCCTTGCAGCCGCGCGCGCAGGCGGCGCTGGCGGCTGTGCCAGCGGCCGAGCATGAAGTCGAAGTCGTTGCAGGCGCCAGCGGCGCGGGTCGTCGTGCTTTGCATGTGCAGGTCCTTGGAAGGCGGTGTGCCGCATGCTCGCTGGCATAAAGTGACACGGCATGTCGTGTTTTTCGAGAAAGCCTGCCCTGCCATGAAAGCCAGCCGCCTGCTGTCGGTGCTGATGCTGCTGCAAAGCCGCGGCCGGGCCACCGCGCCCGAGCTGGCCCAGGCGCTGGAGGTGTCCACCCGCACCATCCTGCGGGACATCGACCAGCTGTCGGCCGCGGGCGTGCCGGTGTGGGGTGAGCGTGGCCGGCTGGGCGGCTTCCAGCTGCGCCCGGGCTGGACCACCCAGCTCACCGGCCTCACCGAGGCCGAGGCCAGCGCGCTGCTGCTGGCCGGCCTGCCGGGGCCCGCGACCGAGCTGGGGCTGGGCGAGGCGGCGGTGTCGGCCCGGCTCAAGCTGCTGGCCAGCGTGCCGCTGCCGCTGCGCACCAGCGCGGCCGAGGTGGCCGGGCGCCTGCACATCGACCCGCACGACTGGTACCGCGCGCCCGATGCGGCGCCCTGGTTGCGCGAGGCCGCCGAGGCAGTGTGGCGCGGCCGACGGGTGGTCGTGGACTACACCAGCTGGCAGCGCCGCTCGCGCCGCGAGCTGGACCCGCTGGGCCTGGTGCTCAAGGCCGGCAGCTGGTACCTGGTGGCCACCACGCCGGGGCAGGGCGAGCCGCGCACCTACCGCCTGGCCAGCGTCGGCACCATGAGCCTGCTGCCGCAGCCGGTGCGTCGGCCGCGGGGCTTCGACCTGGCGGCCTGGTGGCAGGCCGCGTCGGCGCGCTTCGAGGCGCAGCTGCGGCCGACCGAGGCGCAGGTGCTGGCTTCGCCGCGCGCGCTGGGCTGGCTGGTGCAGGCGCGGCGCCCGCACACGGTGCTGCCCTCACCACCGGCAGGCGTGCGGCTGCCGCGGGGCTGGCGCTGCGTGAACATGCCGATCGAATCCATCGACCACGGTGCAAGGCAGGTGCTGGGCCACGGGGCCGAGCTGCGGGTGCTGGGCCCGCCGGCGCTGCGCCGCGCCGTGCTGAGGCTGGCACGCCAGGTGCTGGCACGGCACGACACCGCAACAGGCTAGGATGGCCTGAACCACACCGCACCGGATCCTGGCATGGGAGAGATCACGCAGTTGTTGACCCGCGCACGCGAAGGGGACAAGCCCGCGCTGGATGCCATCTTCGAACTGCTGCACCCCGAGCTGCGGCAGATCGCGCACCGGCGGCTGTCGCACCACCGGCGCGACGGGCACGTGGACACCACCGCGCTGGTCAACGAGTGCTACCTCAAGCTGGTCAAGCGCGACCAGCTCACGCCGGCCGACCGGGCCCACTTCCTGGCCTACGCCGCCACCGTGATGCGGTCCATCATCGTCGACGCTGCCCGCGCCGCACAGGCCGACCGCCGCGGCGGCGATGCCCGGCCGGTGACGCTGGACACCGCGTTGCTGGCCTCCATTCCCAACCCGGTGGACGAGATCGTGGACGTGCATGCCGCGCTGGAAGAGCTTCGCCAGGTGGATGAGCGCCTGGTGCGGGTGGTGGAGATGCGCTTTTTCGCCGGCCTGGCGGTCGAGGAGATCGCCCAGGCCCTGGGCGTGACCGACCGCACCGTGCGCCGGGATTGGGCCAAGGCCCGCCTGCTGCTGGCCCATGCCTTGCGGCACTGAACGGCCGGCCGCAAGGCGCGTTGCTGTCCGCTGACAGGCTCATTTCTCGTAAGGCCCGGTAACGACGGTGTCCTGGCGCACCGACCGAGAGGAGGTCCCGATGCTGGCTGCGCATGTTGACCCACCCCGCGCGCGGGATTCAGGAGGCGTGCGTTGAAGCCCTCGTCCATCGCCGCGCTGCAGGCTGATTGGCCCGCCGTCAGCGACCTGCTGGATGAAGCCCTGGCGCTGCCACCGATGCGGCGCGAAGCCTGGCTGGATGCGTTGGCCGGCCCTGAGGCCCGGCACCGCGACACACTGCGGGCGCTGCTGGCCACCCAGGCCGAGATCGAGACCGGCGATTTCCTTGGCGCGTTGCCGCCGTTGCCGGCGACCGAGGCCACCGCCGGTGCGGTGCCCGGCGCCATCGTCGGCCCCTACCGGCTGGTGTCGCAGATCGGCCGCGGCGGCATGGCCAGCGTGTGGCTGGCCGAGCGGGTGGACGGCCTTGTCAAGCGCCCGGTGGCGCTCAAGCTGCCCGCGGTGGCCTGGGGCGAGGCCTTCGCAACGCGCCTGGTGCGCGAGCGCGAGATCCTGGCCGGGCTGGCCCACGAGCACATCGCCCGTCTGTACGACGCCGGCGTGGACGCCCAGGGCCGGCCCTACCTCGCCATGGCCTATGTCGACGGCCAGCCGATCGACGCCTACTGCCGCCAGCATCAGCTGCCGCTGAAGGCACGGGTGGCACTGCTGCTGCAGGTGATGGCGGCGGTGGCGCATGCCCACGGCCGGCTGGTGGTGCACCGCGACCTCAAGCCCAGCAACATCCTGGTGACGGCCGAGGGGCAGGTGTCGTTGCTCGACTTTGGCATCGCCAAGCTGCTGCAGGACGGCGAGCTGACGCAGGAGACCGCGCTGACCCGCCTGGGCGGCCATGCGCTCACGCCCGACTACGCCAGCCCCGAGCAGATCCGTGGCGAGCCGCTGGGCACCGCCACCGACGTGTACAGCCTGGGCATGGTGGCCTACGAGCTGCTGGCCGGCCGGCTGCCTTACCGGCTGCCCCGCGGCGGCTCCGCCGAGCTGCTGCAGGCCATCGATCAGGTGCAGCTGCCGCGGGCCAGCCAGGTGGCGGCCGAAGAACCGCAGGGCCGGGCCCATGCCCGCGCCTTGCAGGGCGACCTGGACGCCATCCTGCACCGCGCGCTCAAGCCGCGGCCGGAGGAGCGCTATGGCTCGGTCGATGCCTTTGCCCAGGACCTGCGGCGCTGGCGCGACGGCGAGCCGGTGCAGGCCCGGCCCGACAGCCTGGCCTACCGCACCGGCAAGTTCATCGCTCGCCACCGGCTGCAGGTGGGCGCGGGCGCGGTGGCCGTGGTGGCGCTGCTGGCGGGCTCGGGCGTGGCGCTGTGGCAGGCGCGCGAAGCCCGCGCGCAGGCCGAGCTTGCGCTCACCGAGGCGGCCACCGCGCGCTCGGTGCAGGCCTTTCTTGAATCGGTGTTCATGACCAACACCGGCCACCAGGACGACCCCGAAGCGGCCCGCCGCACCACCGCCCGTGAACTGCTGGACCGCGGCGCCGCGCGCATCGAGCGTGAGCTGGCCGACGTGCCCGAGGCCCAGCTGCGCCTGAACCAGACCATGCAGGAGATGTACATCCACATGGGTCTGAACGAGCGTGCCACCGCGCTGCAGCGGCGCAGCCTGGCCCTGGCCATGCGGCTGCACGGCGCCGACAGTGCCCAGGCCATCGAAGCCCGCACCAGCCTTGGCAAGAGCCTGATCGAGATGAACCAGCGCGACGAGGGCCGCGAGCAGCTGCTGGCAGCCGAGGCCGCCAGCCAGCGTGTGCCGGGGCTGGACCCCGGACTGCGCATGACCATCGACCAGACGCTGTCCTTCCTCTTCATCAACGAAGACCCGGTGCGCGCAGCGGACCTCGCGGCACGCGCGGCGCAGGTGGCCCGCCAGCTGCCCCCTTCGCAGGACACCCTCAACGCGCTGCAGATGCTGGGTGAAACCAGCTTCAAGCTGGGCCGGCTGCCCGAGGCCGAGGCCGCGCTGCGCGAAGCCGCGGCGCAGATCGAACGCCACCCCGACCTGGGCGGCGGTGCGCTGCCGGTGGTGCTGGCCACGCTGGGCACCACCCAGGCCAAGCGCGGCCGGCCGCAGGAGGCGCTGGACACCTTGCAGCGGGCGCAGGCGCAGGCCCGCCACCTGGGCGACCCCTACTCGCAGCACATCGTCGCGCAGAAGCTGATCAGCGCGCACACCGAGAACAGCCAGGCGGCCGAGGCGCTGGCCCTGGGCACGGCCGAAGTGGCCTGGGCGCGCGGGGCCGGGGCCGACTTCGGCGCCTTGCCGCTGCTGCTGGTGGGCCACCAGGCGCGGGCGCTGGTGGCGCATGGCGAGCCGGCCGCCGCCCTGGCCCTGCTGCAGGCCTGGCAGGCCCAGGTGGGCGGCTTGCCGCCCGACCTGCAGGTGGGCCTGCTGGCGGTGCGCGCCGACGCCAGGGTGGCCCTGGGCCGCGCCGCCGAAGCCCGGGCCGACCTGGAGCGGGCGTTGCCACTGGTGGGCGAGCACGCCCCATTCGTGATGGGTGAACTGCGCCAGGTGCGGCGCCGCTGGTGGGTGGCGCAAGGCCAGGCGGCGCAGGCGCTGCAGGACTTTCGCGGCGACGCTTTCGTCACCGCGCCATCGCCCGGCCCGCTGGTGACGGTGCGGCGCCAGGCCGAAGAAGCCGGCCTGCTGCTGGCCGCCGGCCATGCCAGCCTGGCCGCCGACCTGGCGGCGCAGGGCCTGGCCGCCGTGGCTGGCCTGCCGGACCGCCGCTTCGTCCGCCAGGCCGAGGCCGACCTGGCCGAGGTGCGTGGCCTGGCCTTGCTGCGGCAGGGCCAGGTCGCTGGAGCCGTGCCTGCGCTGGCGCAGGCCGTGGCGCTGCGCCGAGACCTGCAGGACCCGCGCAGCCCCGCGTTGGCACGCGGCCTTGCGGCCCTGGCCGAGGCCCAGGCCGCCAGTGGCCAGCCCGCTGCCGCCGGTGCCACCCGCGCCGCGCCACAACGGCTGCAGGCGCGCCCCTGACGCAGCCGGGAAGGCCGCAGGTCGTCCAGCCCCGCCGTCCATCCCTCCCCGGAGGGAGGCCCGGCTTGTCCGCCTGCCGCACCGCCCGCCGTACAGCCAGGACAAGGGGGCGCATGCCGCGCCGCCGCCGGGCAGGAGCGGTGATGGACTGGTGGGCCAAGAGCTTGTTGACGATGGCGTCGGTGGCGCTGGTGCTGGCCCTGGCGCGCCGCTGGGGCGGCAGCGCCGCCGGCATCGTGGCCGGGCTGCCCACCACCACCGCGCCCGCGCTGGGCTGGATGGCGCATGAGCAGGGTGCGCCCTTCGCGGCCCATGCAGCCGCGGCCACGGTGGCGGCCTGTGCCCTGATGGCGGCTTTTGCGCTGGCCTACGCCCATGCATCGCTGCGCCTGCGGCCGCGGGGCGTGGCCTTGGCCTGGGGCGCCGCCGCGGCCTTGGCCATGGTGGGTCCGGTGCTGGCCGCCGGCCACCACCTGCTGCCCGCGCTGGGCCTGGCGGGCGTGTGCAGCGTCTTGGCCTGGCGCGCTTGGCCTCCCTCCTTCGGCGGGGCGCCTGCGCAGGCGGACGCGCCGGCGCGTCCCTGGATCACCACCGCCTTGCCGGCGATCACGGCCGGCACCCTCAGCCTGGGCCTGGCGGC
Organism: Aquincola tertiaricarbonis; assembly: GCF_023573145.1. Classification (GTDB taxonomy): domain Bacteria; phylum Pseudomonadota; class Gammaproteobacteria; order Burkholderiales; family Burkholderiaceae_C; genus Aquincola; species Aquincola tertiaricarbonis_B. The sequence continues at coordinate 2,741,726 of NZ_CP097635.1, forward strand.
CGCGGGGCCGGTGATCGGCACCGTCGTGGCCGGGCTGCTGGCCTCGCTGCCAGTGGTCAGCGTGACGGTGGCCCTGGTTCAACATGCCGACCGCGGCGCGGCCGCGGCCCGCCAGTTCCTGCTGGGCACGGTGGCCGGCCTGTTCGGCCGCATGGCCTTCGGCACGGTGTTCGCCGCGACGGTGCCGGGCTGCGGCATCGGCACGGCGATGGCGCTCGCCGCCGGGGCTGCGGTGATGGTGAACCTGGCTTGCATGGCGCGGCTGGCGCGCGGGCCGGCCCTGGAGCGGCTGGCACGCGGCTGACCTGGGGGTGCAGCGCGGATACTGTGCGGTACCACCCGACGCACGCCGCAGCCCGCCTGTCATGCCCACCTGGTCGCAGGTCACCTTCGAGCCCACCGACGCTTCGCTGGCCGCGTTGCGTGAAGCCTGGGCCTGGAAGCTGGGCGCCGACTGGCAGCCGCTGCTGTGCTCCGTGCTGGGCGACGTGTTCATCGAGCTGCCGGCGGGCACCGTCTGGTGGTTGAGCACGGCCACCGGTGCGCTGGAGCAGGTGGCCGACGACCGCAGCGCCTTCGAGCAACTGCTGGACACCGACCGGGTGCAGGAGTGGTTCCTGCCCGGGCTGGTGGCGGTGCTGCTGCAGCAGGGTCAGCGGCTGCGCCGCGATCAGTGCTACTCGTACGCGGTGTTCCCGGTGTTCGCCGAAGGCAGCTTTTCGGCCGAGAACATGCATCCCCTGCCGGCTGCCGAGCACTTCAAGCGCAGCGGCCAGCTGCACCGGCAGATTCAGGCGCTGCCGGATGGGGTGCAGGTGGAGGTCTGCAGGGCACTGGGTGGCAGCGTGCGATGGTCGGGGCCAGCCAGCAACGACCGTGCAGGCTGAGTCTGAAGTCGCCGACACCGCGCGCCCGACAAAGAGCTTCGAGCTGGCCGGTTGTTGGTAAGACCTGCTTCACCTTGCACTAAGTGCTGAATTGACTTCAGCTTGAACGTCAAGATTTGCTGTGCCATCTCGATCTCGGTTGCATAGGCTATCTCCCTAGGCAATAAGCCCTGCAACGACGGCGGCGCCGTTGCTGCCAAAGCCTCCGGTGGGGCGCCCCACGCCCGGCCGTTGACGCCATCCGAACACCAGCCATGACGTGACTCGCAGCTGGTGTGGGTCCTTGTTCATCAAGGGCCTGCGTCCCTTCGATCTCTGAAGTCGCCACCCGCAGTTTTTACCTGAACGCCGACATGGGTTCGCCCTGTCTGCGGGCATTTCTCCGTGCCGATGTGGTGATCGGCTCTACCTCAACCCCACCTTCGCAGAAAGACAAGCATGAGCGCCAACAGCAGCCAGAAGTTCATTGCACGCAATCGCGCACCGCGTGTGCAGATCGAATACGACGTCGAGGTCTACGGCAGCGAAAAGAAGGTCGAGCTGCCCTTCGTGATGGGTGTCCTGGCCGATCTCTCGGGCAAGCCCGTGGCGCCGCTGCCGGAAGTCACCGAGCGCAAGTTCCTGGAGATCGACGTCGACAACTTCGACGAGCGCATGAAGGCCATCGCCCCGCGTGTGGCCTTCAGCGTGCCCAACACCCTGACGGGCGAAGGACACGTGATGGTCGACATCACCTTCGAAAGCATGGACGACTTCTCGCCCGCTGCCGTCGCCCGCAAGGTGGACGCCCTGCGCCAGCTGCTGGACGCACGCACCGAGCTGGCCAACCTGCAGACCTACATGGACGGCAAGGCCGGCGCCGAGGACCTCGTGCGCAAGCTGCTGGCCGATCCCGCGCTGATGAAAACGCTGGCAGCGGCACCGAAGCCTGAAGCCGCTGCCCAGGCCTGAACCCCTTCTACTTCCAGGGAGCGATCCATGTCCAATGCCGAACTGCTCGAAGAACCCAGCGTACAAGCCGGCAAGCCCAGCCTGTTTGCGCAACTGCTGGACCGTGAGTTCAAGCCCAAGGGCGACGAACAGCGCGAGGCGGTGGAATCCGCCGTCCGCACGCTGGCCCAGCAGGCGCTGAGCAACACCGTCACCATGAGCGACGATGCCTACGCCAGCATCGAAGCCATCATCGCGGAGATCGACGCCAAGCTCAGCGAGCAGATCAATCTCATCCTGCACCACGACGACTTCCAGAGCGTGGAGTCGGTCTGGCGCGGGCTCGATCACCTGGTCTCCAACACCGAGACCGACGAGATGCTGAAGATCCGCTTCATGGACATCAGCAAGTCCGAGCTGCGCCGCACCATGCGCCGCTACAAGGGCCTGGCCTGGGACCAGAGCCCATTGTTCAAGCGCCTGTACGAAGAAGAGTACGGGCAACTCGGCGGAGAGCCCTATGGCTGCCTGGTGGCCGACTACTACTTCGACCACACGCCCCCCGACATCGAGCTGCTGGGCTCGATGGCCAAGATCGCGGCCGCGGCGCACGCACCGTTCATCGCCGGCGCGGCGCCGAGCAACCTGCAGATGGACTCCTGGCAGGAACTGGCCAATCCGCGTGACCTGGCCAAGATCACCGGCAACCTGGAACACGCCGCCTGGAACTCCCTGCGCGAGACCGAGGATGCCCGCTACATCGGCCTGGCCATGCCGCGGTTCCTGGCGCGGCTGCCGTATGGGGCCAAGACCAACCCGGTGGACGAGTTCAACTTCGAGGAAGACACCCAGGGCGCCGACCACAAGAACTACGTGTGGAACAACGCGGCCTATGCCATGGCGGTGAACATCAACCGCAGCTTCAAGCTCTACGGCTGGTGCACCATGATCCGCGGTGTCGAGTCCGGCGGCACGGTCGAGAACCTGCCTTGCCACACCTTCCCGACGGACGATGGCGGCTTCGACATGAAGTGCCCGACCGAGATCGCCATCTCCGACCGCCGGGAGGCGGAACTGGCCAAGGCCGGCTTCGTGCCGCTGGTGCACCGCAAGGGCACCGACCACGCCACCTTCATCGGTGCGCAGTCGCTGCAAAAGGCGCAGGAGTACACCGACCCCGACGCCACGGCCAACGCCAACCTCTCGGCCCGGCTGCCTTACCTGTTCGCCAGCACGCGCTTCGCGCACTACCTCAAGGCCATCGTGCGCGACAAGCTGGGCGCGTTCAAGGAGCGCGACGAAATGCAGCGCTGGCTCAACGAATGGATCATGAATTACGTGGATGCCGACCCGGCTAACTCCAGCCAGGAAACCAAGGCACGCCGGCCTTTGGCCGCTGCCGAGGTGGTGGTCGAAGACATCGAAGGCAATCCCGGCTTCTACAGCGCCAAGTTCTTCCTGCGGCCGCACTTCCAGCTCGAAGGCCTGACGGTCAGCCTGCGCCTCGTGGCCAAGCTGCCCTCGGTCAAGGCCGCAGCCTGAGCCTCGTTCCCCACCCTTCATAGGAGCCAATCACCATGGCACAAGACATCTTCCTGAAGATCAACGGCATCGACGGCGAGAGCATGGACTCCGCGCACAAGAACGAGATCGAAGTGCTCTCCTGGGACTGGGAAATCCTGCAGGAGTCGAACATGCATGCCGGCTCCGGCGGTGGTTCGGGCAAGGCCACCGTGCGGGACCTCAAGTTCCTGCACTTCGTCGACCGTTCCAGCCCCAACCTGATGAAGTTCTGCCTCACCGGCAAGCACATCCCCGAGGCCAAGCTGGTGGTGCGCAAGGCGGGCGGCAATCCGCTCGAGTACCTCAAGATCACCATGAGCGATGTGGTGATCACTGCGGTGGCGCCGGTGGGCAGCAGTGCGGAAGAGCGCATCAAGGAGCGGGTCAGCCTTTCGTTCGCCAAGGTCAAGCAGGAGTACACGGTGCAGAACCAGCAAGGTGGCTCCGGCGGCGCTGTGACGGCGGGCTACGACATCAAGCTCAACAAGGAAGCCTGATGCCAGGCCTGGATTGACACCAGGCCCTTCTGCAGCAGACCCGTGCGCGGCGACCTGCCCGCACCGGGTCTGCTGGTCCCCCTCTTTCATGGCGCGGGTCCCATGCACGCTACCCAGATCTTGCGAATGGCGGCTGCTCTCGTGGCCGCGTGGCTGTTGGGCTTGCCGGCGTTGGCCCAGGACGCCAAAGAGGCCACGAAGCTGGTTCTACACATCGAGGCCACGGCACAGGCCAACCCAGACGCATCCGGACGACCGTCGCCTGCCAAGGTGCGCGTTTATGAACTCCAGGACAGCGCGAGCTTCGCCGAGGCCGACTACTTCAGCCTCAACAGCAACGACAAGAGCGTGTTGGGCAACGACCTGCTGGCCCGTGACGAGTTCATCCTGCGCCCCGGCGAGAGCCGCAAGATCGAGCGCAGGGGCAACCCCAAGACGCAGGCCATCGGCCTGCTGGTGGGCTACTACGACCTGAACGCGACCTGGCGGGTCATCCAGCCGCTGCCCGCAGCGCCTGAAGCGGCCTGGTACCGGGCCTTGCTGCCCAGCAACAAGCTGGAGCTGAGCATCCAGTTGCAGCCGCAGGGCATCGTCATCGTGCCGGCGCGCTGAGCATCCAGAGAAAGCACCCTCCATGACCTGGACCCACAAAGTCACCTGGACCGAAGGCCTGTTCCTGCGGCCGCAGCTCTTCCAGCAGCAAGAGCGCTACCTGGAAACCTTCGTCCACCGGCGAGCATTGCCGCTGTCGCCATTCTTCTGGGGCTTCAGCCACCTGCGCATTGATCCCGAGTCGCTCACGCTGGGCAAGCTCGTCATCGCCAGCGCCAGCGGCATTTGTGCGGACGGAACGCCCTTCGACATTCCGGGCCAGACGCCGCCGCCGGCGCCCCTGACCTTGACGCCCGAGCACCTGGGCCAGACGCTTCACCTGGCACTGGCCATCCGTGTGCCCAACGGGGAAGAAACCTCGTTCGAGGGTGCGCCGGTCAGCTCAGCCCGCTTCACTGTGTTCGACGCCGACATCCGCGATGCCAACTCCGTGGGGCAGGGCGTGCGCAGCGTGCAGTTGAGCCAGCTGCGCATGGTGCTGGTGCCGCAGAAGGAGTTGACCAGCGCCTGGATGGGGCTGCCCATCGCCAGGCTCACCGCGCTGCGCTCGGACGGCAGCGCAGAGCTGGAAACCGCCATCATCGCGCCCGTCAACCGCTATGGCGCCAGCGATCTGCTCAGCCAGTGGATATCGCAACTGCACGGCACGCTGAAGCAGCGCCTCGACCTTCTGGCCGACCGCCTGGCGGGCAGCGGTGCACAAGGCGGCACGCAGGCGGCGGAGGTGAGCGACTTCCTGTTGCTGCAGATCCTCAACCGCTATGAGCCGCAACTCGACCACCTGCTGCAGGTCAAGGAAACCCCGCCGGAGCACGCCTACGTGCTGTTGCGCAGCCTGGCCAGCGAACTGTCGACCTTCATCCGTGTGCAGACCCGCCGGGCCAACCCGGTCCCGGCTTATCAGCATGCGGATCCGTACGAAACCTTCAAGCCTTTGGTGGACGAGACACGCGAGCTGCTCAACAACGTGCTGATCCGCAGCGCCCAGTCCATCGCCCTGCAGCAGCGCCCGCATGGCATGTACCTGGCCAGCGTCGACCCCACGGAGCTGAAGAGCTACAGCCACATCGTGCTGGCCGTGGCGGCCGACATGCCGGCGGACCAACTGGCGCAGCAGTTCGTGGCCCACGCCAAGCTCGCTTCGTCAGACCGGCTGCCTGAGTTGGTGCGGCTGCATCTGCCGGGCCTGACCCTGCGCGTATTGCCCGTGCCGCCGCGGCAGATTCCGTTCAACGCCGGCCATGTCTATCTGCAACTGGAACCGCTGGGCAACCACTGGGAACGCCTGCAGACCCACGGCGGCATCGGCCTGCACGTGGGCAAGGAGTTTCCGAACCTGCGGATGGAGCTCTGGGGGGTGCGCTGATGGCCAGAAAGCTCATCGTGCTGGGCGACAGCACCGACCATGGGGGCAAGGTGATCAGCGCATCAGCCAGGCACACCATCGGCGGCAGGCCTATCGCTCGGCTTGGCGACAAGGTGGACTGCCCCACGAAGTCGCATGGGGTCAACGCCATCGTCGAGGGCGATGCAAGCTGCCTCATCGATGGCGTGCCGGTGGCGCTGGAAGGTCACAAGACCGAATGCGGATGTTCGCTGATCGGCTCGGTCGGCGTCACGCGCGGCTGAGGCTCAGCATGAACAAGCACGGTTTCTCACGCCCCGTCTTCAGCGGCGAACGCGCGCTGACGATCAGCAGCCCCGCGATCCCGCAGCACCTGGGCCGGCCGGCGCTGGTGCCGCTGCGGCTGAGCGGCCGGGAGGCGGTCAACGGCCTGTTCGAGTACCGGCTGGTGCTGCAGACGCCGGATGAGGTCGCGGCGGTCGGTGGTCTGCTGCGCGGCGCCAACTTCAGCCTGCCGGACATGGTGGGCCGCGAGATCTGTTGCGCCATCGAGCTGGAAGGCCACGGGTCAGGCCTTCTTGGGAACCAGGGCGCCGGCGAGCGCCAGATCAACGCGCTGATCACCGAAGCCCGCCTGCTGGGCGAAGACAGCCGGCACGCGCTGTACGAGCTGACGCTGCGGCCCTGGCTGTACCTGGCCACGCTGAGCACTGATTGCAAGGTCTTTCAGAACCAGACGCCGGTTGATGTGCTGCGCGCCGTGCTGGACGACTACATCTTCCCGGTCGAGTGGCGGCTCATCGAGCGGTACCCGGTCGTGGACTACCTGGTCCAGTACAACGAGACCGACTACCAGTTCCTGTGCCGGCTGATGCAAGCCTGGGGCATCAACCACCACTTCGAGCACACGAACGGCGTGCACCGGTTAGTGCTCAGTGACCACAACGGCGCCTTCAGGCCCTTGCAGGCGGATGACCCCGGCAGCAGCTACCACGCCATCGCCTACTACCCGCCGGGCCACAAGATCGACGAGGAGTACATCCACGCCTTTGCGCCGGTGGACCGCCTGACCGCCGGGCGCTACGAGAGCCGCGAATACGACCACACGCGCCCGCGGGCGCAGCTGAGCGCCAAGGTTCGTGCGGCGCGCCCCACCGGCCAGGCTGGCCAGGACGTGTACCTGTGGCGCGGCAGCCAGACCATCGGCGAGGGCGAAACCGCCTTGCACCTGCCCGCCAGCGACTGGAGCCAACCCAACCGCGGCGCCGACAAGGCCGCGAACCAGACGGAAGCCCAAGGCCGCCACCTCGCCCGGCTGCGCATGGATGCCCTCCGGCAGAAGGGCCACCGCGCCCGCGGCCAAGGCCATGTGCGCGGCATCGCCGCCGGCCACAGCTTCCAGTTGCGCGAGCATCCGCAGGACGCGGCCAACATCGACTACCTGACGCTGGCCACCGACCTGGTGGTGGAGAACGTCAGCGAAGACACGGCGCGGGCTGCAGCGCCCAAGGCGCTGTCAGACGCCCAACGCCTGGGCGGCCAGTGGCGCTGCACGGTGGACTTCGAGGTGCAGCCCGCCAGCGAACTGCTGCGGCCCGAGGCCACCCAGCCCAAGCCCCACATCCCCGGCCCCGAGACCGCCACAGTCTGCGGTCCTGTCGCGGGCACGGCCGAAACCAACCTCTACACCGATCACCTCGGCCGCATCAAGGTCCAGTTCCCCTGGGACCGCTACGGCCCCAACACCCACCACAGCAGTTGCTGGGTGCGCGTGAGCAGCGACTGGGCCGGCAACCAGCTGGGCGGCATGCACCTGCCCCGGGTGGGGCAGGAAGTCATCGTCAGCTTCATCGGCGGCGACATCGACCGGCCGATCTGCACCGGCCGCGTCTACAACCAAGTCAACCTGCCGCCGTGGGAGCTGCCGGCCCAGCAGGCGCTCAGCGGCCTTCGTTCCAGAGAACTCACGCCCGGCGGGGGCAACAGCGCCGCGGGCCGCTCCAACCACCTGGTGCTGGACGACACCCACCAGGCCATCCAGGCCCAACTCAAGAGCGACCACCAGCACAGCAGCCTGAGCCTGGGCCACATCACCCGCATCGAAGACCGGCAGGGCCGCAAGGACCACCGCGGCCAAGGCTTCGAGCTGCGCACCGACGGACACGGCGCCATCCGCGCCAAGGACGGGCTGATCCTCAGCACCGAAGCTAGAAGCAAGGCCACAGGCCACGTCACCGACCTCAGCGAAACCATCGCGCGGCTGAACCAGGCCCAGGGTCAACACGACAGCCTGGGCCACCTGGCCCAGATGCACCAGGCCCAAACCCAGGGCGACCAGGACGACGTGGCCCAAGCGCTGCAGGCACAGAACCAGGCCATCGCAGGCAAAGCCCAGGAAGGCCGGTTCCCAGAACTGCAGGAACCGCACCTCATCCTGGCCAGCCCGGCCGGCATCGAGAGCACCACCGCCCAAAGCACCCACCAGCACAGCGGCCAGCACCACGCCATCAGCAGCGGCGGGCACACCAGCGTCAGCACGGGCAAGAGCCTGCTGGCCAGCGCCGCCGAGGCCGTGCGGCTGTTTGCCTATCGGGCGGGCATCAAACTCATCAGCGCCCGACAAGACATCGACATCCGTGCGCTCAAGGCCAACCTCCAGATGCTGGCCAAGCTGAAGATCACGATGACTGCAGAGCGCATCGAGATCCAGGGTGCGAAGGAGGTGCTGATCAACGGCGGCGGCAGCTACACCCGCTGGAGTGCCAGCGGCATCGACAGCGGCACCACCGGCAGCCATGTGATGCATGCCGCCAGCCACGACTTCAGCGGGGCCAGGAGCCTGCCGGTGCGAATGCCGCGACTGGCGAAGGGAGAACCCACGGTGGAGCTGAACTACCTCTACGACGACCTGACGCCCGTGGCGGGCGCCCCCTACCGGGTCACGTTCGACAACGGCGAAGTGCGCGAGGGCAGCGGTGCCCGTTGAGCCGAGGGAGCAGTGTGATGAAAGACTTCTTCAAGGGCCCGGTGTTCCGGGCGTTGCTGGCGTTGTTGGCGCTGCTGGTGGTGTCGGCCGTCGTCTGGTTCCTCGGACCGTTCGTCGCGGTGGGCGAGATCAAGCCGCTGGGCTCGGTGGCGGTGCGCCTGGGTGTGATCCTGCTGCTGTTGGCGGGCCTGTTGTCCTGGGCGCTGGAGCTGCCGGCGGCCGTGGCCTGGACCGTCATCGGTGCGTCGGCGTTGTGCCTGCTCATCTGGCACGGCGGGCCGCTGCTGGCTTTCGGGCCCTTGCATCCGTTGGCGCCTGTGTGGGCGCGGGTGCTGGCCATGGGCCTGGTGCTGGTGCTGCTGTTGGTGTGGGGGCTGTACAAGCTCTACCGCGCCTTGCAGCGCGATGACCAGCTGTTGCAGCGGTGGCTGCATCGAGAAGGGGCCCAGCCCGCGCTGGCGCGCGAAGAGATCCGCCACCTGGCCGACCGCGCCCGCCAGGCGGTGAGCCAGCTTCGCCAGATGCAGCGCACGATGGCCGGCGGCACGGGCAGCATCTGGTCGGGCCTGCGGCGCGTGGTCGAGGGCAAGCGCTACCTGTACGAGCTGCCCTGGTACATGCTGATCGGGCAGCCCGGGGCGGGCAAGTCCTCGCTGGTGCTCAACGCCGGCCTGCGCTTTCCGCTGCCCGACCAGATGGGCGCCGCCAGCGCCCGCATGACGCTGGAGCGCGCCACCGGCACCCAGAACTGCGACTGGTGGCTGACCAACGAGGCCGTGTTCCTGGACACCGCGGGGCGTTACACCGAGCAGGCGCCCCAGGCCGACGAACAGGCCGCCGCCGTGCACGCCGCCGAGTGGCGCGGCTTTCTGGGCGTGCTGCGCCAGGTGCGCCCACGGGCGCCGATCAACGGTGCCTTGCTGGTGGTGGACGTGGCCGAGCTGCTGCGCGCCGATGAACTGCAGCGCACGGCCCTGGCCGCGCAGTTGCGGGCGCGGCTGGAAGAGTTGCGCACCCACCTGGGCATCCGCTTCCCCGTCTACCTGCTGCTGGCCAAGGCCGACGTGCTGCGCGGCTTTCCGGCGTACTTCAACGGCCTCACCTCCGAGGCACGCCGCCAGGTGTGGGGCTTCACCTTGCCGTGGATGGACGACGCCCAACGCCGCAAGGCCGCCAAGCGCAAGCAGTCGGGCCGATCGACCACCGCCAACGGTGGGGACGCACCAGACAGCCTGCCCGACAGTGGCCAGTCGCTGGCGCTGTGGGTGGGCCGTGAGTTCGCGGCCCTGATCGAGCGCATCCGCGCCGGCGTGGCGATGCGGCTGCAGGAAGAGTTCCGGGTGGAAGACCGGCAGTCGCTCTATGTGCTGCCCCATGAACTGCAGGGGCTGATGGCGCCGGTGCAGACGCTGGTGGCCCAGGTGTTTGCCGACTCGCGCTACGACACCACGCAGGTTCAACCCACGCTGCGGGGTGTGTACCTGTGCAGCGCGGTGCAGCCCGGGCAGGAGATGGTGGCCCAACCGCAGGCGCTGTCGGTGCGCCTGCGCGAAGCCGTTCGCAGCCTGGGCCACACCGTGGGTTTGGGAGGCTCCAAGCCGCCGCAGATGAGCCGCCGCAGCTTCTTCCTTTCCGACCTGCTGGAAAAGGTGGTGATGGCCGAGGCGCATCTGGTGCAACCCAACCTGCGTTGGGAAACCCGCATGCGGCTGCTGCGCTGGATCGGGCATGGCGTCGTGCTGCTCGCCTTCGTGTGGCTGTCCGGCGCGTTGGCGCTGAGCCTGCGCAACAACCAGGCCTACCTGCAAGCGATCAGTGAGAAGACCGAGACCCTGACCCGGCAGATGAAGGATTGGCTGCGCGAGCCCAACACGGCGCGTACCGAGAAGGTGCTCGACCTGGCGCAAGACCTGCCGCGCGTGGATGGTCTGAACCTGGCTTCGCCGGATCTGTCGTTCCAGTACGGGTTGTACAGCGCAGGCCCCATCGCGGCGGCGGCCGATCAGGGCTATGGCCAATTGCTCGACCGCCTGGTGCTGCCGCAGGTCACGGCGCACATGGAGCAGGTGCTGCGCCAATCGGTGGCGGCCGATGATGCCGAGCAGGCCTACCAGACCTTGCGGGTGTACCTGCTGCTGCATGACGCGAAGCAGTACATGCAGTCGCCCGACCATGCCCGTGACGTGCGGCAATGGATCAAGCAGGCCTGGCAGGGGCAGGCGGAGTCACTCTCGCAGCGGCTGGGCAACAGCGCCGCCATGGTGGGCCATCTGGAATGGCTCTTCGCCGGTCGGCGGCCCGTGCAGTCGCTGTCGGTGGCCAACAGCGCCCTGGTGCAGGAGGTGCGCAGCTACCTGGACAAGCAGTCGCGCAGCGAGCGGCTGTACGTGCGGGTGCGCACCGCGGCGCAGGCGCAGGCACCGCAGGCCTTCAGCCTGGTTCGTGCGCTGGGGCCGCAGGCGGGCACCTTGTTCAGCCTGGCATCGGGGGGCAGCCTGGAGCAGGGCGTGCCGGGGCTGTTCACCTATGAGGGCTATCACGAGGTCTTTGCCAAGCAACTCGCCCAGACCTTGACCTGGGCCCAGCAGGACGATGCCTGGGTGATGGGGCAGCGCATGGGTGGCGACACCGCCACCACCGACCCGCAGAAGGCCGACCACCGGGCGCTGGAGGCCGAGGTGCGGCGGCTGTTTCTGGCGGAGTACGCCGGGCACTGGGCGCGCTTCCTGGACGACGTTCGGCTGGTGCGCTCTGACAAGTCCGGCACCCTGGCCTACGACCTGAGCATCCTGCGCCAACTGGCCGCCGCGGATTCGCCGCTGGTCCGGCTGGCCCGCGCTGCCGCCCGCGAAACCACCTTGTCCAGGCCGCTGGTGATGGAGAACAAGGCCGAGGAGAAGTCGATCTTCGAGAAGGCGGGCGACCAGCTCGCCCAGCAGCAGGCCAAGGCCGGTGCGGCGCTGGGCGTGCGCCCCGAAGCCCGCATGGAACGCCAGGAGGTGGACGAGAAGTTCTCCGCCCTGCGTGAGGTGGTAACCGGCCGCGGTGAAGGCGCGGCCATGGCCGCCAGCGGCAGGGCGGGCCTGGAGAGCATGACCAGCGTGCTCAACGAGTACTACACCGTGCTGGTGGTGGCAGACACGGCGCTCAGTGCCGGCAGCCTGCCGCCGGCGGGTGCCGAGGCGGCCACCAAGCTGCGCATCGAGGCCGGGAAAATGCCGGCGCCGCTGCGTGAAGTGCTGATGGACCTCAGCGCCAGCGGATCGGACAAGGTGCAGCAGGGCGCCGCGTCCATCCTGCGCAACCAGGCGCAGGCGCAGATGGACCGGCTGCTCGGCCTGCTGAGCTTGAACGTGGCCGAGCCCTGCCAGCGCCTGCTGGCCGGCCGCTACCCCTTTGCCAACAGCGCGCAGGAGGTCTCGGCCGAGGACTTCAATGCCTTCTTTGCCGCGGGCGGTGCGGCGGACGAGTACTTCCGCAAGTACCTGGCGCCTTTGGTGGACACCAGCGCCCGGCCCTGGCGCTACAAGTCGCCCGGCAGCGTGAACCTGGCCGCCGCCGGTGACGGCCTGGGCCCGGGTGACGCTCCGCCCGGCCCGGCCGCAGGCCCCACCTTGCAAGGGGAGCTGCTCAAGCTGCTGGCCGCCAGCGGCCCCAACCCCGATGCCTTTGCCCAGGTGGGCCAGATCCGCGACATGTTCTTCCGCGAGAACGAAGGCAAGCGCATGGCCTGGCGCGGCGACTACCGGGTCGTGTCGCTGGACGCCTCCGTCACCGAATGGGTGATCGACTTCGACGGACAGGTGCAGCGCTATGCCCACGGCGCCATCCAGGCGCTGCCGCTGGCCTGGCCGGGGCCGCGTGGCGGCACCATGGCCGAGCTGGTGGCCCAGCCGCGCATCAGGCCCGAAACCTCCACGCTGGCGGCGCGCGGCCCGTGGTCCTGGTTGCGGCTGGTGGAGCGCGCCAAGCTGTCGCCCGGCACCCAGCCGGGGCGTGTGCTGGCGGAGTTCAGCTTCGACAACCGACGCGCCGTGCTCGACATCGGCAGCGCCGGCCCCAGCCCGTTCAACAGCACGCTGCTGCGCAACTTCAGCTGCCCGGGCCGGAGCCTCTGATGCGCTGGACCGACCTCAAGGCGCAGCTCAGGCGCGCGATCAACCAGCGCGTGGGCGTGGCCCCGCCGGCCGTCTGGGGCAAGGTGCCCACGCAAGGCGACTTCGTCAGCCACCGGGCAGCCGTGGCGGAACGTGAAGCCTGGCAGCGCTGGGTGGAGCAGGTGTGGCCGCTGCGCCCCCAGCCCACCCCTTCCGCGAACAAGCCCAAGTCGCCGGGGCAGCGCTGGGTGCAACTGGACGCGGTGCCCACCGTGCGCCGCCTGCACGAGGTGCCCATCGCTTTCGTGATGCCGCCGGGCCGGCTGCCGTTTGCACCTTCGCAGTTCGTGCAAGGCGTGCTGGTCGCGTCCACCGACAAAGTGGGCCGCGCCTGTCCGCTGATCGTCTACCAGAAGGTCAGCCCCGCGTGGATGCACCGGCTGTGGCGCCAGCCTGCAGCGGCCGATGGCCGCACGCTGCTCCATGGGTGGGCGCGCCTGGCCTGGCGCGCTGCGAGGGCCGACACCGTGTGGAGCCAATGGCTCACGCAACTCGATGGCCTGTGGCAGCTGCAGGCACCTGGCCTGGCGCAGTGGTGGGGCGCGCCAGTTGCTGCGCCGGACCCGCGCCGTGTCGACGCACTGATGGGCCCTGAGCGCGAGGACGATCCGGCCCGTGGGCTGCGCGGTGTCTACCACCTGCCGTGGGCCGACTGGCCCGACCGGGTGCTGCGACGCACCGACCCGGTGGCCGCCTTCTGGACGCAGGACGCGCAAGGCGGCTATGTGCAGGCGGCCACCAGCCTGATGCAGCTGTGGGGGCGCACATGACCGAACGCCTGAGCCTCCAGACCGGTGTCTTGTGGCGCCTGACGCGCTGCCAGGGACAGGCGCTGGACCTGTCATGGCCGTGGCCGGACGGGCAGGATCAGGTCTGCTTGTCTGCGCTGCTCGAAGATCTGGCACTGCCCCTGCAGCCGCTGGCCGACGAGGCCCAGGTGCGCTTCCATCGCGCCTGGGGCCTGGAAGCCAGCGCCGTCGCGGTGGAGCACCGTTGCCAAGAGCTGCGTTGCAGCCTCAATGGTCAATGGCTGCCACCGCAGCAACTGGTGTGGTTGCAGCAGGGCGACGTGCTGGACGTCGGCTTGTACCGGCTGGAGCTGGATGGCCGGCCGCCCGATGCCGATACCCCGGCCAGCCCGGTGGCCTGTGACCCGGCCGCCGCCGCACCGCTGGCGGACCTGGACTTGACCCGGCTGGCAGATGCGCCGCATCGCCAGGGGCCGCCGCTGCTGCGTCCCGCTTCGGCCGCGCCCGCCAGCCTGGTCGATCTGCTGGGGCGTCAGGACGGGCAGCCGGCCGACGCCCCCGCCATCGCCGCCATCACAGCCGCACCCGCCCGCCGCGAAGACGAGCTGCTGGACCAATGGCACCAACGCTACCTGCAGCGCCTGCAATCGCCGGATGCGGCGTTGCGGGACGACGAAGAGTGGGCCCACCTGAGCCTGGAAGAGGTCACCCACCGCGTCGACGCCTTCGACCAACTCAAGGACGCAGAAGAGGCCAAGAGCCCGCTGGCCCACCTGCTGGGCCAGAACGACAGCATCGAGGCGGTGCTGTCGCAACTCGATGCGCACGGCCCCGTCGACCTTTTTGCGCAAGGCGAGCCGCCGAACGTGCTGCACCTCTTTGCGCCGGCAGGTTGGGCGCGAACGCAGCGCCATGAGCGCCTGCCTTCGCTCACCCGCCTGGAGCATCACGGCATCTCGCTCGACAGCGCCGTGCCCCTGGGCACCGAGCTGCGCCAGCCGCCGCCTGACGAGAAAGCCCCATGACGATGAACAAGCATCCCGGCGCACGCGCCTTGCCCTCGACCCTGCCGCCCGAGGCCGCCGCGCGGCAGCGCGAGGCGGTGTACCTGCCCACCTTGTTCGATCGCCTCTGCGACGACGCGCCTTCCGAGGACAGCGAGGCGCCCGACGCCTACACCGCCAGCCGCGCCCGCCTGCGCGACATCGTGCTGCGCGATCTGGCGCTGCTGCTCAACACCACCGACCACTCCGAGGTGGTGTCCGAGCAAGACCACCCGCTGGCCGCCGCCTCGTGCGTGAACTACGGCGTGCCTGCGTTGGCCGGAGGCTACCTGTCCGGCAAGCGCTGGGACGAGATCGAACAAATGATCCGCACGGCCATCCTCCGCTTTGAGCCGCGGTTGGCGCCCGACACCCTGCAAGTGCGCCCCCTGCTCAAGGAGAAGGCGCGGCACCACTACAACGTGCTCGTCTTCGAGATCACGGGCCACATCCGCATGAGCCCGTACCCGATCGAGTTCACCGTGCAAAGCGCGGTCGACCTCGAAAACAGCCGCATCGAACTGCGGCCCCGCTGAGCCCCTGCCGCGAGAGCCCCCCCATGCATCCCCAACTGCTGCGCTACTACAACGAAGAGCTGCTCTACATGCGCGAGAGCGCGGGCGAGTTTGCCCAGATGCACCCCAAGATCGCTCGCCGGCTGGGCATGCAGGGTCAGGAGGTGGCCGACCCCTATGTCGAGCGGCTGATCGAGTCGTTCAGCTTCATGTCGGCGCGCATGCGCATCAAGCTCGATGCCGAGTTTCCGCGCTTCACCCAGCGCTTGCTGGAAGTCGTCTACCCCAACTACGTCAGCCCCACGCCCGCCATGGCCGTGGCCCAGCTGCACCCGCAGGCCACCGAGGGCGATCACCGCAAGGGCTACCTGGTGCCCCGCGGCACGGCCCTGTTCTCCAAGGTGGCAGACGGTGAAGCCACCGCCTGCCAGTTCCGCACCACGCAGGACGTAGCGTTGTGGCCGCTGGAGGTCGTGCAGGCCCGCCTGACCGGCGTGCCGCCCGACATTCCCGCGCCCGACCGCTACCTGCCGCCGCATGTGCAGGTGCAGGGGGCCTTGCGCCTGCGCCTGCGGCTGCAGGGCGAGATGTCGTTCCGCGATCTGCAGGGGCTCGACCGGTTGCCCGTCTACCTGTGCGGCCAGGAGCAGGTGGCTTCGCACCTGTTCGAGTTGCTGCATGCGGGTGCCGTGGCCAGCCTGGTCGGCGAGCCGGGCCGCATGGCCGAGCGGCCGCAGGTGGTCACCGACGGTGCTCTGGTGCATGAAGGCCTCAGCCCCGCGCAAAGCATGCTGCCGCTGCACTGGAACAGCTGGTTCGGGCACAACCTGCTGCACGAGTACTTCGCCTGCCCCAGCCGCTTTTACTTCTTCGCCCTGCAACACCTGGCTCCGGGCCTGGCCCGCATCGAGGGCCGTGAAGCCGAGATCGTCATCCTGCTGTCACGCAGTACCACCGCGCTGGCCGGCGTGGTGCAGGCCGAGCAGTTCGCGCTGCATTGCACCCCGGTCATCAACCTGTTCGAGCACCGCACCGATCGCCTGGAACTGCCTGCCAGCCACACCGAGATTCATCTGGTGCCGGACCGTTCGCGTCCGCTGGACTTCGAGGTGTTCGCCGTCAAGGAGCTGCAAGGCCAGCTCGGCGGCAGCACGTCGGACGCCGTGTTCCGGCCGCTGTACCAGACCTTGAACCATGACGAGGGCAACCACGGGCGCTACTTCTCGGTGCGGCGCGAGCCGCGCCTGGTGCCCGGCAGCACCCGCAGGTACGGCACACGCACCTCCTACACCGGCACCGAGGTGTTCATCAGCCTGGTGGACCAGCACGAGGCGCCGTACAGCGAAGACCTGCGCTACCTCAGCGTGCAGGCGCTGGTGACCAACCGCGACCTGCCCAGGCTGGTGCCGCGCAACGGCCTCGACGACCTGAAGACGGCCGAATCGCTGCCGGTGAAGGCCATCGGCCTGATACGCCCCCCTTCGGCACCGCAACCGCCGTTTGCGGAAGGCGAACTGGCGTGGCGCCTCATCCGGCAGCTGGGCTTCAATTACCTGCCCCTGCACGAGATGGACGAGCGCGAGGGCGCCCAGGCCCTGCGCGACATGCTGCGCCTGTTCGTGCAGCAGGACGACACGGTGGCCCAGCAGCAGGTCAACAGCCTCATGGCCAGTGCGCTGCGGCCCGTCACGCGGCGCCTGCCCGGCGTCGGGCCGCTGGTGTACGGCCGCGGCGTGGAATGCAGGCTCACCGTGGACGAAGACGGCTTCAGCGGCATCAGCCCCTACCTGTTCGGCCTGGTGCTGGAGCACTACCTGGCCCGCCACGTGGCCATCAACACCTTCGTGCAGACGCGGCTGCACAGCATGCAGCGCGGTGAAGTGGCGCATTGGCCCGTGCGCATGGGTCAGCGGGGAGGGGTGTGATGGCGCCGCCGGACGACGCTGCCGCGCCGCGCGCCGAGGTGCCGGACGTTGCGTCGCCTGCCGCCGCGCCGCAGGCCGGCGAGCCGGCGCCGGCATGGCCGCTGGCGCTGCAGGACGCCAGCCACACCCCCTGGCGCCACCAGTTCCTGGGCCTGCTGCGCAGGCTGGCCGCGCACGAGTCCCGGCAGTGCGGCGCACCGCCCGTGGGCCTGGCCCAGCGCCCGCAGCAGGAGGGGCACCGGCTGGGCCAGCAGGCCAGCCTGGCCTTCGCGCCGCGCGAGCTGGCCAGCGTCACGCTGGCGCCCGGCAGGCCGGCGCAGCTGCGCGTCTTCGGCCTCGGCGTGCTCGGGCCCAACGGCCCCTTGCCCCTGCACATGACCGAACGGGTGCGTGAGCGCAGCGAGTCGCGGCGCGACGACACCCTGGCGCACTTCATCGACCTGTTCCACCACCGCTACCTCAGCCACTTCTACCGGGCCTGGGCACAAGCGCAGTCGGCCGCCGGGCTGGACCGCGCCGGCGACGAAACCTTCACCCGATACGTCGCCCGCCTGGCCGGCGACGAACCCGCCGAAGTGCAGGCCAGTGCGCTGGCGCCGCATGCCCGCTGGGCCAGCAGCGCGCACCGCATCCGCAGCGCGCGCGACCCCGATGGCCTGGTCAGCAGCCTGTCGCGCTACTTCGGCGTGCCCGTGCGGCTGTGCGAGTTCCAGCTGCACTGGGTGCCGCTGGACACCGTGGACCAGACCCAGCTCGACCACCCGCGCGCTTCCGGCGTGCTGGGGCAGGGCGCCGTGGCCGGCGAGTACATCCCCGACCGCCAGAGCCGCTTTCGGCTGCAGATCGGCCCGCTCGACCTGCCCGGCTACCTGCGCCTGACGCCAGAAGGCGAGGGCAATGGCCAGGACCTGCCCGCCCTGGTGGAACTGGTGCGCAGCTTCATCGGGCTGGAGTACGAGTGGGAGGTCGAGCTGCTGTTGCTGGCCGACTCGGCGCCCCCCTGCGTGCTGGGCGACGGCGCCTTGCTCGGCTGCTCGAGCTGGCTCGGCAAGGACGAGCGCCAGGGCCGCCGCCACGTCACCGGCCTCGTGATGCAGCCCGAGCAGTACCTGCGCCCTATGAAAAAGGCCGCCGCCTGAACGGCCCTTGTGGAACCCGAGGCTTCACCCCCCATCGCGCCATGAACAACCCCCTGCAGAAAATCATCCAGGCCGTCGCCCACGCCATGGCGCCCAGCCCCGTGCGCGTGGACATCCCCGCCGAGTGGCTGGCCCCCATCGGCCCCGAAGCGCCCAGCGGCCCCTGGCTGGAATACGACCCCGAGTACGCCGTGCTGGCCGCGCGCCTGGCGCCGCGGGCGGAAGTGCAGTACGGCCAGTTCAAGAACAGCAGCACCGAGCCCGAGTGGAAGGACATCGAGCGCGACGCCCGCCGGCTGATGCTGCGCAGCAAGGACATCACGGTGCTCATCTGGTGGGCGCGCAGCCGCACCCGGCAAGCGGGCGCCGGCGGCCTGTTGCAGGGCCTCAGCGCACTGCAGCAGTGCTGCGAGCGTTTTGGCGACAGCCTGCACCCGCAGTTGGTGATCGAGGGCGAGCACGACCCTCTGGTGCGGGCCAACGCGCTGGCCGCGCTGTGCGACCCCGAAGGCCTGCTCGACGATGTGCGCAACATCGTCATCGTCGGCAGCAGCATGCACCGGCTCACGGTGCGCGACGTGGAACGCGCCCTGGCCGTGCCGCGCCTGCCCACCGCGCCTGAGCCCGAGGCCGTGCAGCGGCAATTGCAGGAGCTGCGCCAGCGCCGCGATCCGCAGCTGATGACCCTGCAAGCCTGCGCCGCCTGCGTGCAGCACCTGCAGCAGTGGGTCGATAGCCAGCTGCGCGACGACGCCCCTGCGTTGCAGGCCTTGAGCCGGCTGCTGCAGCCGCTGCTGATGGGTGACACGCCCTTGCTGCCCGTGCCCGGCTGCCTCGATGCGGCCGGCACGGCCACGCCCGCTGCTGCCGCCGCCACCGCCGACCCGGCGCCGCCTGCTGCCACCGCACCGCCCGCCGGGCCGCCGCCGCAGGCCTTGCCCCCGCCCACCGAGGGCATCGCTGCCACGCCCCCTGCCGCCGGGTTCAACGCCAGCGCCAGCCCGCAAAGCCGCGAGCAGGTGCGCGCCGCACTCGCCCAGGTGCGCGCCTGGGTGGAAACCCACGAGCCCAGCAGCCCGGTGGGCGTGCTCATCAAGCAGGCCGAACGCATGTGGGGCAAACGGTTTTCCGAGGTCGCTCACATGATTCCCGCGGAACTGCTGCGGGCCTGGGATCAGGACGACTGAAACCCCGGGGTGAGGCCGCCAACGCGGTTAACGAAAGTCGGCTTCGCGCCGCATGACGATTCTGGCGTAGTTTCCCTGCCCGCGCCAGGACGAGTGTTTGCAGGGATTCAAGGAGAACTACATGGAAGCCAGCGCAATCGAACTTTCGGAAGGTTGGAAAAAGAAGTTTGCCCTCATCGAAAAGGCGGGCGGCCCGGCCCTGCCGAACTTCAAGTCGCTCAGCAGGATGGAGCGCTTCAAGGTGAACTTCAATGTTCTGGCATTTATGTTTATGCCCTTTTACTTCATCGCAAAAGGGATGTGGCGAAAAGGCCTTACCTTGTTTCTTATCACGGTGGTGGTGGTGAATGTGATTGATTTCGCTTTTGATGGTGTAGCCCTGGCGGACAGGTTGGCCAACTTCTTCGGACCTTTTCTTTTCTCCATGCAGGCCAATAAAGACTACTACAGAAAGGTGGTCTTGGGCCGCAATGGATGGTGGTGAATGATTTTGCTGTCTGGCTCACAAAGCCGCCGTCGCGGCCCTGTTTTCAACACCTTCCGGGTGACTCTTGATGCCTCACGTTGCCAATTTGATGAGTGCCGCCATGCCATCCTTGGCAGGCATTTCAGCACTGGAGTTTCGCTCCATCCGCGGGTATGAGTCCCTGGGTGAGCTGTTTGAATACCATGTCCGCGCCATCACGCCTGACCTGCCTTTTCTCACCAGCTTGGTCAGTGCCAATGTCGACTACAAGGCCCTGCTGGGCAAAGAGTTGACGGTGGACCTGGAGGTGGACCAGGGGCGGCGCCAGATCAGCGGCCTAGTGACACGCGCTCGCTTTGTGGCGGCGCATGACAGGCGTGGCGTGTATGAGTTCGTGATCGAGCCCTGGCTGGCCCTGGCCAAACGAAGCTCCGACTTCAGGATATTTCAAAACAAAAGCGTGCTGGAGATTGTGCGCGAGGTTTTGGACGGCTATCCGTTTTCGCACGTCGACCGCACGCTGAACCGCTACCCCAAACTGGATTTTCAGGTGCAGTACGGTGAAGACGATTACGCCTTCATCGTGCGCCTGATGGCCGAGTGGGGTATCTACTTCTTCTTCGAGCACAGCGACTCGGTGCACCGCCTGGTGCTGGTGGATGAACCCGGCCCCCACCGTGTGGCGGATGGCCGCTACGCCAGCCTGCGCTATTACCCGCCCGGGCACAAAATCGACGAAGAATATGTCGAGCGCTTTGAGGCCGTGCACAGCCTGCAAAGCGGCCGCTGGGTGACGCAGGACTACGACTTTCGCGCGCCCAAGTCCGACTGGCAGGCCGTCAGCGCCAAGCCGCGCCAAACCGGTCATGCCGACCGCGAGCGCTTCAGCTGGCCCAGCGACATCGTCAACACCAACGGGCAAAAACCCGCCGTGGCCGAACAGGAAGACCGAGCCCGGCACCTCACCCGCATTCGCATGGAAGAAGCCGGCAGCCCCGGCCAGCGCGCGCAGGGCGCCGGCATGCTGCGCGGTCTGGCCGTGGGCACCACGTTTTCGCTCAGCGGCCACCCCAACGCAAAATCCAACGGCGATTACCTGCTGATATCGCAGGCTTTTGAGCTGGAAGACGTGAGCAACGCCAGCAGCAGTGGTTTTGCGCCGGAATACACCTGCCGCTCGGAGTTCAGCGTGCTGCCGTCCGGCGACAACTTCCGCCTCACCACCCAGACCGACGAGTTCGGCCGTGTGCTCAAACCGCGCACCCACGGCCCGCAAACCGCCACCGTCACCGGCCCGGCCGGGCGCGAAATCTACACCGATTCGTACGGCCGCATCAAAGTCAGCTTCCACTGGAACCGCTACTGCCCCAAGGACGAAAGATCGTCGTGCTGGGTGCGTGTGGCCACCACCCATGCCGGCAATGGTTTTGGCGGCATTTCTGTGCCGCGTGTAGGCCAGGAAGTCATCGTCGATTTTGAAAACGGCGACCCCGATCGCCCCATCGTGCTGGGGGCTGTTTACAACGCCTTGCACATGCCGCCGTGGCCGTTGCCCGCCAACCAGACCCAAAGCGGTGTGCTCACCCGTTCCACGGAGCGCGGCGGAACCGCCAACGCCAATGCCCTGCGGTTTGAAGACATGAAAGGCAAAGAAGAGGTGTGGCTGCATGCCGAGCGCAACCTGCGCGCCGAGGTGGAGCATGACGAAAGCCACTGGGTGGGCCACAACCGCAGCAAAAAAGTCGACAACAACGAGCTGACCACCATTGGTGCCGACCGCAGCGAATCCGTGGGCGGCAACCACGTTGAAAGCATTGGCGGCGACCGTACCGTCACCGTTCAAAAAACGCAGACCAATGTCGTGAAAAGCGACATCACCATGGTCAGTGCCGAGGGGGAAATTTTCATCGAGGCGGCCACGCGAATCACGCTCAAGGTGGGCAGCAGCACCATCGTCATCGTCGACGGCAACATCGAAATCGTCGGGCCGCAGCAGGTAGACATCAATCCCGACTGAGTCGCTGGCCGGCCACCCTGTTCAAACCCTGACACCACACGCTCATGTATACCGCCCAAGACTTTCAGTGCGACCTGCCCCCTGTTCAACTGGACCGCAGCGTCAACATCCTCACCGTGGCCGATGCCGCCACCGGCGTGCCTTACCAGATCATTGCCAACCGCGACCAACTGCTGGGCACCGAGACGCTGCAGGAATCATTCGCACGGCAAATCAAGCTGGCGCAGCGGCAAACCAAGGGGTTTACCTACAAGCCGTTCACCGAACGAGACAACATCCAGGGCCAGGAACCCATTGCCTGCATACAGACCGAGTTTTCGCAGGGCGGCAAAAAGCTCCATCAATTACAGGCCATGGTGGCGCTGAAAAAACCCAATGTGCTGGTGCTCACGCTCAGCAGTGGCGCGGCCATCACCGATGACATGCGCAAGGTCTGGCGCCAGATGATGAACACCCTCAAAACCTGATCTTGAGTTTCCGTCGATTTCGCCCCACCACCTTGCACCATGTCCATTCCAGCCGCCGCCACCTTGCACGACGAGATCAAGCATTCGGGCCTGATCGCCAATGTTTTGAAGGTGGCCACCACCTTCGGCGTGGGTTTGCTCACGGGTATGGCCATCGGGGCGGCGGCCGTTTTCGTGGTGGGCACCGGTGGCTTGGGCGCGTTGGTGCTGGGTGCCGTGGTGGGCGCGGTTTTTGGCGCCGTGGCCGACGGCGTGGCACAAAGCATCACAGGCAAAGGGCTGGACGAATCGCTCACAGCGCCCATTCACGCGGCGATCGACAAGATGCTGCCCGGCGTCGTCAAGGGCTTGATCGTCACCGGCTCGCCCGACGTGCGCATCAACAGCAAGGCCGCCGCACGCGCGAAGGCCGATGAAGTGCAATGCAGCGACCACCCGTCGGTGCCGCGCCCGCGCATCGCGCAAGGCAGCGGCAACGTGTTCATCAACAGCCACCCGGCCGCCCGCGTCGGCGACAAAACCGAATGCGGGGCCGTGCTCAGCGTCAACCCCGGCCGCAAGGGCAATGTGGGCATCGGCGGTGGCCAGGTCACGGTGCTGGAAATTGGCGACGGATTGCCGCCCTGGTTGAGTGCCGTCTCCAGATACCTGGGCTATGCCCTGGCCGTGTGCCAGGCCATACGTGGCAGAGGCGCGCTCGCGCAAAGAATCATCTGCTTTGCCGGCAACGCCCTCATGGGCATGGCGGCCGACAAGCTGGTGTCGACCACCGGCCTCAGCCAGGCCGTGGCCGATGGGCTCAACGGTCTCAAGGGCCACCCGGTGCACATGCCCAGCGGCGCCAAGGTGTTGAACGGTGAGCACGACACCGACTTTGAAATGCCGGCCGCCATGCCCCTGGCCTGGGTGCGGCACTACAACTCGCTGACCACCCGCAGCAGCGGCCTGTTCGGCCAGGGCTGGAGCACCCTGTACGACATGGAGCTGCGGCTCAACGACGCTGATCGCAGCGATCTGCCCTCCGGGCCGCGCCCGCCGGACAGCCCGCACACGCTGATCGACGCCGCCGGCCGCGCCATACCCCTGCCCGCATTGGCCGAACAACAAAAGTTCGTGCTGCCGCAAGAAGGCATGACCCTGGCCTGCCTGGAAGGTGGCCGCCATGGCCGCTATGTGCTGCAGTTGGCCGATGGCTGGGTCGTCGATTTCGGCGCCCCCGGCGGCGCGCCCGATGCGCCTGAGACCCTGCGCCCGCTGCTGCTGCAAGACCCCAACGACAACGCCCACCACCTGGCCTACGGTGCCGACGGGCGCCTGCACACCCTGCGCACCAGCTGCGGCCAGGAGCTGCGCCTGCTGTATGACCTCAGCCAGCACCCCAGTCGCGTCACCCGCATCGACTACTGCAACGCCAGCGTGGTGCAAGGCGCCGCCTGCCCGGTGCAAACGCTGGTGCACTACGGGTACGACGCCCAAGGCCAGCTCACCGAGGTGCGCAACGCGGCGGGCCAGCCAACCCGCTGCTTCGCGTATGACGCCGCCGGCCGCATGCACTTCCAGCGCCTGCCCGAGGGCCTGGAGGTGCACTACGACTGGGCGCAGGTCGCGGCCGGCGGCCCCACCGGCTGGCGCGTCATCGGCTGGCGCACCTCGCTGGGCGAGCGGGTGCGCATCCACTATGACCTGCAAGGGGAGGCCCCCAACGCCAGCGCCACCACCTACCTGCCCACCCCCGACGCTGCCCCGGGCGACACCGGCGCCGCCCAGCCCGCCCGCCGGGAGACCTGGCACTGGGACCACCAGCACCGCGTCACCCGCTACGCCGACGCGCTGGGCCAGCCCTGGCGCCTGCAATGGGACGGCGACAAGCGCCAGCTCGCCGGCCTGACCTCGCCGCTGGACACCACGGTTCGCCTGACCTACGACGAACACGGCCACCTCCACACCCTCACCGACCCCCTGGGGCGCGTCACGCGCACCCAGTGGCACCCGCAGTGGGCGCTGCCGCTGAGCGTCCAGCACCCGGACCAGTCGCGCACGGTGTACCAGTACGACAGCCAAGGCAACCTGTGCGTATAGGAAGCGTGGGGGCCGCCGCCGCAGGAGCCGCCCCAGGACTCGGCCCCACCGGCCCCCCGCCCGCTGGCCATCGAGCGCTGGGCCTACGACGAGCGCGGCCACGTCATCGCCCACACCGACGCCAAGGGCGGCCAGCTCCTGTTGGCCCACAGCCCGCGCGGCCTGCTGCTGCGGCACACCGACTGCTCGCAGCGGCAAACCCGTTACGGCTACGACCCGCACAGCCCCTGGGGGGCGCTGCAATCGGTGACCCAGGCCGACGGCAGCCGTCACACCTTCCAGACCGACGCGCTGGCGCGCCCTGTCGCCCACACCCGGCCCGACGGCAGCACCGTGCGCTGGCAGTGGAACGAGCGCGGCCAGCTGGCGGCCGAGGCCGACGCCCTGGGCCACATCAGCCGCTACCGCTACAACCCGCTGGGCCAGCGCACCCACAGCACCGACCCCCTGGGCCAGACCATCCGGCAAGACCACAGCGCCCAGGGCCTGCTGCTGCAGCTCACCGACGCCGCCGGCCAACCCACGCGCTTTGAGCACGACGCCGCCGGCCAGTTGATCACCCAGCACGCCATCGACGGCATCCGCACCGACTACCACCTCGATGCGCTGGGCCTGCCCGTGGTGGTGCAAACCCGCTCGGCCGATGGCACGCTGGCCCAGCGCATCGAGCTGCAACGCGATGCTGCCGGCCGACTCATCCAGAAGCGCACGGCCCACACTCGAACCGTCTACCACTACAGCGCACTCGACCAGCTCCTGCAGATCGAACGTTTTGAGCGCCTGCCCGACTGGGGCAGCGAGCCCCAGGGCCAACGCCCGCTGGACGTGCTGGGCTTTGCGTACGACGGGCTGGGCCGCCTGATCGAAGAGCGCAGCACCCAGTTCGACTACGCGGCCGCGCCACCCAGCGAGCCACCCACCAAGACCCCGCGCCACCGGCGCCACAGCGTCGTGCGCCACAGCCACGACGAGCTGGGCAACACCATTCAAACCGTGCTGCCCCAGGGCCAGACGCTGCACTACCTGTACTACGGCAGCGGCCACCTGCACCACATCCACCTGGACGGCCACACCATCAGCGACTTCGAGCGCGATGCGCTGCACCAGGAGATCCTGCGCAGCCAAGGCCAGTTGCGCACCCATAAAACCCGCGACGCCATGGGCCGGGTGCTGCACCAGGTCAGCCGCCTGGGCGAGGTGGGCTTTGAAGACCTGCGTCACCAGGACCTGTGGCACCAGGCCGGCCAGCGGCGCAGCATCCACCGCCAGCCCAACCACCTGATCAAGGCCTATGCCTTTGATGCGAACGCCGAGCTGATCCGCCGCCGCGACCCGTTGGCCGGGGAGGTGCACTACGGCTACGACGCCATCGGCCGCATCCAAAACGCCCGCAGCCTGCCGCCCATCCGCCAGGAGCGCTACGCGTATGAAGCGCCCAGCCGGGCCGAGCTGAGCGCAGCCCTGAACCGAGACCCGTCAGCGCCCGCCCAACCGGTGCTGAACGAAACCTTTGCGTGGGACGCCGCCAGCAACCCACTGCCGCCGGGCATCGTGCTGACCGGCCCCACCAGCGAAGGCTACGTGCGCCACAACCGGGTGCTGATGCACGAAGACAAGCGCTACCAGTACGACGGCCTGGGCCGGCTGGTGCACAAGCGCATCGGCAGCCACACCGAGCAGCGCTTGAGCTGGAACGAAGACAACCAGCTCACCGAAGTCAGCACCACGCGCCTGGGGCTGACGCAGCGGGTGCGTTTTACCTACGACGCGCTGGGGCGAAGAGTGTCCAAGACGGGGGACTTTGGGACCACGTACTTCATCTGGAGCGGCCTGCGGCTGCTGCAAGAGCAGGTGGGCGCCAAGCTCACCACGCATGTCTACGAAGACCAAGACAGCTACGTGCCGCTGGCGCGCATCGAGCAACTCGACCTGGCCCAACTCGAGAACGTGGGCCTGGACCACGACTACCGGCAACAGCCGCAGAATTTCAAGCCGCGCGTGTATTACATCCACGCCAACAGCGCGGGCGCACCGGAAGAGCTGACCGATTCAGACGGCCATATCGTGTGGCAGGCGCGTTACCAGACCTGGGGCAACGTCGCGCTGCAACCGCAGCTCGGCCGCGACCCCAACCCCTACGCGCTGCCGCGTTTTAAGCCCGAGGCGCAAACGCTGCGCATGCAAGGGCAGTATGCCGATACCGAAACCGGGCTGTACTACAACACTTTCAGGTACTACGATCCGGACGTCGGCAGGTTCATCAGCCAGGACCCGATTGGGCTGGCGGGTGGGATCAACCTCTACCAGTATGGGCCGAATCCGCTGGGGTGGGTGGATCCGTGGGGGTGGGCGGTTACGCCCCTGAATGCACCCGGGTATTCAGCCTACGGACTCTATGCACCAGGCTCTGATGTTCCCTACTACGTCGGGCATACAGGCGGGGCGCTGGAAGACCGGCTGGCAGGGCATGTGTCGTCAGGTCGAGCGGTTGACGGTCAGACACGGATTAGACCACTTCCTGGGACATCGGAAGGTGGTCTGACTTATACTCAAGCCAAGGGCTTTGAGCAGGCGGGTAGGGAAAAATACAATACCAAGACGGGTTTTCCTGGAAATGTGATTGAGCCCATCAATAAGGCGCGAACCGACAAGCGTGGTCGGGCTCACTTCAAGAGCTATAGAGCGGCATCGAAGGTGATGGCGATACGGCCTGCAAAAGCAAAGTGCATGTAAGGAGTGATGATGGCTTTATTGTCGGTCGACCCGGGCGACATCGTGGCTATTCCAACCGTTAGGGGTGGGCAAAGAGGTTTTGTTTTGTCGAGAATAATAGTTCCTATTCGGCTTAGGACTATTGAGGTTTTCAAGAATTTTCATACCAACTTCGGAATGACCGAAGAGCGGGTGCTTGAGCAAGACTTCTCTGTAGAAAACAGATTGTTTGCCCCTGTCTATGCCAGCATGGACTTCTCAAAATGGGTTGGCAAGGTAAAGTGGTCCATTTTGCACAAGGATCCGAGCTATCACCGTGAACAGTCGCGTTACTCGGATATTGAAATCATGGGCCCGCCTGCCGAGTACAAAGAATTTGGTGTGTACTACAAAGGTGGCCAAAGATGCTTCGAGCCGCCAGGGGTAAGGCGCAGTATTGAAGACTCAATGATCTACAGCAACACGCAGTTGATGTTCCGAATTGGTCTTCACATGTCGGGCGAAATGGCGCCGGGTGAGGCCATGAATACTGCCAAAGAAAGAGCTCTGTTGGAGAAATACGGGATGGACTGGCTGGTCAATGGCACGAATGCGTGGGCGCCCATCAGCGATGCCATCGCGACCGAGATGAAGGAGGCTCAGGCCAAGAACAGGGCCAAGGCCAAGCGTGCGGCAGCCAAGCTATCCAAGCCAGACGAGATGTGACCTGAGAGAGCGTCTCAACAGGGCATGGCCAGGATGCGCCGGAAAAGCCCCACACGGTCAGCGACTTCGAGCGCGATGCGCTGCACCAGATCACCCGCCTGGGCGAGGTGGGCTTTGAAGACCTGCGCCACCAGGACCTGTGGCACCAGGCCGGTCAGCGGCGCAGCATCCACCGCCAGCCCAACCACCTGATCAAGGTCTACGCCGTTGATGCCAACGCCGAGCTGATCCGCCGCATCGCACGGGTGATGCCGCAGTTCCAGAAGACGGTGCTTTCGCGCGCGGTACCCGGCTGAAGCGCCGACGCAGGGCGTGCGGCTTTCAACGCGAAGCGGCAGGGGAGTCCGCCGCGTCCCATACGCAACGCAGCCCGATGTACACCACGTAGAACTCGGCCGGCTTCCACTGCATGGCGCTGGCCTGCGTCTGGGCCGGGCCGTACCACCACGAGCCGCCGGCGGTGAGCGCGGTGTCACCCTGACGATCGGCCAGCCATTCCCAGGCATTGGCGCCCATGTCGTACAGGCCATTGACGCCAGGGCGAGTGGCACCGGCGGGCGCCAGGGTGGGCCAGGGGTCGGTACCGTTGGTGTTGGCGCCGTCGGCGCTGTCGCCGGTGGGGTATGGGTAGGTGCGGCCTTGGACGAAACCCTGGCTGGAGCGTTGTTCGGTGTAGGCGGCGCGCGCCCATTCATCGCGGGTGGGCAGGCGGCCGCCGGCCCAGGCGCAATAGTCGCGCGCCTCGAACCAGCTGACGTGCACCGCGGGCCATTGCGGGCTGGCCGGCACCTGCCCGAACGGGCGGCGGAAGTTCCAGCCCGGGCGCCGTTCCCAGCCCTGGCCCCACTCATGGCCACTGCCTGCCCGTTCGGCCGCTGTCACCAGGCCGGTGGCCTGCACGAACTCGGCAAAGCGCGCGATGCTGACCTCGTGGCGGTCGATGGCAAAGCCGTCGAGCTTCACCCGGTCCTGGGCCGCGGCCGGGCCGCTGGCCAGCCAACCCACGGCCACCCCGGCTGCCAGCAGATGTCGAACTGTTTGCATGACCTACTGTTTCGCGGCGCCGATCGAAGTTCCGTGCGATGACGCCGATGTCATCCGGCGGTCAGGCGGCCGTCGGCATCGGGCTTCTAGAGTCTGCGACCCATGGATACCGCACCGCACCTCACCCTCGAACTCTGGACCCGCCGCCAGCGCCTGGTGATCGAACACACCGGCGACGCCCGGCATCCGATCCGCGTCAGGCTCAAGGGCCGCAGCGGCATCACGGGCTACGGCGCCACCGAAGAAGAGGCTGCCCGCCATGCCCGGCTGTCGTGGGAGCTGCGGCGGCTGGCGGGACAACGCTAGTTGTCGATGCCAACGCAACTGCGGCGGCATCAGTTGCTTATGCCAATCGGTCGCTACGCGATCAGGTGCTTGTGCCTACAGTGAATGGCATCGCAACCTTTGATCGCTTTCATGCGCCTCTCTTCGAAACGCCTGTTCCTTCGTGTCGCTTCCTTCACCGCAGTGGCCCTGATGCTGCCGCTGCAGACCGTGCAGGCGCAGACGGTCTTGCGGGTGGCGGCTTCGCCGGTGCCGCATGCCGAGATCCTGGAGTTCGTGAAGCCCAAGCTGCAGGCCGAGGGCATCGACCTGCAGGTCAAGGTGTACACCGACTACGTGCAGCCCAACCTGGTGGTGGACGAAGGCCAGCTGGAGGCCAACTTCTTCCAGCACCGGCCCTACCTCCGCGCCTTCAACAAGGACCGCAAGACCAAGGTGGTGGAGGTGCCGAACAGCGCGGTGCTCATCGAGCCCTTCGGCGGTTATTCGCGCAAGATCACCTCGGTGGCGCAACTCAAGACGGGCGCCGTGGTCGCCATCCCCAACGATCCCTCCAACTCGGGCCGGGCACTGGCGCTGCTGGCGCAACAAGGCCTGATCAAGCTCAAGGACCCGATCAGCATCCAGGCCACCGCGCGCGACGTGGTCGACAACCCGCGCAAGCTGCAGTTCCGTGAGCTGGAAGCCGCGCAGCTGCCCCGTGCGCTGGGCGACGTGGACCTGGCGCTGATCAACACCAACTATGCGCTGGAGGCCAAGCTCAACCCGCTCAAGGACGCGCTGTTCCTGGAAGACGGCCTGAAGTCGGCCTACGGCAACTTCATCGCCGCGCGCGCGGACAACGCCGATTCACCGGCCATCCGCAAGCTGGTGGCCGCGCTGCACACGCCCGAGGTGCGGCAGTTCATCCAGACCAAGTACAAGGGCACCATCACGCCGGCCTTCTAAACGCCCCCAGGCCGGCCTCGGCCGGCCGTCCCCCGCGGGGATCAAGCACAGTGGCAGAGCCACATTTGCTTGAGATCAGCCCGCCCGCAATCACAGGACCGAATCCGGCGAGCCGGCGACAGGCCGTGGCGGGAGCATGGGACTCCTTTTTCAGGAGCACTCATGTCCTTCAGTTTCCAGCTGGTCGGCCTCGACCCGACGCCCTTCATCCCGCTCTTCGACCTGCCTGACCGGCAACTGGCCGAGCGGTCGGCCCGGCGGTGCATCGCCGACGCGTCGCCGGGCTATCCCTGCCGCATCAGCCTGGAGGACGC
This sequence comes from Aquincola tertiaricarbonis, assembly GCF_023573145.1. GTDB lineage: Bacteria > Pseudomonadota > Gammaproteobacteria > Burkholderiales > Burkholderiaceae_C > Aquincola > Aquincola tertiaricarbonis_B. Next base: position 2,772,298 of record NZ_CP097635.1, read on the forward strand.
GCAGCCCGGCGATGAATTGCTGCTGCTGCCGTACCTGCACCAGCCGGCGGCCTCTCCCTACCGTGCTTCGGGTCCGATCTACGTGCGCCGCGGCGCCGTGCAGCGCCAGCTACCTGCGGGCGTGGTCCCGGGCTACGTGAGCAGCCGACTCATCTCCTACCGCGCCTACGATGCCGACCACATGATCGTGGACGCCAGCGTGGGCGAGGGCATCGATGCGGCCAGCGAGATCGTCCGCCTGTTCAGCCATGACGCCGTGGCCTACCTGCACCTGCACAACGCGCGGCGTGGCTGCTACTCGTGCCAGGCCGTGCGTGCCTGACAGGCAAGGGCGCCAGGCACGCTGTGGAACTCACAGCTGCGCTGGCGCGTAGTACGGCTTGTCGCCCAAGGCGTCCACCCGGGCCCAGAAGGCCTCGCCCACGGCCAGACCGCGGGCGTCGCGCGGGGCGTGCTGGCGCCAGATGGCCCAGGAGTCGGGGTGCAGCTGGCTGGCGCGGTCGAGCGCGCTGCGCGCTGCGTCTGCCTGGCCCTGGCGCAGCAGCTGCTGGCCCAGCAGGAACCAGGCATGCGCCTCGGCCTGCGCCGCGCTGGGCGCGGGCACGCGGGCCGCGGCCTGCGGCGCCGGCAACGCATGGGCGCTGGCCGGGCCCTGGCGGGCCCAGTCGCGCACCGCGGCCAGGTAGGCGGCCTTGCGCTGCTGGCTGGCCTGTGCCAGCTCGGGCGCCAGGGCGCCGGTGCTGCGGTCGATGGACCGGAAGGCATCGCTGGAGCCGGCGGTCTCGGTCGGCCGCACGATGCGGCCTGCTTCGTCGATCCACACCGCCTGCGGCACGTTGACGATGCCGTAGAGCGCGGCCACGTGATGGTCGGCGTCGATCAGGCAGGGGTAGCTGGGCGCGGCCGCCTCGATCCACGGGCGGGCGGCTTCGGCCGTGTCCAGCGCGATGGCCAGCACGGTGAAGTTGGTGTCCTGCAGCTCGTTCATCATCGATTGCCACAGCGCCAGGTCGAGCCGGCAGCCGCACCAGCTGGCCCAGGTCACCAGCAGCAGCTTGCGGCCACGGTACTGGCTCAGGCTGTGGGGCTGGCCTTGCAGGTCAGGCAGCGTGAAGTCAGGTGCCTGCAGCGATTGCAAGGCCTCGGCCCGTTGCGCGGCGCCGGTGCCCAGCACCCAGTTGCGGCCGCTGCCGTCATGCACCACCGGCTGGCCGCCGTGGCGCCACAGCGCGGCCAGGTTCAGGCGGGCGGGCTGGCCGGCGGCTTCTTCACGCACCCACTGGGCGCGTTGCGCGGGCGGCACCGGCATGCACACGTCGCCGTGGCACAGGCCTTCTGGCTTCCATTGCCAGCCGGTGGCGGCTTCGATGTCGGTGGCGGTCAGCCACAGGGCATCGCCTTCGGCTTGGGCGTCGGCCAGCGCGGTGCTGCGCTGCTCATGCAGAACGGTGATCATGGTCGGATCCAGGGCAGGAGATGCCCGGGAGCTTATCCGGGCACTGCGGCCGGCAGCGTGGCAGGGGCTTGGGTGCTGCGCTCGCCGGCGATCACCTCGGCCAGGTGCTGCGCATCGCGCGCCACGCCCGAGAAGCGGCCCGAGCCCCAGGTGTGCAGCCAGGGCAGGCCCAGGAAGTACAGGCCCGGCAAGGCCGTGACGCCCCGCTCGTGCTGGGGCTGGCCGCGGCCGTTGAACACCGGTGCGTCCAGCCAGCCGAAGTCGGGCGCAAAGCCGATGCACCACACCACGCTGCCGATGCCGGCCTGCTGCAGGCTGAGCGTGAGCGGCTCTTCGCCGGGCTGCCACACCGGCTGGTAGCGGCTGGACGGCGGGGCCTGCAGACCCATGCGCTCGATGTATTGGTCGATGCTGGCATTGATGCCGTTGTAAGTGGCGTCGGCGCGGTCCAGCACCTCGGCCAGGCCGGGCTTGAAGCGCAGCAACACGTCGCCATCGTCCTGCGGTTCCACCGCCTGCAGCGCGCCATGCAGCTGCATGCCCTGCAGCGCGAAGCGGCGCAGGTCGATGTCGCGCCCGCCGTCGCGGCCGGTGACGTAGTGGTTGGTGTTGTCGCGCACGCCTTCGCGCAGCGGATGCTGGCCCACCGGCATGTCGTAGTAGCCCATGTCGGCCAGCCAGTCCACCACGTCGCGGCCGCGGTAAAAGCGGGCGCAGCGCGGCGCGTCGCCAACCGCCAGCACCACCTGGCGGCCGGCCAGGTGCAGGTCTTCGGCGATCTGCGCGCCGCTCTGGCCCGAGCCCACCACCAGCACTGCGCCGGGCGGCAGCTCGGCCGCGTTGTGGTACTGCTCCGAGTGCAGCTGCCGCACGCTGGCCGGCAGCCGCTCGGCCATGCGCGGCACGATGGGCAGGTGGTAGCCGCCAGAGGCCACCACCACCTGGTCGGCGGTGCATTCCTGCAGGCCGGGCTCGCCCGCCACCTCGTAGCGCAGCAGGTAGCCGCCTTGGGGCCGCGGCTTGACCAGGCGCACCGTCACGCCCTCGCGCAGCGGCGGGTTCACCTTGCGCCGGAAGCGCTCCAGCCAGGCCACGATCTCGGGCTTGGTCATGAAGCCGTGCGGGTCGTCGCCGTCGTACGGGTGGCCGGGCAGGGCGCACTGCCAGTTGGGCGTCACCAGGCAGAAGCTGTCCCAGCGCCGCGTCTGCCACACGTGCATCGCACGGTGCTTCTCGAACACGATGTGGCCGATGCCGGCCTGCTGCAGGCAGGCGCTCATCGACAGGCCCGCCTGGCCGCCGCCGACGATGGCCACCGCGTGGTGGGGGGTTGAAGCAGTGTTCATGCGGTTCATTCCTGGAAGGCGATCACCTGCACCCGGGCGTCGGGCTGCTGGCTGAAGCGGGCGGCGGTGTGTTCGATGCTGCGCAGCTGCTCGGCCGCGGCGGAGCAGGCAAAGCCGTACTTGGCCTGCACGCGGTCGGAGGCGATCTGCGTCGCTTCCCGCACGCGCTGCAGGAAGTCGGGCAGCGGGTAGGCGGCGCCGGGCTCGAAGTAGTCCTTGATCACCAGCGAAGGTGAGTAGCAGGTGGTTTCGCTGGCATCGGGCCAGCGCAGCTGGTAGTGCATCGCGGGCATGTTTTCTCCTTGCAGATAAGCGCTGTAAAGCGCCAGATGGCGCCGGGCGCTGGCAGCCCAGCCGTAGCGCTGGCACACCGCGGGCGGCGTGCGGCGGCCCAGGGCCACCGCTTCGCGCAGCGCCGCGGCGATGGAGGCCGGCTCCAGCGGATCGGCCCAGTGCACATCGCCTTCGGGCGCGAAGTGCTCGGTGAAAGGGGGCATGCGTGAGACCACCGCGCGGGTGCCGCAGGCCAGCGCCTCCAGTGCGGCCAGGCCGAAGCCTTCCAGCAGCGAAGGCATGGCCAGCACGTCGGCCCGGCGGTACAGCGCCGGCACCATCGCATCGGGCACCGGGCCGGTCAGCAGCACGTCGGCGCCGGGTTGCAGGCCGGCCTGGTTCATCAGCGTGTGAAAGGCCTGCACCTCACCGGCATGGTCCAGCACGCTGGCGCCGCCGGCCACTACCAGCCGGGCGCGTGGCAGCTGCCGGCGCAGCAGGATGAAGGCCTGCAGCAGCCGCAAGCTGTTCTTGCGTGCCTCGATGCCCCCCATGGCCAGCACCAGTGGCGCGCCGCCTTCCAGGCCGAGCACGCGGGCCACGGCGGCGTCTTCCGGCTGCGGTGCGGGGTGGTAGCGCCGCAGGTCCACGCCGTTGGGTACTTCATGGGCTGCCAGGCCGTGCTCGGCCTGCAGCCGCTGCTGCCACAGCTGGCTCACGCACAGCAGCAGGCCGGCTTCGCGCAGCGAGCGTGCTTCCCAGGCCTGCAGCCGCGCATCGGCAAAGCGATCGACATGGTGCACGGTGCGCACGTAGCCGCGCAGCCGGCCCTGGGCCTTCAGGTCGGCCAGCGCGTTGCCGCCGATGCCGTCATGGGCGTGCAGCAGGTCGAAGCGCTCGGCCGCCCGCGTGTGCTGCAGGTGCGTGCGCACGGCCTGGATGCGCGCCGCCACCTGGCCGGCCAGGTCGGTGGGTGCGTCGGGCGGCGGGCTGGGCAGCGCTGCGATCTCCACCGCGCAGGGCGTGTCGCGGAAGAAGCGCTGGCCAGGCGCGGCCGGGGCGATCAGCGTGACCTGCTGGCCGGCCTGCTGCAGCGCGCGGCCCAGCTCCAGCACATGCACCACGCCGCCGCGCGGGTTCACCGAATGGGTGAGCAGCGCGATGCGCAGCGGCCGCGTGGCCACGTCAGGCATGGGCCACCTCGGAGGCGGTGATGAAGGGGCGCGCGGCGAGGTCCCACAGCAGGGCCTGCTGGCCGGCATGGCGCAGCTGCACCGCGGGCTGGGCCTGCACCGTGCCCACCGCGGCGGCGGCAATGCCGCGTTCGGCAAAGCGCTGCAGCACCGGGGCCACCTGCGCCGGCCGCAGGCTGAACACGAAGCCATAGCTGGGAAAGGCCGTGAGCCAGCGCAGCAGCGCGGCCGGGTCATCCGCCGCCACGCTGTGCGGCCGCGGCATCGCATCGACGTCGATCACCGCGCCGCAGCGTGAGCAGTCCAGCATCATCAGCAGCGTGCCCACGGCGCCGGCCATGCTGATGTCCTTGGCGGCATCGGCCAGGCCGGCTTCGGCCAGCTGCGGCAGCAGGTCCAGGTCGGCGCGCAGCCGTTCGGCCGGTGCGGGGGTGGAGGCATTCCAGTAGGGGTAGGGCTCCTGCCAGGCACCGCGCAGGTCCACCGCCATCACCAGCACGTCGCCGGGCCGGGCGTTGAAGCTGCTGAGCAGCCGCTGCGCACGGCCCAGCACCGCCACCGCCAGCTGGCCGCGGCTGCTGCGGTGGTTGCTGTGGCCGCCGACGATGGGCACGCCGTAGCGCTGCGCGCCGGCGGCCAGGCCTTGCATCAGCGGCTCGGCAGCCTGGCTGCCGGCGCTCCACAGCGCGTCCACCACGGCCAGCGGGCGGCCGCCCATGGCCGCGATGTCGCTCAGGTTCACCATCACGCCGCAGTAGCCGGCGAACCAGGGTTCACGTTCCACGAAGTCGTCGACGAAGCCCTCGATGGCCAGCAGCAGGTGGCCGCCCTGGCCATCGGCCAGCGCGGCGCAGTCGTCGCCGTTGGGCACGGTGAGCAGGCCGGGCGGAGCCAGGCGCTGCGACTGGGCCAGTGCGGCCATCGCGGGCGAGATGTCCTGCTTGTGCAGGAAGCCGCGGCTGGCGCGCAGGGCTTCGCACAGGTCTTCGGCGGCGTGGGTCATGCGGTGGCCGTGCTGCGCGTGACGTAACCTGTATAGACATCCACGCAGGGTGGATACGCCGCCAGATCGGCCTGCATCAGCACATGCGGGCGGCCATGCAGCAGCTCGTCTTTCAGCGCTTGCCAGTGCAGGCGCTGGAACATGGGGGCGTTCTGCTGCTGCACATGAGCCAGGAACACGCGGCAGCCGCGTGCATGGGCGCTGGCCACCGCCAGCCGGATGAGCGTGGCGCCCAGCCGGCCGTGGTGTCGAAAGGCCGCATGCACCGCCAGCCGCGAGCCCCACCACAGGCCGGGCTCGGCTTCGTGGATGCGCACGGTGCCCACCACCTGGTCGGGCAGGCCGGCCACGCAGGCCACCGCCACCAGGGTCTGGGCCTGCGCATCCACCGCGTCGAGGTCGTCGCCGACGAACACGCCCTGCTCAATGCAGAACACCGCCCGGCGCAGCGCCATCGCCTCGCGCTGCTCCCAGCCGGCGGTAGCCCACTTGATGCGGAACTCGCAGGGGCGGTAGGCCTCGGCCTGATCCGGCGCAGCATCATCCATCGCATCCAGCAGCGCATTCATGCCAGCACCTCCGCCGTCTCGTACTGCGACTGCGACGAACACGCACCGCACTTGCCGCAGCCGGCCTTGATGTCGACCGAGCGCAGGCCCGCCTGCGACAGCATCGCGCCCAGCGGCTCCAGGATGGACTTCATCCAGCCGGCATCGGGGGCCGGGTGGTCTTCCAGCGGCGTGCCGCTGATGGGCACGAAGGGCACGACGAAGGGGTACACGCCCAGGCCCACCAGCGTGCGGCACATGGCCAGGATGTCTTCGCGGGTGTCGCCCAAGCCGGCCAGGATGTAGGTGCTGACCTGGCCGCGGCCGAACACCTGCACCGCCGCCTCGAAGGCGCTGAGGTAGCGCTGCACCGGCACCGTGGCCTTGCCGGGCATGATGCGTTCACGCACGGCGGGCGTCACCGCTTCCAGGTGCATGCCCAGCGTGGAGATGCCGGCCGCGTGCATGCGCGCGAACCAGCGGTCGTCGTCGGGCGGCTCGCACTGGCCCTGCAGCGGCAGCACATGGCCGGCGGGCAAGCCGGCCTGGATGGCGAAGGCGCTGTCGGCCAGCACCTGGGCGCCGCGGTCGTCGCCGGGTGGCGTGCCGGTGGTCATCACCATGTGCTTGACGCCGTCCAGCAGCACCGCCATGCGGGCCACCTCTGCCAGCTGCTCGGGCGTCTTGTGGGCGATGGTGCGGCCGGCCGCCAGCGACTGGCCGATCGCGCAGAACTTGCAGGCCTTGCGCCGGCTCTCGTAGCGGATGCAGGTCTGCAGCACGGTGGTGGCCAGCACGTCGGCGCCGTGCAGCGTGGCGATGTGCGAGTAGGGCACGCCGTCCATCGTCTGCAGCGCATAAAAGCGCGGCTGTTTCGGAAAGGCGATCTGCGCGATGGGGATGCTGCCGCGCTTGAGCAGGCTGGCGCCGTCGGCGCCCGGCGCCTCGGCCACGAAGGGCGACTGCCAGGCCGACGAGGTATGCACCGGCACCATGACGGTGTGGCCGTCCACCGTCACCGCCTTGTGGTCCGACGGGCCGGCGCCGCCGCGGCGGCTGGGCGCGCCGGCGCCGGGGTCAAGCAGCCGCAGGCCGTGCGATTGCAGCTCCGTCATCAGCTGCCGGGTGGCGGGGCTGGGCGTGGCCGGGTTCAGGCTCATGGGGGTTCCTCGGTTCAAGGTCGGCGGGCATGTCGAACATCGTGCGGGCAGGGCGGCGGTCGATCGCCAGGCTCAGCAGCTCGGGGCGGGCGTAGTGGCCCACCGAATCCATCATTCGCTTGCGCTTGGTCACCAGCGCCAGGTCCAGGTCGGCCAGCACCATGCCTTCGCCTTCGGTCAGCGGCTCGGCCAGGTACTTGCCTTCGGGCGAGACGATGGCGGTGTGGCAGCCGCCGCGCAGTGCCTGCTGCAGGGCGGGGTCGGGTGTCACCGCCCGCACCTGCGCATCCGTCAGCCAGCCGGTGGCGTTGATGACGAAGCAGCCCGACTCCAGCGCATGGTGGCGGATGGTCACCGCCATCTGGTCGGCGAAGATGGGGCCCACCAGCGAGCCTGGGAACTGCGCGCAGTGGATCTCTTCGTGCTGGGCCATCAGCGCATAGCGGGCCAGTGGGTTGTAGTGCTCCCAGCAGGCCAGCGCGCCCACGCGGCCCACCGCGGTGGGCACCACCTGCAGGCCGGCGGCATCGCCCTGGCCCCACACCATGCGCTCGTGGTAGGTGGGCGTGATCTTGCGGCGCTGCAGCTTCAGGCTGCCGTCGGCATCGAACAGCAGCTGGGTGTTGTACAGGCTGCCGTGGTCGCGCTCGTTCACGCCCAGCAGTACCACGATGCCGCGGGCGCGGGCCCGCTCGGCCACCGCGGTGGTCACCGGCCCCGGCACCACCACCGCCCGCTCGTACAGCAACAGGTGCGGCGCGCCCTGCTGGCAGGGCGGCAGCACGAACGAGAAGTACGGGTAGTAGGGCACGAAGGTTTCGGGGAACACCACGATCTGCGCGCCGCGCGCGGCGGCCTCGTCGATCGCACTGCACACCCGGTCCAGCGTGCCCTCGGGGCGGTCGAAGTCGGGCGCGATCTGCACCGCGGCCGCACGGACCACGCGCTTGTTCACAGCGTCCAGGTGTCGAGGATGAAGGCGTTCTGCTTGCGGTGCAGCAGCACGATGTCCAGCACGTCCAGCGGGCTGATGGGCCGGATGCCTTCGATCAGCGAGCCTTCGCCGTGGCCGTACAGGGCCTGCAGCGCGAAGCGGCAGGCGTACACCTTGCCGCCTTCGGCGATGAACTTGGTGATCTGGTTGTTGAAGTTCTGGTGGCCGGGAAAGGCCTCGTCGCCCAGCGTCGGAAAGCCGCGCTTGACGCCCAGCGTGACGCCCGGGCCGTACAGCAGGATGGAGGTTTCGAAACCCTTGCGCTGCAGCCGCGTGGCCTGCAGCAGATTGACGAAGCCGATCGAGCCTTCGAAGGCCACGGTGTGGAAGGTGACCAGCGCCTTTTCGCCGGGCTCGGCCTTCACGTCCTCGAACACCTTCTCTTCGTAGTCGACGAGGAACTCGCCTTTCTGGTTCTGCGGCTTGGTGACTTTGGGCATGGGTGACTCCGTGGTGGGGTTTCGCTTGCGGGGGCGCCGCCTGCGCCGGCGGCGCGGTGGCTGCGGTCCATTTCGCATGCGATGTGCCAGTGGCCCGGACCGGCCATGCAATCAAGGCCCGATCAATCAAGGGCGTGGCGCCCGCGCGGCTTTGCAACTTTTTTTGTCGGCGTCTTGTCGGCGTTCGGGTGTGCAGATGGGCCCGCGGCACCGCACCGCCACAGGGCGGCGGCGATGCGATCAATGCACCCGATCAATGGGGCTGCGCGGCCCCCCGCTGCACCAAGCAGGAACAGGCCGGCCGTGCACGCCGGGCGCAGCAGGGCGGGCATGCTTGATGCGATCAGCCCCCGGGTTGCATGCGATCAGCCGTACCCCATGACCAAACCCACCGCGCACTGGCGCAAGCGCCTGGCCAGCCAGGACCGGCCCGCCTACCTGGCGATTGCCGACCTGATCGCCGAGGACCTGCGCGATGGCCGGCTGGCCGCGCGCGACCGGCTGCCCACGCTGCGCGAGTTGGCCGACGAGCTGCAGCTGAACTACACCACCGTGGCCCGCGCCTATGCCGAGGCACGCAAGCGCGGGCTCATCGATTCACGCGCCGGCTTCGGCACCTATGTGCGCGGCAAGGCGCCGGCGCTGCCGCTGCGCGGCGGCAGCGGCGCCGAGATGACGATGAACCTGCCGCCCGAGCCGCACGACGAAGCGCTGCTGGCCCGCATGCACGACAGCGCCGCCGACCTGATGGCCCACAGCGACCTGCATGCGCTGCTGCGCTACCAGGACTTCGGCGGCACGGCCGAAGACCGCGAGGCCGGCGCCCGCTGGCTGCAGAGGCGGCTGCCGCAGGCCAGCGCCGACCGGCTGCTGGTGTGCCCGGGCATCCACAGCGTGCTCACCGCGCTCATCTCGCAGCTGGCGCGCCCCGGTGAGCTGCTGTGCGTGGATGCGTTGGCCTACCCGGGGCTCAAGGCCATCGGCACCCAGCTGGGCGTGCAGCTGCATGCGCTGCCGCTGGACGACGACGGGCCGGATGTGGAGGCCTTCGAGCATGCCTGCCGCACGCTGTCGCCCAAGGCGGTGTACTGCAACCCCACGCTGCTCAACCCCACCACCGCCACCATGTCGCGCGCGCGGCGCGAGGCGCTGGCCGATGTGGCGCTGCGCTTTTCGGTGCCCATCATCGAGGACGATGCCTACGGCATGCTGCCCACCGAACGCCTGCCGCCGCCGCTGGCCGTGCTGGCGCCCGACCTCACCTATTACGTCACCGGCTTTTCCAAGTGCCTGGGCGCGGGCCTGCGCAGCGCCTATGTGCTGGCGCCGCATGCGCGGCTGGCGCAGCGGCTGGCCGGTGCGCTGCGCGCCACCACGGTGATGGCCTCGCCCTTGACCAATGCCCTGGTCACGCGATGGGTGAACGACGGCACCGCCGATGCGGTGCTGGAAGCCATCCGCACCGCCTGCCGCGAGCGGCATGCGCTGGCGCTGCAGCACCTGGGCCCCTGGGGCGTGGTGGCCCACCCCGAGTGCTTTCACCTGTGGCTGCCGCTGCAGGGCGCCTGGAGCGTGGTGGAGTGCGCTTCCTACCTGCGCACGCAGGGCGTGGCGGTGGTGGCCAGCGCGGCCTTCAGCACCGACGGCAACCCGCCCGATGCGGTGCGCATCTGCCTGGGCGGCCCGGCTTCGCTGGACGACTGCGACCGCGCGCTCAGGCTGGTGGCCGAGACGCTGGACCACCCGCTGCACCCGCATGCCACGGTGATGTGAGCGGGCCGTCCGCCGGCGGCTGCCACAGGTATTGCGGCACGTCGTCGTCGGCCTGCATCACGCGGCCCTGCACCTGCCACACGTCCTGCACCAGCGCCGGCTGCAGCACCTGCCGCACCGGGCCCAGCGCACGTGCACGGCCCTGCTGCAGCACCAGCGCATCGTCGGCATGGCGCAGCGCCAGGTTAAGGTCGTGCAGCACCACCACCACGCCGATGCCACCGGCCAGCGCGCACTGCCGCACCAGCTGCAGCAGCGCATGCTGGTGCTGCAGGTCCAGCGCGGCGGTGGGCTCGTCCAGCAGCAGCCAGCGGGCCGGGGCGCCGGCCACGGGCGGCGACAGTGCCTCGATCTGCACCAGCGCCCGGGCCAGCTGCGCGCGGGCGCGTTCGCCGCCCGACAGCGTGGCCACGCTGCGATCGGCCAGGCCCGCTAGGCCGCAGGCGGCGATGGCCTGGCGCACGCAGGCTTCAGGGTCGGCCGGCCGTGCCGGCAGCAGGCCCAGCGCCACCAGCTCATGCACGCGGAAGTCGGCGGCCACCTGGGTGTCCTGCGCCACCAGCGCACGCTGGCGGGCCAGCGCGGCGGGGCTGATCTGCGGCAGCGGCCGACCCTGCCAGTGCACGGTGCCGGCATCGGGCCGGCGCCAGCCGGTGAGCACCGACAGCAGCGTGGACTTGCCGGCGCCGTTGGGCCCCAGCACCGCGGTGACACGCCCGGGCTGGAACTGCGCGTCCAGCGGCCCCAGCAGGCGCCGGCCGCGCCGCCGCACCTGCCCATGCACCTGCACCGCCTGCAAGGCGATGGCCCCGGCGGGCCTGATGTCGTCACGCATGCTCACGCCCCCGCATCAACAGCAGCAGGAAAAAGGGCGCGCCGATGGCAGCGGTGAGCACGCCCAGCGGCAGCTCGGCCGGGGCGGCGGCGGTGCGGGCAAAGGCATCGGCCACCAGCACCAGCGCCGCGCCCAGCAGGGCCGAGCCGGGCAGCAGCCCGCGGTGGCCGGGGCCGGCCAGCAGGCGCACGCCATGCGGCGCCACCAGGCCGACGAAGCCGACGATGCCCGTCAGCGCGGTGACGGCACCCACCGCCAGCGCCACGCACAGCACGGCCTGGCGCTTGACCCGTTCCACCGCCACGCCCATGGCATGGGCCTGGGCTTCACCCAGCGCCAGCGCATCCAGCGGGCGGGCCAGCCGCAGCGCGGCCAGCAGCGCCAGCAGCACCAGCGCGCCCACGCCGGCCACCGCCGACCAGCGGGCGCCGCCCAGGCTGCCCAGCAGCCAGAACTGCAGCGCGCGCAGCTGGGCGTCGGTGGCCACCTGGCTGATCCAGCCCAGCAGCGCACCGGCCAGTGCGTTGATGGCCACGCCGGCCAGCAGCATCACCGTGAGCCGCGTGGCGCCGCGCACCTGGGCCACGGCGTAAACCAGCGCGGTGGCCAGCAAGGCACCTCCGAAGGCGCACACCACCAGGGTCCAGCTGCCCAGCAGCCGCGGCAGGGCGGGCCACCAGGCTTCGCCGGCCACGATGGCCAGCGCCGCCGCCAGGGCCGCGCCGCTGGACACGCCCACCAGGCCCGGGTCGGCCAGCGGATTGCGGAACACGCCCTGCAGCAGCGCGCCGGCCAGGCCCAGCGCGGCCCCGGTGCACACGGCCAGCAGCAGGCGGGGGGCGCGCAGGGTCCAGAACACCAGCTGGTCGGCCTCTGGCGTGGTCGCCGATGGCACCGGCGGCTGCACCAGCAGCTGCCACAGCCGGCCGGGTGCGATGGCATAGGCCCCGCTGCCGGCCGCGGCCACCAGGGCCAGCAGCGTGAGCAGGGCCAGGCCGGCCAGCAGCAGCGGGCGCGGCAGGCGCCGCGCCGGGTGGGTCCAGTCGGTCATGCTGCGGCGCTCAGGCGCGTGCGGCGGGCGTGCCGGCGATCCACTGCGCCAACTCGGTCACGGCCTGCGGCAGCCGCGGGCCGAAGCCCAGCAGCCACAAGGCATCGGGCGCCTGCAGCCGGCGTGCAGCAAAGGCCGGTGTCAGCGACAGGCCGGGCAGCTGCCAGAAGGCGGCTTCGCCGCCCGCCGCCTGCACCGCCTGCCGGGTGCTCAGCACCAGGTCGGGCGCGGCGGCCACCACGGCTTCGGCCGTCATCGCGCGGTAGCCGTTGAAGCCCTGCAGCGCATTGCGGCCACCGGCCAGGCGCAGCATCGCTTCTGCCCCGGTGCCGGCGCCGGCCACCTGCGGCGCATTGCCATGGGCCAGCACGAACAGCAACCGCGGCGCCGGCCCGGCCAGGCGTGGCAGGGCCTGGCGGCTGCGCTGCCAGTCGGCCAGCAGCTGCTGCTGCAAGGCGGCGGCTTCGGCCTCGCGCCGGGTGGCCTGGCCGGCGGCGTCGATCTTGCGCTGCACCTCGGCCAGGTCGTGGCTGGTGGTGGTGCTGATCACCCGCACGCCGGCAGCGCGCAACTGCTCGATGACCGTGGGCGGGCCGGCTTCGTCGGTGGTCAGCAGCACATCGGGCCGCAACGACAGCAGGCCTTCGGCCGACAGCTGCCGCTGGTAGCCCACCTTGGGCGTGCGTTGGGCCGCCTCGGGGTAGAGGCTGGTGGTGTCGGTGCCCACCAGCTGGGCGGCGGCGCCCAGGCGGTAGACGATCTCGGTCAGCGCGCCGCCCACGCACACCAGCCGCGGTGCGGTGGCGGTGGGCGCCGCGGCGGTCTGCGCGCGTGCGGGCAAGGCCAGGCCGGCACCGGCCCATGCACCGCCGGCCCATGCACCGCCGGCCCATGCACCGCCGGCCAACAGGGCGCGGCGCCTCATCGGCCGGCCCTCACGGCCTGCAGCAGCGTGCGCCAGCCGGGGGCTTCAGGCTGGCCGGGCTTGCGGGCGCCAAAGCACTGCAGCACCAGCCGGCGCTGCGCATCGAACACTTCCAGCGAGCTGACGGTGCCGTCGCTGGTGGGCTTGTCCACCGCCCAGGCGGCGGCCAGCTGGTCTTGCCGCACATGCAGGTTGAAGCCCGGGTCCAGCACGTTCAGCCACGGCCCCAGCACTTCCACGCGCTGCACCGGGCCGGTGTGGATCTGGATGCAGCCGGGGTTGCCGACGAACACCATGATGGGCTGGGCCGAAGCCGATGCGCCCTGCAGCAGCTGGCGCAACGCATCGGTGGGCAGCCGCTGGGTGAAGCGGCCTTCCATCAGCCGCAGCGCCTGCTGCCGTTCCACGCCGTGTTGCTTCAGCAGGCCGTGGAATTCATGCGTGTCGCGCAGCGCCGCCCAGGCCTGGCCGAAGGCGGCCACGTCGATGCCGGCGTCCGAAGGTGCCGGGTCGTCCGCCGGCAGCGGCGTGAACACCGGCAGCGCGCCCACCGCATCGGCATAGTCGTCGGCCACCGTGTGCCAGCGGGGCAGGTCGGTGCCGGCGCGCGGGTAGATCTTGTGCACCGCCGTGCCGTGCGCGTCGAAGAACTGCAGGCTCAAGGTGGGCGTGCCGCCCGCCTGGCGTGCAGGCTCATGCAGCGCATAGCCCGCCTTCCAGTGGTTGAAGAAGAGGCGCAGGTCGATGTCGTCGCCCAGCGCCAGCGCCACCGGGCCCTGGGCGGCCAGGCCGGTGTACGGACCCGTCTTCTCGTGCACGGCTGCATCGTTGCGGGTCAACGCCATCAAGGGACCGCAGGGCTCCAGCGCGCGCAGCAGGTCCAGCCAGGGGCCGCGCAGGCGCACGCTGCGCAGGCCGGGGGCATCGGCGCCGACGCCGGCCGCGGCGCTGTGCAGGGCAGCGGCTTCGCCTTCGCTCAAGCCCAGGCTGGCGGCGGCTTCGCGGTGGCGCAGGCCGCCCTGGCGGGCGGCCTCGAAGCGTTGCCGCAGCTCAGCGGCGATGTCGTGCAGACTGGCCGCGCCATGGGCGGCAGCGGCGGACAAGGAGGAAGCGGACAGAGCAGGGCGCATGAAGGGCGTTCGAGGTTCGGGCGCGCGGCGGCCAGCCCTTGCAATGGGAGGTGATGGAGGGGATGCTGAACACTATAAACAAGAATGGTTCTTATTTAAAACAGGCTCATGAACCCCTGTCTGCGTCACGGCTTGTTGCTTTTCAAATAAGAATCATTATCATCTGTGCCGACGGTTCGCCTCCGTGGGGGAGGGCGCCGCTGATCGAGCGACACCCATCCACATCCAACACCAGGAGGACCTTTTCATGCCATCCCTCGACTTCCGCACCCCGCTGCGCGCCACCTTGTTCACGCTGGGCCTGGTGGCCGCGGCCCAGGCCGGCGCCCAGACCTACGGCAGCTACGCCGACCATCAGGTGGACCTGGCCAGCGCGTTGGACGCCGCGGGCAACGTCAGCAACAACGCCTGGGTCAACCTCACCACCTTCGCGCAGAACGGCGTGCCGGGCATCACCGGCTACCCCGGCTTTCCGGGCACGGGTGCCTGGCCGGCGCCCATCACCTCGCAAGTCAACAGCACGGGCAGCGATGCCGCCGCGCTGAGCAAGGTGGCCAACGGCAACGGCGGCGCGCCCTATGTGGCCAGCGGCTCGATGTACTTCGGCGGCTTCAGCGGTGCCTACAACAACAACGGCGGCACGCTGCGCGTGACCGACAGCACCCCGCTGGCCAACCTGCAGACGGTGGTGTTTCAGGTGGGCATCGGCGAAGCCTGGACCTACGACTTCTACAACGGCGTGCTGCCGACGCTGAGCTACACCACCGCCGCGGGCACCACCACCGGCGTGGCCGCCACCTTCTCCAGCACGCTGGAAGCCTTCTTCAACGGCACGGTGAGCATGCCGACCGGTGAAGAGTCGCTGTACATCAACCAGTACGGCCTGCAGTGGGACCTGAGCAGCGTCAGCCAGCCCATCACCTCGTTCAGCATCGACTTCACCGGCGTGCAGCATGCGCAGCTCTACGGCATGACGCTGACGCAAAGCGACGTGTTCACCCAGGTGGTGGCCGTGCCGGTGCCCGAGCCCGAGACCTATGCGCTGATGCTGGGTGGCCTGGGCGTGGTGCTGATGCTGGCGCGCCGTCGCCGCCAGGCCGCCTGACGCGACTTCCCTCGGCCCTCGGGGCCGATCTCCTGGCCGGCCCTTGAGGCCGATCTCTTGGCCGGCCCTAGGGCCCATCCCCGGGGCCGGGCCCCGCCGCTGCTGCTTTCCATGCCCTCCATCGACCCGCGGCGCGTCGTGCGCCTGTCCCTGGCCGCGGCCTGCCTGGCCTTGCCGGCCTGGGCGCCGGCCGTCACCTTGAGCGGTGATGCCACGCCGCACCAATGGCACTCGTTCAACCTGCCGGCCAATGCCTTCCTGGGCGCGGCCGGCTACACCGGCTCCGCGTGGCAGAACACCGATGCCGGCGCCTTGTATGCCGAGTGGGGCGGCTTCGTGCCCGATGCCGGCAGCCGCTGGACCTTCAGCCGGCCCACCGTCGGCCAGTCCACCGGCCTGCGCGCGGTGCTGCAGGAAACCAGCGGCACCGGGCTGCGCACCGGCATCAACAACATCTACGGCCTGGCCTTCTCGCAGGTGCCCGGGCCACCGCTGGTGTTCAGCCTGGTGCTCACCGATGCCGGTGCGGCCAGTGCCACCGCGGGCAGCACCCGCACGGTGGTGCTGCGCAGCGGCACGCTGGGCACGCTGCCGGACATGAACGTGCTGCTCAACGGCGTGGCGGCCACGGCCTCGGCCGCCACTTTCCAGCAGGCTTCCACGCTGGTGATGCCCGATGCCAACGGCAACAGCGTGAGCACCGACTCGGTGAACGGCGAATGGCTGTGGCGCTGGGAGCAGGTGCCGGTGGCCACCACCTACCGCTTCGACTTCCAGGCGCAGGTGGGCCACATGAGCCTGGACAACCTGGCCGTGTACGCCAGCCCGCCGGTGGCCCCGGCACCGGCCGCCCCGGTGCCCACGCTGCGCACGCCGCGGGTGGCCTTGTTCGGCCTGGCCGGGCAGCTGGCGGCCCAGGCCGAGCTGCAGGTGCCGGCCGTCGCCGCATCGGCGCGCGCCAACCCGCGGGCTGCGCGTTGAGCCGGCCCACCGTGACGGCCGGCCTGGGCCTGTGGCTGGTGGCCCTGCCGCTGCAGGCACAGGCTCAGGCGCACACGCAGCCGGCGGACGCGGCGCAGGCCGAGGCCACGCCGGTCATCGTCATCAGCGGCCAGCGCACGCCGCCGGTGGCCTTGCCGCCGACCGACAACCGCACGGTGCTGGACGCCGAGCTGATCGAGCGCCGGCAAAGCGGCAGCCTGTTCGACCTGGTGCAGGAAGCGCCCGGCGTGTCCGCCGCGGGCGGGCCGCGCACCAGCGGCATGAAGTTCAACATCCGCGGCTTTCGGGGCAACGACGACGTGGTGTTCAAGATCGACGGCGGCGTCAAGGGCTTCGAGAAGTACCGCTTCGGCAGCGGCGTGTTCATCGAGCCGGAGCTGATCAAGTCGGTGACGGTGGAACGCGGCCCTTCGCTGCTCACCGGCTCGGGCGCCATCGGCGGGGCGGTGGTGGCCACCACCAAGTCGGCCGCCGACTTCCTGCGCGCCGGTGAGCGTGCCGGCGGCCTGGTGAAGCTGGGCTACGACGCCAACAGCCGTGAACGCTTGCGCATGCTCACCGCCTTCGGCCGGCCCACGGCCAGCACCGACCTGCTGGTCTCGGTGGTGCGGCGCGATGGCGACGACTTCAAGCTGGCGGGGGGCGCACGCAGCCCGGCCACGGCCACGCAATCCGAAGGCAGCCTGGTGAAGCTGGGCTGGGTGCCGCTGGACGACCTGCAGCTGGAACTCAGCCGCACCGCCTACCGCAGCGGCCCGGTGTTCACGCCCTACGACGCGAACTCCAGCACCGCCGGCGTGGGCGGCTATGTGCACCAGACGGTGGACGACGAGACGGTGAATCTGCGCTTCACGTGGGAGCCGCCGCAGTCGTGGATCAGGCTGCGCGGCACGCTGGCGCACGAGACCACGCACCTGCTCAACCGCATGCAGCCGGGCGAGAGCAACTTCGCCAGCGGCTGTGCGCAGGCGCCGTGCGACTGGACGCCGGACGACAGCGACACCGGCGTGGTGCACGACCGCTGGCACTACGACATCTGGACCGCCGAGGTCTTCAACGACACCCGCTGGCAGGCCGGCCCCTGGCAGGGTGTGCTGACGGTGGGCGCGCAGGCGCTGCGCAACCGGCGCGATCTGCGGCGGCTGACCGACAACCCCTACCAGAACGGGCCCGATGGCCGCTACCCCGATGGCTTCGATGCGCAGCAGCCGCCGGGCACCCGCTCGTCCGTGGCCTGGGTGCTGCAGCATGCGTTCACGCTGGGCGCCGTGACGGTGACACCCGGCCTGCGCTGGGACCGCTACACGCTGGAAGCCGACGGCCCCGCCGCGTCGATGCGGCAGGCTGCGGGCGAACCCGCGCGCTACCGCTTCGAGCGCCGCACGCCGGGCCTCAGCATCGCGTGGAAGCCGAGCGCGGCCTGGTGGCTCAGCTACCGCGTGGTGGAGAGCTTCCGGCCGCCGCTGCTCACCGACTACTTCGGCATGGAAGCCGCCAACCCCTGCGGCGCGTTGCCGAACGGGCAGGGCGGCCAGTTGCTGCCCAACGGCTGCGGCGATGCGATCCAGCCGACCGAATCGCTGAACCGCGAGTGGTCGCTGGCCTGGACGCCGCCGCGCTGGGCCTCGGGCGCCAGCACCCAGGCCCGGCTGACGCTCTACCGCATCGACTCACGCCACCTCAACGGTGCCAGCTACCTGGTGGCCGAAGACGGCCGCGTGGTGCAGCCCTTTCGAGAAAAGCGCCGCGGCGTGGAGCTGGAAGTGCAGCACGAAGGGCGCGAGCTGTACGGCAGCTTCGGCCTGTCGCGCATCCTGGCCGAGCGCTGGCGCGACGGCCAGCCGGCGAAGGCCTTCTTCGGTGGCATACCGGGCACCACCGCCAACCTGAGCCTGGGGCGGCGCTGGCAGCAGGGCCGCTGGGAGGCCGGCTGGCGCCTGCGGCAGATCTGGGATCAGAAGGTCTCGGAAGCGCGCCAGCTCAATGCCAACACCCAGTGGTGCGGCAAGGTCACCTCCCAGGGCACCGTGCATGCGGCCAACACCCAGCAAGACGTGTACGCCTTCTGGCGGCCCACCGAGCGGCTGACGCTGCAGGTGGGCCTGCACAACCTCTTCGACAAGCACTGGTGCCATGCCGGCGACGAACTCGGCAACGAGATCGGCCTGCAAGGCGCCGGCCGCAGCCTGCAGCTGTCGATCACTGCGCAGTATTGAGATGCCTTCGACTTCTTCGATGATGCCGTCGCCCGAGCTGGCACGGCGCTGGCGCCGCGTGGCGCTGCTGGCGGCGATGGCCGCGGCCACCACCGCCTGCGGCGGCGGCAGCGGCGGTGGTGGCGGCCCGCTGCCCACGGCCAGCGCGGTGCCGGCGCCAGCGCCTGTGCCGGCTCCCGCACCGGGGCCCGCACCCACACCGGCGCCCGAACCCGCGCCGGAGCCTGTGCCATCGCCGGTGCCCGAGCCTGAACCTGCGCCGGCCCCATCGCCTTCGCCGTCGCCGGCCCCGTCACCCACGCCTGACCCGAGCCCGGCACCCGCGCCCACCCCGGCGCCCACACCTGCGCCTGCGCCTGCGCCTGCCCCTGCGCCCACCCCCAGCCCGGCGCCGGCCACCGCGCAGGCCTGCCTCAACTCCGCGCTGTACACCCAGGCCGGCACGGTGGCCCGCTACGAATACGCGGTTCGGCAGGGCGGCGTCGACCAGCGGGTGCAGGTCACCAGCACCGCCGAAGGCGCGGTGAACCTGGAAGGGCAGACCGCCTGGCGCCTGGCCGTGAGCGAGACCGTGTCCATCTCCGGGCAGCCCGACCAGCTCTCCAGTAGCCAGCACCATGTGCTGGTGGAAGGCACGCTGCTGCGCCTGCTGGCCACCCGCAGCGACTTTGCGCAGGGCGGCGGCACCGTCACGCAGGCCATCGTGCTGTCACCGCCTGCCCCTGAACTGGACTTCGGCCTGGCCGCCGGCAGCAGCCGCACGGCCAGCACCAGCGCACGCTGGAGCCTGGGCGCCGCCGGGTCTGCGGCCACCCCACCCAGCGCCGGCAACTGGACCAGCGAGGTCACGCTCAGCTTCGTCGGGCTGGAGACGGTGCAGGTGCCGGCCGGCACCTTCAGCCAGGCCTGCCGCTTCGAGCAGCGGCTGGTCACGGGCGGCAGCGTGCAGGTCAGCCAGCGTTGGCTGGCTGCCGGCAGCGGTGTGCTGCTGAAGGCGGTCAACGGCGCCGACACACAGGAGCTGGTGTCGGCACGCATCGGCGACCAGGTGGTGGCCGCCGCCGCACGCACCCGCGCAAGCACCCGTTGATCCGCCGCGCACTTGGCTTCACAATGAGAATTATTCCTATCTGTACACGATGCCATCCATGACGGAGCAACCCAGCGACCGCGTCAAAGCCCGCTTGTCCCAGCTGTTCGACGAGCTGCTGCGGCACGACGGCTTCGGTGACCTGAGCGTGGAGATGCGCATCCTCAAGCGCGGCCAGAAAGAGGTGCTGATCCGGTGCGGCAAGCAGTACCGCTACGTGCTCGACTTCGAGCCCGGCGACGCGGCCGGGGCTTGTCTAGACAAGTGAGGCCGCTCGGCCCACATCAGCGCCGCATCACCCGCCGCACCACGGCCGGCGCGCCGTCGGTGCGGTTGCCCCAGGTGCCGATGTTGGCCGCCTGCATCAGCGGCGATGCGCTGCCTGCCACCGACAGCTCGGCGGCCACTTCCATCAGCTCGGGGCCGAACTGCAGCATGCGCGCCTCGGTCAAGCGCACCGAAGGCCCGGCCACCACGATGACGCCGGTGGCCGGCTCGCCGCGTCGCTGCACCGGCGCGGCCATGCTGCTCATGCCCGGCGCATAGGTTTCCCGCACCAGGCTGAAGCCGCGCTTGCGGTGCTCCTTCAGCATGCCCAGCAGCGCCTTGATGCTGCGCGGCGCGTTGGGGCCGTAGCGGGCGCGATCGCCCATGCCCTGGCGGGCCAGGGCCTGCATGGCCTGGTCTTCGGTCAGCGTCATCAGCCAGGCATGGCCGGCGGCGCTGCAGGACAGGTTGAGCTCGATGCCCATGTCGGGGTCATAGCGCAGGCCCGAGCGGGCCCCCTGCGCCTTGGCCACCAGCGTGAGCCGCTCACCATCGACGATGGCCAGCCGCACCAGTTCCTCGGTGCGCTCGGCCAGGCGGTTGATCAGAGGCTGCGCGATGTCCACCACACCCGACTTGCTGAGAAAGCTCAAGCCCAGTGAAGCCAGCTTGCTGGTGAGCGCATAGCTGCCGCGCAGCGGCAGTGCGCGCACGTAGCCGTAGCCGATGAGTTCCTGCAGCGTGCGGTGGCAGGCGCTGCGCAGCTGGTTCAGATCGGTGGCGATGGCGGCCAGCGGCGCCCCGTCGGGCCGGGCGGCCAGGTACTCGATGATGGCGATGGACTTCTCGAGGGCTCCGCTCACGATGCTTGTCTCCTTGTAATGGCTTTCAAGTTTTGAACGTTTTCAAGAATATTGGAATGGTTCCAGGCTTCGCTGGCAACCTCTGCGTCGACGGATGCGCCCTGGATGCGCGCCGCACACACCAACGAGGAGACACGATGCACCGCCGATCCCTGAGCCGGGCCCCTTAGCCCCCGGCACGCCCGCAGCGCGCCGCTTTCCACGGCGCCGCCGGGCCAGCCGCCCCCACCGCTTTCCACCATGAGCCGGCCTCCTGCCGGCGGCGCTGCGCGGCGCCGCCGTGGGCGCGCACGGCCCTGCACCTTCGGCAGTACCTCCCGGGCTGCCTTCACCGCCACGAGGACACCCATGATGAAGATGAGTCACATCGCCGCCGCCGCGCTGATCGCGATGGCCGCCTCGGCCAGCACCGCCGTGCTGGCGCAGTCGGCCCTGGCCCCCGCCGGCAACAACTGGCCGTTCGTGCACGGCAGCCTGGGCAGCCAGGGCTACTCGTCGCTCACCCAGATCAACAAGGGCAACATCAGGAACCTGGGCCCGGCCTGGGTGGTGCACACCAACGTGGAGCCCGTGACGCAGCCGGTGGCCGGCCCCGGCAACACCGCGGTGGGCCAGCAGACCACCCCGGTGGTGGTGGACGGCGTGATGTACCTCGACACCCCGGGCGGCGGCGTGATGGCGCTCAATGCCGCCACCGGCGCCGTGAAGTGGAAGTGGCAGCCTTCGGTGGAGGCCAACGGCTTTGGCGGCATCAACCAGCACCGGGGCGTGAGCGTGGGTGAAGGCCGGGTGTACACCACCGCGGCCGGCGGCCGCATGGTGGCGCTGAACCAGGAAACCGGCGCGCTGATCTGGGCCGTGGTGCCCACCTACAACGGCAGCACCATCGGCGGCATCGGCAAGGTGGCCACCATGTACCACGACGGCATGGTGTACCAGGGCACCAACGACAACGGCCGCGGCGCGATGGTGGCGGTGCGTGCCAGCGATGGCGCGGTGCAATGGGTGTTCTACAGCGCCTACCCGCACGGCACCACGTTCACCGACGTCAACGGCAACACCTTCGATGCCGGCGACACCTGGACCACCCGCAACACGCCCAACGACACACCCAACGAGTGCTACCTCAACGGCGGCGGCTCGTCATGGATCCATCCCAGCTTCGACCCCGAGCTGGGCATGCTCTACGTCACGTTCGGCAACCCGCGCAGCTGCACCGGCGCGCAATGGGGCGGCGACCGGCCCGGCGACAACCTGTTCACCAGCTCGCTGGTGGCGCTGGATCTGAAGACCGGCGCCTACAAGTGGCACTTCCAGTCCGTGAGGCACGACGTCTGGGACATGGACAACGTGCACACGCCCAGCCTGGCCGACGTGAAGATCGGCGGCCAGACGCGCAAGGTGGTGTATTACGGCAGCAAGTCGGGCCACCAGTTCGTGCTGGACCGCACCAACGGCAAGCCGGCGTTGCCCGTGGTGTATCGCCAGGTGCCCACCGATGCGCGGCAGTCGCAGCCCAGCACGCAGCCGTTCCCGGCATCGGGACCGTTCCAGGAGCAGTGCCTGGTCTACCAGAACCTGGGCTCGGAAATCCCCGGCGCGCCCAACCGCGCGGTGCCCAACTGGAACGGCTACCAGGCGCAGCCCGACCCCGAGAAGCCCGGCCAGTACAAGCTGGTGCTCAACCCCGACAACTACCTGAAGAACGACACGCAGTACCTGGCCGGCACGCGCGAAGGCTGCATGTACGACCCGCACTGGGACGAGAACAGCATGTTCCTGTCCATGACCAGCCAGAACGGCGCGGCCGACTGGTCCAACGTGTCCATCAGCCCCAAGCTGAACCTCCGCTACATCGGCATGTCGTACAACCCGGTGGCGCACGGCGCCTTCCAGGGCGGCAACGGCCTGCGCCAGATCGGCGGCTACCAGACCGGCGGCGTGGTGGCGGTGGACGCTTCCACCAACCTGCCGGTGTGGCGCAAGCACTTTGGCCTGGGCGGCGACGTGGCGCACGGCAACCATCCGCTGGTGACGGCCAGCGACCTGCTGTTCATCAACCGTGTGGACGGCTGGCTGATGGCCCTGGACGCGCAGACCGGCGAGGAGCTGTGGCGCTTCCAGACCGGCGCGCCCAGTGCCTCGGGCGTGGTGACTTACACCGTGGGCGGTGAGCAGTACATCGCCATGCCCGCGATGGCCGGCACGCAGCCTTACGCGCAGCAAGGGCAGGGCGCCGCGGTGTGGGCCTTCAAGCTGGGCGGCAAGGCGGTGTACACCACCGGACCGCGCGCCAACCCGGTGGTGGTCTCGGGCAGCAGCGAGGCACCGGCCCCGGTGCCCATCGCCAACCTGCGCCGCCCGGTGAACAACACGCCGGGCACCGACCTGCCGGCCAACACCATCTACCTGGCCCGCTCCAACGGCACGGCCACGGCCACCAAGGACAGCGTGACCACCGCCTCCATGGTGCCTTCGACGCTGACGGTGCCGGTGGGCACCACGGTGACCTTCACCAACCCGGGTGATGCCACCTTCGGCGTGGCCGGCAGCGGCAACCTCAAGGAGCACTGCGCCACGCAGTACTTCGAGGGCAAGTTCAACTTCCGGCTGCAGCCGGGCCAGTCGGCGCAGTACAAGTTCGACCGCGAGGGCGAGTACTACTACAACGACTGCACCGACCCCCGGCCCACCGGCAAGGTGGTGGTGACGCTGGCCGCGCAGGAGCAAACCGGCGCGCTGCAGTTCACGCCCAGCACGCTGAACCTGCGCCCGGCCAACGGTGTGTTCACCAGCGTGCAAGGCCTGGTCACGGCCACCTTCAAGCTGCCCGCTGGCTACACGCTGGATGGCAACGTGCAGCTGAAGACGCCGCTGACGCAGCAAACCTTCCCGGCCGTCAGCGCCAACACCACGTCCGACGGCAAGACGCTGGTCGTCACCTTCGACAAGGCGCTGGTGGACAACAACATCCCGCAGGGCAGCGACGTGCCGCTGACCGTCTCGGCCAACTTCATGCACCAGGGCGTGCAGAAGAAGCTGACGTCCACCGCCGCCGTGCGCGTCATCAAGTGAGGTCCATGATGATCCGAAGCTTCAACTTGATCGCCCGCCTGCGGGCGGTGCCGGCGGCCGCGCTGCTGGCGGCTCTGACTTCCACCGCCCCGGCCCAGGCCGCCATCCCGTTCTTCGGCACGCAGTTCGACGCCAGCGCCGTGGCCGAGGCCGACGGTTCAGCGCCCGAGGCGGACTGGCAGATGGATGGGGACACCGTGTCGGCCCAGGCCGCCTCGGTGGGCGACGTGCATGCCGCCACCGCCGGGGCCTTCGCCGGCCCGGGCTTTTTGACGGTGTCGGCCGACGTGTCGGCGGGCACACTGAGCCATGCGGTGGCCAGCGCGCACTTCAGCGGCTCGTTCCTCAGCACTGGCACCGTGAGCCTGAGCCTGGACTACAACCCGCTCACCTTCACCGAGGGCTCGGGCGCGGCGGCCACCACGCTGTTCGTCTCGCTCAGCAATGGCGGCGCCACGCTGTTCGAGGACTATGTGCAAGGCCCCTGGAGCTTCAGCTACACGCCGGTGGCCGGCAGCACCAGTGTGCTGGACCTCACCTTGTCCAGCGAGGTGAGCGCGGCCTTCCTGAGCCCTGGCACCGGCAATGCCAGCGCCTTTGGCTCGGTGGCCATCATGGGCGCTGTGCCCGAGGCCTCGACCTGGCTGATGTTCTCGCTCGGCCTGGCCGGGGTGGCGGCCCTGGGCCGCCGCCGCAGCCGGGCTGCAGAGGTGCAGGCATGAGCCGCGCGTTCTGTGCCCAGTTGGCAGCGCTGGCGCTGCTGGTGGCCGCTGGCGCGCAGGGCGGCGCGCAGGCTGCTGCCACGGTCACGCCACTCAGCGATGGCGGCAGCGATGCGGCCAGCAGCCTGGTGAACACGTTGCTGGCCGCGCAGCCGGGGCTGTCGGTGGTCGCAGGCTCGGCCAGCTATAGCGGCCAGGCCTCGGCCTCGGGCTTGTTCAGCAACGGCGGGCTGGGTGCCAACGGGCTGGGCATCGACAGCGGCGTGGTGCTGACGACGGGCGATGCCCGCTTCATCGGCAGCAGCGCCGCCTTCGAGGGCGATGCCGCCAACCAGACCGGCACCTACACCGCCGGCGTGGGCAACGCGCTCACGCCCAACACCAGCGGCGGCCAGGCGCTGTTGTCGTCGTTGACGACCGAGCCCACCTTCAACGCCTCGGTGCTCAGCTTCAGCTTCGTGCCGCAGTACGCGCGGCTGAGCTTGCGCTTCGTGTTCGCGTCGGAGGACTACAACGACCTGGTGAACAGCGGCTTTCCCACCGACGTGTTCGGCGTGTTCGTCAACGGCGTGAACCAGGCGTTGCTGCCAGGCACGCAGCTGGGCATCTCGGCCTCGACGGTGAACTGCGGCGGACCCACCTCGGACCCGGCCGGTGGCCTGGGCGGCAGCTGCAGCCTGTACCGCGACAACGCGCCGTTCTACGACGCCATCGACACCGAGCTGGACGGCCTGACGGTGGTGATGAACCTGCAGATGACGGTGAACCCGGGGCAGGTGAACACCTTGTCCATCGGCATTGCCGACACGCTGGACACGATGGGCGATTCGGCCGTGCTGCTGGCCGCCGGCAGCGTGGCCGCGGTGCCCGAGCCCGGCACCTGGGCCCTGATGCTGGGCGGCGTCGCCGCCCTGGGCGTGGCGGCGCGCCGCCGCCGCGCCTGATCCACCCCACAAGGAGACAAGCACATGGACAGAAGAGACTTCCTCTCGGGTGCCAGCGTGGCCGCGGCCTCGCTGGTGGCCAAGGACACGGTGTTCGCGACCCCGGCCATGGCCCAGGCCGCCCCCAGCCAGCAGCTGGTGACGCAGATCTGGTCGCGCCACCTGCAATGGGTGGCCACGCAGGCGCAGCAGGTGGCCGACCCCTACGGCACCGGCGTCAAGGTGGGTGAAGCGGCCCGCGCCGCCGGCTACGCGGCGGTGGACCTGACGGTGCGCAACGACGGCCATGTGCACCCGGCCAACGTGGCCACGCACCTGCCGGCCATGCTCAGCGGCATCCGCAGCACCGGGGCGCTGTGCGACCACATCGGCGTGAACTTCGCGCCACCGGCCGACCCGGCCAACACCGCCTGGATCGCCAGCCAGTCGGTGCACCAGATCCTGTCGGTGGCCGGCGCCCACGGCATCCGCAAGTACCGCTTCAACAACTCGGGGGCGGTGAGCTTCGGCAACAACACCTTCGGTGCACAGATCACTTCGCTGCTGGACGGTGTGCGGCTCAACCACCGCCGGCTGGCCGCCATCAACGCGCAGTACGGCAACCTGTGCGGCGTGGCGCACACCCATGCGTCGAACATCGGCGTCACGGTGTACGACTATGCGTATGCCATGCAGGGCATCTCGCCCGACCTCATCGGCATCAACCTGGCCATCGGCCACACCGCCACGGCGGCGCCGGGCACGATGTGGCAGCTGGAGATGCGGCGCAACATGCCGCACATCCGCTGTGTGGCGGTGGAAGACCTGGCCGCCACGGTCGACCCCGAGACGGGTGCGCTGAGCATCGGCCGCGTGCAGCCGCCCGGCGCCACCGGCACCGGCGGTGGGGTGATCAACTGGACCACCTTCTATTCGCTGCTGCGCCTGGGCGGCTACAGCGGCGCGGTGGAGTCGCAGATCGAGTACCGCATCCCCGGGGCCGACGGCAACCCGGTGAGCCTGAACAGCGCCTTCTTCGCCGACAACGCGCAATTCACCTCGGGCAACCTCACGCCCGCGCTGATGATCGCCGCGATGCGCAAGGACTCGGACTTCATCCGGGCGCGTGCGGTGGCGGGCGGCTGGTCGGCCGGGCAGGTGCTGTAGCCTGCCATGGACGAGGTGTTCGGCCTCTTTCCCACGCCGGTGCTGCGCGCCGGCGGCGCGGTGCCGCCCGCGCTGGTGGCCGAGCTGGCGGCGCACTTCGATGCGGCGCCGGCGCAGGCCAACGCCGCCAGCGACCAGCTGGTGCACACCCGCCTGCTCCGGCCGGAAGACAGCCCGCTGCTGCCGCAGCTGGTGGCGCTGCTCACGCCCAAGATCGAGGACATGGGCGCGCTGATGTTCGGCCAGCGGCTGGGTTGGGCCATCAAGGAGATGTGGGTCAACCGCATGGGGCAGGGCGGCCACCAGGCCATGCACCACCATGCCAACAGCTTCGTCTCGGGCGTGCTGTACCTCACCGAGGTGGACGCCGCCGCGCAGACGGTGTTCAGCAAGCCGGTGGGCGGCACCGAGTTCGTGTTCCGCCACCAGCATGCGCAGGTGGCCTCCACGCCCTTCAATGCCGACCGCTGGGTGTGCCCGGCCACCGCGCCCGGCGACCTGCTGCTGTTTCCCAGCTACCTGCTGCATGCGGTGCCGCCCAACCCCGGCGGGCGGCGCATCACCTTGTCCTTCAACGCGATTCCGGGCGGGCTGGACGCCTGGGGCTATGCCATCCGCTTCGGCGCCTGAAAGCTGTTCATGAGATCCCTCTTCCACTTCTACTGCAAGGCCCTCGAAGCCCTGCTGGTGCTGGCCCTGGCCCTGATGGTGGTGCTGGTGTTCGGCAACGTGGTGCTGCGCTACGCCTTCAACTCCGGCATCACGGTGTCCGAGGAAGTCTCGCGCTGGCTGTTCATCTGGCTCACCTTCCTGGGCGCGGTGGTGGCCCTGCATGAGCACCGCCACCTGGGCACCGACATGCTGCTGGCCCGCCTGGGCCCGGGCGCGCGCCGCGCCTGCATGGTGGTGGCGCAGCTGCTGATGCTGGCCGTGTGCGTGCTGCTGCTGCAGGGCTCGCTGACCCAGATGCGCATCAACTGGACGGTGGCCGCGCCTTCCACCGGCGCACCGATGGCAGTGGTCTACATCGCCGCGGTGGTGTTCGCCGCCTCGGCCCTGCCGATGCTGCTGGTGGACCTGCTGGCCCTCTTCAAGCCCGCCGCCGATGGCGCGGAGCCCCTGCGCCGGAGTGCCGCCGCCCGGCCGCTCCGAAGGCGGCGCTCCGCCCCTCTCGGAGGGGAGCTCGCGCAGCGAGCGGGTGCCCCATCCCGGGCCGAGGAGCAGGCATGACCATCACCGTCTTCCTCGGTTCGCTGCTCGGGGCCATGGCACTGGGCGTGCCCATCGCCTTTGCGCTGCTGCTGTGCGGCGTGGCGCTGATGTGGCACCTGGACCTGTTCGACGCGCAGATCCTGGCGCAGAACCTGGTGAGCGGCGCCGACAGCTTTCCGCTGCTGGCGGTGCCGTTCTTCATGCTGGCCGGCGAGATCATGAACGTGGGCGGGCTGTCGCGGCGCATCGTCAACCTGGCGCTGACGCTGGTGGGCCATGTGCGCGGCGGCCTGGGCTACGTCACCATCATCGCGGCCTGCATCATGGCCGCGCTGTCGGGCTCGGCGGTGGCCGATGCGGCGGCGCTGGCCGCGCTGCTGCTGCCGATGATGGTGGCCGCCGGCCACGACAAGGCGCGCTCGGCGGGGCTCATCGCCTCGGCCGGCATCATCGCCCCGGTGATCCCGCCGTCCATCGGCTTCGTGATCTTCGGCGTGGCGGCCAACGTGTCCATCAGCAAGCTGTTCCTGGCCGGCATCGCGCCGGGGGTGATGCTGGGCGTGGCGCTGTGGTTCACCTGGTGGTGGCTGGTGCGCCGCGAGAAGGTGGTGCCGCCGCCGCGCCGCAGCCGCGGCGAGGTGTTCACCGCGCTGCGCGAGGCCTCGTGGGCGCTGGTGCTGCCGGTGATCGTGGTGGTGGGGCTGAAGATGGGCGTCTTCACGCCCACCGAGGCGGCCGTGGTGGCGGCGGTGTATGCGCTGGTGGTGGCCACCTGCGTGTACCGCGAGCTGCCGGTGAGCCGGCTGTACGCTGTGTTCGTGGACGCCGCCAAGACCAGCGCGGTGGTGATGTTCCTGGTGGCCGCGGCCATGGTCAGCGCCTGGCTGATCACGGTGGCCGGGCTGCCGGCCCTGGTGGTGGACCTGCTGGCGCCCTTCATGGACAACCAGACGCTGCTGCTCATCGCCATCATGCTGCTGGTGTTCTTCGTGGGCACGGCGATGGACATGACGCCCACCATCCTGATCCTGACGCCGGTGCTGATGCCGGTGGTCAAGCAGGCCGGCATCGACCCGGTGTACTTCGGTGTGCTGTTCATGATCAACAACGCCATCGGCCTGATCACCCCACCGGTGGGCGCGGTGCTCAACACCGTGGCCGGCGTGGGCAAGGTGCGCATGGACGAGGTCACCCGTGGCGTGCTGCCGTTTCTGACCGCGCAGTTCCTGCTGCTGATGCTGATGGTGCTGTTCCCGCAGCTGGTGACGGTGCCGGCGAGCTGGTTCTACTAGAAGCCGCGGTCTGCACAGCTTTCAACTTTTGAACGCTTTCTCGGCTTTGAACGCCCGAAGCGACTTCTCTGGCAACCTTCATCGGCCAGCAAGCGCTGGCCCGCACCAACAACCAACCACCATGGGGACCACGATGGGCAAGCACATCTCTTACACGCTGAAGGCCGGTATCGCCACGCTGGGCCTGGCCTTGCTGGCCGGCGGCGCCGCGCAGGCGCAGGACATCAAGGAGCGCAACCTGCGCTTTGCCTTCAGCCTGGCCAAGGACCATCCGCTGGGGCAGGGCGCGCAGAAGTTCGCCGACGCCGTGGCTGCCAGAAGCGGCGGCAAGATGAAGGTCAGCCTGTTCCCAAATGCGGTGCTGGGCAGCGACCAGCAGAACCTGTCGGCGGTGCGCGGCGGCACGCTGGACTTCACCTCCATGGCCACCGGCATCGTTGCTTCGCTGGACAAGCAGTTCATGGTGTTCGACCTGCCCTTCCTGTTCAACGACGCGAAGGAGGCCTACGCCGTGACCGACGGCGCGGTGGCCACCCGGCTGCTGGACGGGCTGCAGGCGCACGGCCTGGTGGGCCTGGGCATCTGGGACCTGGGCTTTCGCAACATGACCAACAGCAAGCGCCCCATCGTGCGCGCCGAGGACATGCAGGGTCTGAAGATGCGGGTGATCAGCTCGCCCATCTTCATCGACCTGTTCACCACGCTGGGTGCCAACCCGCTGCCGATGACCTTCGGCGAGGTGTATGGCGCGCTGGAGTCCCGCGCCA
Source organism: Aquincola tertiaricarbonis (assembly GCF_023573145.1). Taxonomy (GTDB): domain Bacteria; phylum Pseudomonadota; class Gammaproteobacteria; order Burkholderiales; family Burkholderiaceae_C; genus Aquincola; species Aquincola tertiaricarbonis_B. The sequence goes on from NZ_CP097635.1 coordinate 2,802,126, forward strand.
TCGACGGCCAGGATAACCCGGTGGCGGTGATCGAATCGGCCAAGTTCGCCGAGGTGCAGAAGTACCTGTCCATCACCCGGCATGTCTATACAGGCATGCCGTTCATGATGAGCAAGAAGACCTGGGACGGCATGTCGGCCGACGAGCGCAAGGTGATCCGCGACGCGGCGGCTGAAGCCAAGACCGAGGAGCGCCGCCTGACCCAGCAGAAGGAAGCCCAGGCCATCGACGGCCTGCGCAAGAGCATGCAGGTCAACGAGGTGAGCGAGGCCGAGATGCTGCGCTGGCGCCAGAAGGTGCAGCCGGTGGTCGACAAGTTCAGCCGCGAGATCGGCGAAGGCGTGGTGAAGGACGTGAACGCCGAGCTGACCCGCATGCGCGGCGCCAAGTAAGGAGCACGGCATGAGCTTGCTGGGCAAGGCCGCCCTGGCCATGTGGTGGGACATGGCGCCCGACGTGCGGCCCGACTTCGAGGACTGGCACAGCCACGAGCACTTTCCGGAGCGGCTGGGCATCCCGGGCTTCTTGCGGGCCTCGCGCTGGCGCAGCGTGGCGGGCGAGGGCTTCTTCGTCATCTACGAGCTGGCGGCGCACGACACGCTGTCCAGCGCCGACTACCTGGCCCGACTGAATGCGCCCACGCCCTGGTCCACCCGGCTGATGCCGCATCACCGCAACATGGTGCGCAGCCAGTGCCGGGTGCTGGCCAGCGCCGGCGGGCTGCTGGCCCACCAGGTGCTGACGCTGCAGCTGCAGGCCGAAGGCGGCGACGCCGCGACCCTGGCCGCCGAGATGCAGGCCTTGTGCCCCATGCTGGCCAGCCTGCCGGGCCTGGTGGGGGTGCACCTGCTGCGCCATGAGGCGCCGGCCATCGCGCCCACCACCGAGCAACGCATCCGCGGGCTGGTTGATGCTGCGGCCGACTGGGTGCTGCTGCTGTGCGGCTACGAAGCCGCGGCGCTGGGCGATGCCCTGGCGCATGAGGCCTTGACCTCGGCGCTGGCCCGGGCGGGTGCCACGCCGCGCCGGCAGGGCCATTTCCAGCTCAGCCACTCGGCGGTGGCGGGCGACGTGAGCGGGCCGGCCAGCGAGGCCTTCAGGCTGCAGGCGGTGCCGCAGGCGGCCGCCTGAAGGCCGGGCCTGCGGCCGCGGCGCTGCGGTGCTTCAGCGCTCCGGCAGCACCCACATCTTGCTGCCGTTGCTCAGCGTCACCGCCCGTGCACCGGTCGGTGGCACCGAGCTGGTGGTGGTGGCCCCGGCGGCGCGCGCGCCCGCCGCGGGCGTTGCACCGGGCTCGCGCAGCACCCGCACCGCCTGGCCGTTGACCCACACCGTGTCGGTCACCGGGGCGCTGGGCACCGGTGTGGCCGGGCGCGCTTCCACCAGGACGCGCTGGCCGTTGCCGGTGCTCAGGGCCTGCACGGCCGCGTCGGCCGCCAGCGCCGGTACGGTAGCGGTGGCCAGCCACCCGGCCGCGGCCACGACGCAGCATGCAGCAGCAACCTGCCTGCTCATGGCGTCACCGTGTGGCCGGTGACCAGGCCGTTGCAGCTCACGTTGACGTTCGACTCGGTGTGGAACACGTTGAGCGAGATCGTCTGGCCGCCATCGGGCGCGAGGCTTTCCGGGTCTGCGTACATCTTGATCAGCGCATGGCCCGTCCAGACGAAGCCGCCGAAGGGGGCCGGGCCGCGGCGCGTCATCTGCAAGACAGGTGCGCCATAGCCGATGGAGGCATTGCCCTGGTTCTGCAGCACCGACAGTGTGACCGAGGTGATCTGGTCGGTGGCCGAAGGGGTGAAGCACTGCAGCGACACCTGCTCCAGCACGTAGCGCCTGCCCGCGGGCGTGGCGAACTGGATGAAGCCATTGACGAACGGCGGCTCCAGCGAGCCTGAGCCGCTGGCCATGTACGGAAAGCGGTCGGGGTTCTCGACATCGCGCATCGGCGCGGCGTATTGCGCGCTGGCCTGCGTCGCGGCCAGGCACGCCAGAACCAGCACGGCGCTGGCAGGCAGGCATCTTGAAAGCTTCATCCGAGGTGCTCCAGGTGTCGTGTCAGGGAAGTGGTGAGGGCCTCTGGCGGCGGCGCCAGGCCAGAGCGGCCAGTCCCGCCAGCAG